>CANGHW010000017.1 GCA_947453695.1 Opitutia bacterium
ATCGCACCGTTTGGTTCGCCTCTGTCTGGGGCGTTAACTTCGTTTTAAGTTGCACACCTTGAACGACGCCAAACGGTGCGCTCTTTGGCGACTACGTCGTCAACTGCATGAGCCCGGCTCAGCCCGTAAATCAGGCGACCCCAGCTCGGTCCCACCTCCGTAATGCGTCTCACTCGATTTTTTCGCGCTGCCCTTTTCGCGCTATCCTGCCTCTTCCTCACCGCACTCCCCGCGCAGGACACCCGCCTCTCCAACGTCTCGGTGCGCACCTCCGCTGGCGGCACCGATACGCTGATCACCGGTTTCACCATCGGTCCGGGGCCCAACAAAACCATTCTCGTCCGCGCGGTCGGCCCCACCCTCGGAGCGTTCGGCGTCGTCGGCACCCTCTCCGATCCGAAGCTCGAACTCTACAATTCCTCCTCGGTCAAAATTGCCGAGAACGACAACTGGGCCGCCACTGATTCCGCCGCTTTCTCGGCCGTCGGCGCCTTCGCCCTCACCCCCAATTCCAAAGACGCCTCCCTCGTCACCACGCTCGCCCCCGGCAGCTACACGGCTCAAGTCTCCGGCGTCGGCGGCGCGAGTGGCGTAGCCCTCGTCGAAGTCTACGAAGTCACCGGCGGCGCCACCCGGCTGATCAATCTCTCCACCCGTGCCCAAGTCGGCACCGGTGCCAACATCCTCATCCCCGGCATCAGCATCGCCCCCGGCGCCGGCACGCGCCGCCTTCTCCTCCGTGCCGTCGGCCCCACCCTCGGCGCCTTTGGCGTCACGGGCACACTCGCCGATCCCAAACTCGAACTCTACTCCGGCAACACCAAGATCGCCGAAAACGACAACTGGGGCTCGCCCGCGATCTCGACCGCGGCCGACGCCGCGACGCTCACCGCCGCCTTCGCCGCCAACGGCGCCTTCGCCCTCACTCCCGGCAGCAAAGACGCCGCTCTCCTGATCAACCTCGATCCCGGCAGCTACACACTCCAAGTCAGCGGCGTCGCCGCCACCACCGGCACCGCCCTCGTTGAAGTCTACGATCTCACCCCGCCCAATCAGACCGGCGCGCAGCCCAACTCCGCCCTCTACGTCGCCTCGCTCCGCCCCGATCCCGCTGCGACCGGCTCCACCGCGTCCGGTTACGCCACGATCCTCATCAACCCCGACAACACTGCGACGGTGAACGTCACCTTCACCAACCTGTCTTCCGCGCAAACCTCCGCGCATCTCCAACTCGGCGCCTCCCGCGACTACGTGCTCAATCTTCCTGCCGGCCAGGTCACCGGTCGCATTTGGACTTTCACCCCCAGCGGCGCCTACACCACCAACGACCTCATCAACGCCCTCAACTCCGGCAACCTTGCCGTCGGCCTCGACTCCGCCCGATTCCCCAACGGCGAACTCCGCGGCAACTTCGTCGCCGCCACCGGCTCGCAAGCCTTCACCGCTCCCGCTGCCCCTCCCGCGCTGCCCGCCAACGCCCTCACCCGCCCGACCTTAACCGACGCCGCCCGCTTCCTCACTCAAGCCACTTTCGGCCCCACGCCTGCAGATGTCACCGATGTCACCAACCGCGGCATCACCGCCTGGCTCGACACGCAGATGTCGCTCTCCGCGACGCCCGCTTCCCAGCTTTGGGGCGGCATCAAGGCCGACGTCGCCGCGTTTCCCAATCCCGATCCCGCTGTCGTTGCAACCGCGGCGCCCTACCGCACTGAAATCTCCAATCTGAATGCAGCGTGGTTTAAGATCACCTGCACGGCACCAGACCAACTCCGGCAGCGGGTAGCCTTCGCGCTCAGCGAAATTTTCGTGGTAGGGGCGATGGAGAAGCTCATCTGGAATGCCGAAGTGAAGGCCAAATACTACGACCTCCTCGTGAATGGGGCTTTCGGAAACTATCGGCAGCTCCTCGAGAACATCACGCTCGATCCCGCGATGGGTGTGTGGTTGAGCCACTGGGGTAACCCCAAAGCCGATCCCGCCCGCGGCACTAGTCCCGATGAGAATTATGCCCGCGAAATCATGCAGCTTTTCAGCATCGGCCTCGTGCAACTGCAGCCTGATGGCAGCCTGCTCCTCGATTCCGCCGGCCAACCCATTCCCACATACGATCAAACGACCGTCTCTGAGACCGCGAAAGTTCTGACCGGCTGGACCGGGTCGGGCCTGAATCCCGCCACAGTGGATGCCAGTATTTTCAACAGCTATTTTCCAGGTTGGGTCTCCTATGGCTTCAAGGGCGACGACCACGAGCTGTTGAAACCGATGGGGTATTTTGATCGGTTTCACGATAAGACTGCGAAACGCCTCGTGAGCCTTCAGCAGGTTCCGCTGGGCCGCGCCACCCCCACGCTGGTGCCTGCCAACCAAACGGGCCCACAAGATCTGAAGATCCTGCTCGATGCTCTAGCCAATCATCCTAACGCCGGCCCATTCATCTGTCGTCAACTCATTCAGCGCTTGGTGACGAGCAACCCCAGCTCCGCTTACCTCTATCGGGTTGCCCAGGTCTTCGCCAACGACGGCACGGGGACCCGCGGCAATCTCGGTGCAGTGGTGCGCGCGATCCTGACCGATTACGAGGCCCGCTCTCCCGACATCCCGGGGAATGTAGGTTTCGGCAAAATCAAAGAGCCGTTGATCCGCCTCACCGGTTTTTTCCGGGCTCTTAATTTTCGCGCCCCCAATGGCCGTTTCCTCGACAGCTACTACGGCGAGTTTCGCGGCGGAAACGGATTCGTTGCCCAAGCCAACGGCAGTATCGTTTACATTGGTTCGGGCTTCCATCTTTACCAAGCGCCGCTCAACGCCTTGACCGTCTTTAACTTTTTTTCGCCCGACTATTCGCCGCCCGGGCCGTTGGCAGCCGCAGGGCTCGTCGCACCCGAGCTTCAGATCGCCGACACCATTGCCGTGATCCAAGCGCCAAACGTGATCCTTGAATTTATGCTGCGTGACATCGGCCAGTTCACTCAACCGCCGACCGGGCTCTCGCCGTTCCTCGTGCCCGACTACTCCGTCTTCTTGCCCAACGCCAAGAATCCGACTGCTCTCGTCGACCAACTCAACCTGCTGTTCTGCGCCAATCAAATGACGCCGGCCACCCGCTCGCTCATTGTCAGCACTCTCCAATCGCACCCTACTTCTGCGACCGACATCGAACGGGTCCAGACAGCTCTGGAGATCACCGTCTCATCGCCCGACGGGGCCATGCAAAAATAGTCATGTCATCGCCCACACCCACGCTGCCCCGTCGCGCCATTCTCCGCCAGGCCTGCTGCGCCGCGGTCGGCACCACCGGCCTCCTCTCCTCCCTCGCCCAACTCCGCGTGCTCGGCGCTGTTGCCGGTGACTCGCTCAACTCTCGAGCAGCAGCTGTGCCCTCCGATTACAAGGCCTTGGTTTGCGTTTTCCTTAGCGGCGGCAACGACGGCACGAATCTCATAGTCCCCTCCGATCCGTCCAGCTACGCCGCCTACGCCAAAGCGCGCGCCGAGCTCGCCCTCCCGCAGACCCACATCCTGCCAATTACCACCAAGAAATATAGCGATGGCCGCAACTATGCTCTGCATCCCTCCGTGCCGGGCCTCCATGGTCTCTACGGCCAAGGCAAACTCGCCGTCCTGTCCAATGTTGGCACGTTGGTCGAACCGACGACGCTTGCGTCCTACAAAGCCGGTCGGGGACTACCCGTTCAACTACACTCCCACGTGGATCAGACCGTCCAATGGCAAAGCAGTATATCTGACCGCCCGTTTGAAACTGGCTGGGGTGGACGTCTGGCTGACATCATTGACGGTCTGAACAACAACAACCAAGTTTCGATGTCGATCACCTTGAATGGTGGAAACTACTTTCAGATCGGAAAGAATGTGGCCCAGTTCGCCGCCGGCGCGAATGGTGCGCCCGACTTCAACCCCCACGGAGCCGGCAATCTTTTCACAACCCGTCTCAACGCGCTGCATGGCGCCGTTGGCCTGCCCCATGAGAACCTTTTGGCCGCCGCCTACGGTAAGGTGGCCAACACCGCCGTCGTCAGCGGCGCCGCCCTCCGCAGCGCCTTGCAAGGCGCACCGAAATTGAACACCGCCTTCCCCGGTAGCCAAACCGCGAACCAACTTGGCGCGGTTGCAAAGATGATCTCCGTCGCATCCACCCTTGGTCTAAAGCGCCAAATCTTCTTTGTCTCCATTGGTGGGTTCGACTTGCACAATGCGCAGGCCGCTGGCCACGGCCCCATTTTGGCGGAGCTTTCTGGTGCGATGAAAGCGTTCTACGACGCCACCGTCGAACTCGGGGTTGCTAACCAGGTCACGACGTTTACCGCCTCCGACTTTGGCCGCACGTATGCACCCAATTTCGGCGGCACGGACCATGGCTGGGGCAACCATCAGATGATTATGGGTGGTGCCGTCCAAGGTGGTGATTTCTACGGTCGTATGCCCAGCCTCACGATCGGTGCCGACGACGACATTGATCGCGGTCGGTGGATCCCAAGCACGAGCGTCGATGAATACAGCGCCACTCTCGCCACCTGGTTCGGCGTCAGCGCGAGCAACCTCTCCACCGTCCTCCCTAACATCGGCCGTTTCGCGAAGCCCAACCTCGGCTTCCTCTGATTCCCGCGGCAGCCGCACCGATTACGGTGCGGCCTTATTCGCCAGCCCGGGCCCGCCCCTTCACTTCACCAGCGCCTGATACATCATCACCTTGAACTTCTGGTTCAGGTCGCTGCCGCCCGTCGGGCGCAGCTGCGTCATCATCAGCGCGACGATCTTCTCTTTCGGGTCGACGAGATACTGCGGAAAATACGCGCTGCCCCAGCCATACGACCCCACGCTGCCGAGTTCACCGTAGTAGCCGAGGTCCTGCATCACCCAGAACCCAAGACCAAACGCATTGGTATCACTCGTGTATTTCGTGCCCGTGTGGTTCGAGCGCATCAGCTCCACCGTCTTCGGCGAAAGCAGCCGCACGCCGTCGAGTTCCCCTTCATTGAGCAACATCTGCAGCAGTCGGCCGTAGTCGCTCGCTGTCGAGAGCAAGCCAGCGCCGCCTGAGAAACATTTCCGCGGTCCTGTCACGTAATCGCCTTGGTCGCCGCGCACCAATTCCCCCCCTTCGACACCATAGACCGTCGCGAGGCGTCCGGCTTTTTCCGGCGGCAGATAGAAACACGAGTCCACCATCTTGAGCGGACCAAAAATCCGCTCCGCGAAAAACTTATCCAACGGCATCCCCGACACCACTTCCACGAGATACCCGAGCACGTCCGTCGAGTAGCCATATTGGAAGGCTTCGCCGGGCTGTCCGTTGAGCGGCAGCGCCGCCAGTTTCTTAATCTCCTCGCCGATCGTCGCGTCTTTGTTCGCGAAATACCACGTGTCGAGTTTCGCCGCTTTGTAGAGCACCGCCGCTGGGCCGGAGCCGTAGGTGAGGCCGGCCGTGTGCGTGAGGAGATCGCGGATCTGGATCGGGCGCTTCGCCTTCACCGTCACGAATTTCTCCGCACTGCCCTCGGGCGCCGCCACGGCCACCATGGAGTTTTTAAACTCCGGAATGTATTTCGAAACCGGGTCATGCAGCATGAGCTTCCCTTCCTCGTAGAGCATCATCACCGCCGTCGAGGTCACGGCCTTGCTCATCGAGGCGATACGGAAAATCGCATCCGTCTTCATCGCCTCGCCTGCCTCGATGTCCCGCGGGCCATAAGCCCGGTGCCGCACTTCCTTGCCGTCCCGCGCGACGTAGAGCACCACGCCGCCGATCTTCTTTTGGTCGATCTGCGCCTGGATCACCGCATCGAGCCGGCCGAGGCGCGCCGCATCAAATCCGACCTTCGCCGGATCGGCGATTTCCGCCCCGCGCGTCACCGACGCAACCAGGGCAACCAACGAAAACGTCACAACTCGGAGCGAACGGGGTAGTTTCATGCAGCCCGCATCCGAAGCCCCCGCCGCGCCCGCGTCACGCGCGAAATCGGCTTCCGCCACTTCTCTTCAACTATTTTGCTCCCCCGGCGTCAGACAAAATTGCCACCTGGCGCCGCTCCCCTGACACTGCCGACTCTTCCACCGCCCGCCTCTAACACCATGAAAAAGTCCCTCGCCCTCCTTACCGCCTTCGGCGTGGGGATCGCGTGCGCTCTTTTCCTCGTGTGGCTATGGCGCGACACTCGCGTCGGACTCGACCAACTCGCCCCTGCCCGCACCGCCGCTCCCTCCGCGTCGTCCCCCACGCCCCTTAGCGCCGCGACGCCGGACGCCGCGCTCTCGACTGCCGCCCGCGCCCTCCTCACTGCGCTCGAACGCGCCCTCTCCCGCCCTGATATCCGCGCCCGCGAAGCCGTCCTCACCTTTACCGACGATGCCGCCTATCGTCGCTTCCTCGCCCGCGCTGCAGCCGCCGGACTGAATGTCATCGGCCGCCTTGACGGCCTGCGCTCTGTGCGCGTGCGCTTCGACCACCCCGCCAATCTCCGCGCCGATCTCGTGGCCAACGCCACCGACTACGCCGCCGCCAGCGCCAACGCCTTGCTCGGCATTCCCGGCCTTCCGGCCACTCCCGCGAAAGAAGACCGCCCCGCCGTCACCCAATATCCTTTTGGCAACGCCACCCTCCCCTTCCTCGGTGTGCCCGCCGAACACAGCTCGTGGGGCAAAGGCACCACCATCGCCATACTCGACACCGGCGTCATGCCGGACGCCACGTTCGGCTCCGGCCGCCTGCGCACGCTCGATATCGGCCTCGGCACCACGGCCGGGCGCGGGGAGGACGATGGCCATGGCACAGCCGTCGCCGCCCTCGCCGCCGGCGCCTCCGCCGATGCTGCCGGCGTCGCCCCCGCCGCTTCACTCCTCAGCATCCGCGTCACCGACTCCTCAGGCACGAGCGACACGTTCACTGTCGCGCAGGCCATCGTCGCCGCTACGGACTCCGGCGCCCGCATCATCAATGTCAGCCTCGGCGGTTACGCCACCAACGCCGCCCTCGACGCGGCCATCGCCTACGCGACCGAGCGCGGCGCAGTGATCGTGGCCGCCGCCGGCAACGACCAGGCCGCCCAGCTCGCCTGGCCCGCCGCCGATCCCCGCGTCATCTCCGTCGGCGCCGTCGATCGCGCCGGCCAGCAGGTCACGTTCTCCAACTCCGGCCCGTCCCTCTCGCTCACCGCCCCCGGCTTCGGCGTGCAAACCGCCTGGCTCGACAGTCAACGCGTCACGGTCGACGGCACCTCCGCCAGCGCCCCGCTCGTCTCGGGTGCCATTGCCGCTGCGCTCTCGCAAAATTCGTCCCTCACCCCGCAGACCGCCGCGCAACTCCTCCTGCAGACGGCCTCCGATTCCGGCGCACCCGGCTGCGACGCCGACTACGGCCACGGCATCCTCAATCTGGATTGGGCCATGAACCGCACCAACTCCACGCACTACGATCCGGCGCTCGCGAGCCACTACTACGACACCACCAACCAACAGATGCAGTTTGTCGTGCAAAACCGCAGCGGTGGTGCCCTCGCCGGCCTTTCCCTCTCGCTCTCCACGAGTGGCCAAAACGGCGCCCCAACGCAGTTGCCCATTCCCCCGCTCGCCGCCGGCGAATCCTATATCGCCACCGTGCCCGTCGATCCCGCCGCCCTCAAAGCCGCCGGCACCCTCACCTTCACCACGCAGCTCAACGTGCCCCCCGGCCTCACCGACGCGACGCCGAACAACAACCGTCGCTCGAGCACGCTCACCGCGCCGACGAAGTAAGCGGAGCTCCTCCGCCACAGGCTTCGGCGAACGCTCGCCACCGGGCTGGAGCCTGCTCAAATCCCGCATCTCCACCGCGTCCCCGCGCGTCCTACCGCCCCATGCCCACGCCCTCCGCCCCTCCCCCTGAATCCGCGCCTTGGTGGCAGGGCCTCGATCCGCGGGCCAGCCTTCCCGCCCGCGCCACGCTGCTCTTCGGTGGGGCCACGCTCGTGTTGGTGCTCGTCGTCGCCAACCTCGCCGGCGCCCTCTTGCGCGGCCAAATCGAACGCCAACTCGGCGCCGCGTTCGAGACCCACGCGAGTCAGGTCGCCGATAAAATCGACCGCGCCCTCTACGAGCGTTACCGCGCCCTCCAGTTTGCCGCCACCCTCCCGGCCATGCGCCTCCCGACCGCCACCGCGGCCGAACGCCATGTCCTCCTCGAGGCACTCCACGACGCTTCGCCCGATTACGCGTGGATTGGTTTTGCCGATCCCACCGGCACCGTCGTCGCCGCCTCGCAACACCTCTTCGAGGGCCAAAAATTCAACGAGACCACCTGGTTTCGCGGCGCCCGCCGCCAGCCGCACATGGGCTCCGTGCGTGCGTTTCCTGAACTCGCCGCTGCCGTGCCCGCCGTCGGGGCCGACGCGCCACGCTTTCTCGACCTCGCCGTGCCGGTCAACGCGGCCGACGGTAAATTCCTCGGCATTCTCGGCGCGCATTTGCGCTGGTCGTGGGCCCGCGATGTCCAACTTTCCGTCATTCCCGAATCCGCCCGCCGCGAGCACCTCGGTGTCACCCTCTACACCGCCAACGGCGAAGTCCTCCTTGATTCCGGCGCGTCGGGTTGGAGTGAGCCCCCCGAGCCTCCCGCCGCACTGACCACCCGCGCCGGTTCGCGCGGCTCCCTTCTCGAGAACACCACTGGCGGCACGGTCTACCTGTCCGGCTATGCCCGGAGCCGAGGCTTCCGTGAATACCGTGGCCTCGGCTGGCTCGCCGTCGTGCGCCAACCCATCGCCGACGCCTTTGCGCCGGTGCAACGCCTTCAACGCACCATCATCATCTCCGGCCTCGTGCTCGTCGCCTTGCTGAGCGTAGTCACCTGGCTCGCTGCCATGCGCCTCGAACGTCGCTTCCACTCGGTCGCACTCGCCGCGGACCGGATCGGCTCGGGCGATGTGCTCACCCTGATGCCACTCGCCCGCGGCCGTGACGCCTTCTCGCAAATGTGCGTCGCCCTCGCCGAGCTAGTCACCGTCTTCCGCACCCGCCAAGACACCCTCGAAGCCGAAAACGCCCGCCTCGCGGCGCGTCAGCCGTCCACGGAAAATCGCGCGATTCTCCCGCCGCGTTGATCGCTCCGCGACGGCTTCGCCCACGGCGTGAGCTTGGGCACGAGCTCCAGCAGCACATCGCGCACCGGGGAAAGGTGCAGAAACTCGAGCGCTTCGCGCTTCTTGCCCCGCGCGCACAAGCCCGCGTAAACGTGCAACTCAAACTGCACCTGGATCTGCGCGTGCTCCTCTTTCAGCCCCATCGCCGCCATGAGGAACAGGAGTGCCTCCATCGTGGAAAACCGGCCTTCGCCCGCCTGCGAACGCAGCCAGTAGCGGCTGTCGCCGGTCATCGGCAGGCTCACGCGCCGGCCCCATCCCTCGAGTTCTTTCATCATTGTGCCCGCCTGAATCCACGTGCCGTCGAGCAACATCACCTGGACTTTTTCGGCCGGCACATCGGTCGGCAAAGTCTCGCCCGAGGGATGCAAAATCCACAGCTCGCGTCCCGGCAGGATAATCTCGGCCCGATCCAGCCCGCGCTCGGCGCGAAACTGGTGCACCTGCGCTGCCGGCAACACGCGGTTGATCAGATGGCCCGTGCTGCTCGGTCGCCACACTTCCATGTGGTGCATCAGCACCGTGACTCCGAGTGCACTCTCCACCGGCCGATGCGCTTCGCACACGCACCAGCGCGGGGGCAGGCGACAACGCTCGCAACGCGGCGTATGATTAAAAACGACACTTCGGGCCATGGGAGCCGCGCAGCAAGGCACACGCTCCGCCCCACGGCGAGGGTTTGTTACAGCTCTACCACCGCTCCGGTGCACGCAGCCCGGCCGTAGCATTCATGCCTCTCGTCCTCGCTTTACCGGCCCGTCGACCATTCGCACCGAGCCGTCCGGCCACAAAAAAACGGCGCCGATTACTCGGCGCCGTTCGAAATGAAGTCACCCGCTCGCTCAGGCGATCTGCGGGATCTCAAAGCCCTTGCGGCCGGTGCGCTTGCGGAGCGCGTGGTTGTTCGCGGCGTCCGCGATGACCTTGTCGGCGTGCACGAGCGTTTCCGTCTTGGCATCGACCTTGAGCAGGGGCCCGACGATCGGCTTCGTCACGTCGAGGTCCACTTCGTTGGCCTTGAGATGGTCGAGCATGCGCCAGTAGGCATCCTTGGACGCAAAATCTGAGGCGACTGCGTCGGCCAATTGCGCATTCGCCTTCTCCGCTCCAGCGAGGAAGGAGAGATTGGCGAGATGGCACAGCGACGTGGAGTAGTGACCTTCCTCGAGGAGGCCGTGCGTCACCTTGCGAGACTGCAGCGCCTTGATCCAGTTCTTGCGGTGGGCGCCATTGTCCGCGCCTTCGAAGGCTTCGAGCTTCTTGCCGTCATTGTCATAGGCGATCGCCCCGCCGTTTTCGGCGATGTTGACGTAACCGTTCTCGCACTGGGCAACGACGCCCACGGAGGACTTCCGGTAGACATCCATCGCGCGCATGCCCTTCTTGCGGCCAAGACCGCGCACTTCGAAGATCAGCGGTGCGGTGTCGTAGGTGAGCACCGAAACGAGGGTGTTCGGCGTTTCGGCATCATCGCGATATCCGAAGCGACCACCGAAGCTCATCACGCTCTTCGGCAGGCCTTGGGCACCGAGCATCCAGCGCGCGACGTCCATCTGGTGGATGCCTTGATTGGTGATATCGCCGCCACCGTAATTCCAGAACCAGTGCCAATCGTAGTGCACCGTGCCCTTCGGGCCGTTGCGCGTCGGCGGCGTAAGCGGAGCCGGACCAGTCCAGAGATCGTAATCGAGACCGGCCGGAACGGCTTGGGGCCCCTCGTGGAGACCGATCGAGTCGCGCGGCTTGTAGCACGTGCCGGTGACCCACTTGAGCTTGCCGAACTTGCCGGAACGCACCGCGGCGATCGCGTTCATGATCTGCTCCGAGGAGCGGTTCTGCGTGCCGATCAGTGCGATATTCTTCGAAGCATGCTTCTTGGCGGCTTCGACCGCCTGGCGGCCTTCCCAGATATTATGGGAGAGGGGCTTTTCAACGTAGACGTCCTTGCCGGCCTGCAGGGCCATAATCGTCATGATCGAGTGCTGGTGATTGGGCGTCGCGATCAAGACCGCGTCGACGTCCTTGCTCTCAATCATCTTCCGGTAGTCTTTGTATTCCGCGACCTTCAGGCCGGCCTTGGTCGCTGCGTCACGGCCCTTCGCCAAGACGGCGTCGTCGACGTCGCAGATCGCCGCGAGCACGGCGCCATCGAGCTTCGTTCGGCTACCCGGGAGATAGTTTTGCAGATGGCCCCAACCTTGGGCGTTGAAGCCGATGATGCCGAGGCGGACATCGCCATTGGCGCTGCCGGAGGGCGCAGCCGCACCATAGAGACGGGAGTGGCCCGCGACGAGCGCGGCACCGCCGCCGATGAGCGACGCTTTGAGGAATTCCTTACGAGACCAAGTTTTCATGGGGGCTGACTTTGTTTGGGATTGAAGACTGGGCGGACGATGAGCCGCCAGACGAGAGCAAGGGACAAAAGAAACGAATAATCATGAATCCACACGACCGAGCTGAGGTCAACCCCGCGCATTGGTTGACGTTCACCTAGCACGGTTCTGATCGATGAACGCAAAAAACGCGGCCCAGTCCGCCGGCGTGATCACATGCCCGCCCGTGTGGTAGTGAAAGCCGAGGGCCCCACTGATCAGCGGCGTGTCGAGCGCCGGCAGCGTTGTCGCGCCAACGTCGCCCTTGCCGAGCAATCGATAAACTGGCCCCGCCGCCACCAGCGCGAGAAACTCCCCGTGCGGGTCCGCCCACTGATCCTCGGTGCCACCGGTCACAAAGACGGGGCGTGGGGCGTTGAGCGCGATCACGAGATGGGAATCGACCGGCAGTTCGCTCCAGCGCCCGGCGTATTTCGGAAAGGTCGAGACCAGCCACCAGGGAAAATTCGCCGCCACATCATCGAGCGACTCGCCATAGTCGCGCCGCGCGAGCGATGCGCCCATTTCGCCGGAGCAACTCGCAAACACCGCCTCAAACCGCGCATCCCGCGCGCCTGCCCACAACGCCGTCTTGCCCAACCGCGAGTGTCCCACCAAGAGCACCCGTTTCGCGTCCAGCGCCGCATCGGTCTCTAGCTGGTCGAGCACCCGGCTCGCAATCCACGACCACGTCGCGATCGTCCCCCACTCTCCCGGCGTCGGGCGGGTCTGTCCTGGGGCATAGGCCAAGGCCTGCACGCCGCCTTCGTGGGTCTTCGCATTGTCGGCCTGTGCCTCCGTGTAGCGAAACGCCGCGTAGGCATAGCCGCGCGCCAGGATCTCCTCCGCCGGCACCGCATCGTTGAACGGCATCTTGGCCAGCTGCGGAATCCCGGGCGGATTGCTGAACAACATCTGCAGCACCACCGGCACCGGCTTCTTCGCACCCGCCGGCACAAACACCGACACATTCAGCGTCACCGCGCGCTCACCTTCGCCGAAATGCAGCACGACGTGCTTTCGCACGGCTTTTCCGCCCAACGCACCCGGCTCGGTAGCCACCACCTCTGCGCGCACCCGCGGCGCCGTCGCCGGCACCGCGCCGAAAATCTCCCGCTCATACAACGTTACGAGCTCCGGCCGACGCTGCGTCGTCCACATCACCGCATCCTTCACCGACCGACCGTTCGCCAACACGAGCGGATCGGGCAAGGAATAGTTGCCCACCTTGGCTTCGTCGTAGTTCGAGACATGTCCCGTCGCCGCGTAGCGCAGCGGATTGCCCTTCGCATCCTTGGTCGGCCGGGGCGGCGCGGCCGGCGCTTCCGCTGCCTGCGCGACACTCGCTGCGACCAACGCTCCGGACATCAACCAACCTGCCAAACGGGGATAGTTCATAGGGGTGGCCACATCCAAACTCCGCCCTCACCACGCGCAACGCCCATTCTCACGTCCCGCGCGTTGACCCGCTCAGATCGCGCCCCCACGGTTTGGCCCGCATGAAATTCGAGCACTTCGCGCTCAACGTCCCCGCCCCCCAAGCCCACGCCGAATGGTATGTCGCCCACCTCGGCTTCACCATCGCCCGCCGCCGCGCCGACGCACCCTTCACTCATTTCCTTGCCGACGAGACCGGCCGCGTCGTGATGGAGCTCTACTCCAACCCCAAGGCCGCCATCCCCGAATACGCCTGGCAGCATCCGCTCGTCTTCCACGTCGCCGTCGCCACCACTGATGCCAAGGGCGAACGCGCCAGACTTGAGCGCGCCGGCGCCACGCTCTTCCTTGAAGAGCCGCAGCCCGACGGATCCCTGCTAATCATGCTCCGCGATCCCTGGGGTGTCGCCTTGCAGCTCTGTCAGCGCACAAATCCATTCCCGCTTCCGTGATCGCCTCCCCGGCTCGCCTCCCGCTTCATCGCCTGCTCGCGGTCGCTCTCGGCCTGCTCCTGCTCGGGTCGGTCCTCGCCCGCGCCTCGGCCGCGACGCCACTGCCGTTCGATGCCGCGCAACGCGATGCCCGCGACATCGTCACGCTCATCACCGATGCCGTCGGCGCGCACGATCCCATCCATCCGAGCCTCGGACCCACCCTCGCGCTTTACGCGCAAAATACCGGCACCGCTCCATCGCTGCACGAGGGCTTCGAGGCCGCCGCCCGACGTATTCTCGCCGGCACGCCGGCTCCGCGACTCACCCCCGACGCCACCAGCCGTCGGCTCAACGCCCTCGCTGATTCCCTCCTGGACTCGCTCCGCACCATCGAAGGCACGCGCGCCGATTTGCAACCCGCCGACTACGCCGCCTCCGCGCTCCAACTCCGCGCCGCGGCACTCCTCGCCCGCTATCACGCCCGTCGGATTATCGCCGCCGTGCACTACAGTCTTTTCCTCCGCGGCCAGCGCCTCGCCGAGCTCTACGCCGCCACCGTCGACACCAAGGCCTCACTCGAAATCTGGCGCGAACTCTCCGTTCTCCTTGGCGAACGCACGACGCTGACCTTCGGCACTCCGCCCGTTTCCCTCCGCGGCAACTGGCGGGCCGAGCTCAACCGCCTCGAATTCGACTACAAGGACCTCGAGGCCATGTGCTGCCCGCCGGACGAATCGTGGGTCCGCGAGAAAGTCTGGACGCCCGCCCCGTAGCCCGGAGCTTCAGCCCGGGCTGCCTCGTCACCGCCCGCGCCGTTCCGACTCACTGTAGCGGCGGTCTATGACCGCCCATCGCCTCGCCGCCCGCGCACCGTCACTTCGCCCGCTGCAATTTTTCCTCCGGCAACACTTGGGACGTCACGCGCACTTCGCGGATCGCTCCCTTGAACCAGTGCACCCGATTCTGCCGCACCCCGAGCGAGGTCTGCCCCGCGCCCATCGGTCCAAACACCACCGGTCCTTCGCGTTCCTTTTCGCCGTTCACAAAATGCGCCATCGTCTTTCCGTCGTAGCGCAACGCCACCCAGTGCCATTGCCCCGTCGGGTGCTTGCGCTGCGGATCGATCAACGGCCGGCCTTCGTTGCCCGGTTGCATCAAATACGTGTCGAGCCACCAGGCGCCCCGGCCGTCGAGCCGGGTTTCAATTAACGCCCGAGCTCCCGCCCCATCCTGCGCGTGCCAGAAACGCTGTTCAGCCGGTCCCTGCTCGTCGGGCTTGAACCATACTTCGACCGTCCAGGTCGCGCGCCCGGCGAGCGGATTGGCCGACACCAGCAGTCCGTCTTTCTTCCCGTCAAACACCACCGCCCCCTCGACGACTTTCGGCGCCCCGATCGTTTCCGTGGCGTGCCCGCCGATCCCACTCAACGCCACGACGCCCCACACCATCGGCTCGGCCGCCGTGTCCGCTGCGCGCAGCCCCGTGCACCATCCGGCCAACACGCCGCCCAGCACACCGAGAAAAATACGTCGCGAATTCACGCTGCCACCGTGCCGGGGCCGGGCACGGCGCGCGAGCGCACAATCACCGCGTTAGTCGGGCCCACGTGAAATGCGGCGTGCGTGCCCCACTCATCGCCGACCGAATCCAAATCAGCGCCAATGGCTCCAGCTCCCGCGCCGCCCGCAGCCCACCCGCATCAAATCCCTCAAACCCCAGTTCCTCCGCCAGCCGCGTCACCTGCATCTTCGCCACCGCGTCGTCGCTCGCGATAAACATCACCGGTCGCAGCCCCGCCGCATTGGGATAGCGCGCATCCGCGAAATTCTCCCAGCCATATGTGTTGAAGGCCTTCACGACCGTCGCTCCCGTCGCCCATCGGGCCACGTTCTCCGCACCGGAATCACTAAAGCCCAATGCGAGTTCAAGTCCCACTCCCGGCGTGAACTGCAAGGGATTCGTGCAATCGATCACCGCCTTGCCGCGCCACGCGTCCGCTCCCACGGATCGCACCGCGCTCTCCGTCGCGTTCCACGGCGTCGCCAGCGCCACCCACTCCGCCGCCTGCACCGCTTCAGCCGGGCTCGCCGCCACCGCGTCGTCCCCCGTGGCAGCCAGGAGCACCTTGGTTTTTTCCGCCTGCTGGTCGCGCACGCCATAGATGACCCGATGGCCCGCTTTGGTCCAACTCCGCCCGAGTGCTCCGCCGACATTTCCCGCCCCGATGATCGCGATGTTCATTTTGTTTACGGTGACGCACGCCTCACTTGCCCAACGCTTCGATCACCAGCCGCGCGGCGGCGGCTCCGGAATTCTGTTGTTGGCCCGTAATGAGTCGCCCGTCGCGCACGGCGAATTCCTCAAAGGCGTTGTGCGTGATAAAATTCGTCCCGGCCATTTTCTTCGCTTCCGTCTCGATCCAAAACGGCTGGATCTTTCCTCCCACCGCCTGCTCCGCGAAGCGTTCCTCGCTGTTGGCAAACCCCGTCCAGGTTTTGCCTTCGACGAGCAGCCGGCCGTCACTCGTCCGGACTTTCAAAAGCACGCAGGTGCCGTGGCAGACCAATGCGACGACCTTGCCCGCCTCGTAGGCTCGCGCCACGAACGCGTGCAGTGCCGCATCATCGATCATTGTCACCATCGGCGACTGCCCGCCGCACACGAAGATCGCATCATAGTCCGAGAGATTCACGTCCGCCACACGCTTGGTCGTCTCCAGCATCGCTGCCATCATCGGCATAGTCAGCACGCCAAGACTGATGATATCGAACTTCGAGTAACCGCTCGCATCGCGCGGATCACTATAGGAATCGACCGCGGTCTTTCCCCCGGCCGGGCTCGCCAGCTCGATGCTGTATCCCGCTTTCACAAACTCCACCCACGGGTGGGTCAATTCGGCCGCCCAGAATCCCACCGGCCAGCCCGTTACCGGGGAGACCGCTGGGTTGGCGACGATCATCAGCACGCGTTTCGACACAGGGGGAGAGGAGAGAGTTGAGGACATGCCCCAGTCTATCCCGCCGCTCGCTCATCGGCTAATACAACTTTCCTTCCGCCGCCATACGCGCCAAGTATCGCACCCATGGAACTCCGCCACCTTCGCTACTTCGTTACCGTCGCGGAGACGCTCAATTTTTCCTCCGCCGCCCGCCGCCTCCACCTCGCCCAACCGCCGCTCAGCGCGCAGATCCGCTCGCTCGAAGCCGAGCTCGGCGTGCAGCTCTTCGACCGCAGTTCTCGCGGCGTGGCTCTCACCAAGGCGGGCCGCGCTTTTCTGCCCGCCGCCCTCGATACCCTGACCGCCGCCCGTCGCGCCTCTGACTCCGCCCGCGCGCTCGCCTCCGGCAAATCCGGCCTGCTCCGCCTCGGCCTCATCTCACCCGCCGCCACCCCGGAGCTCGCGGCCCGGTTGAAAAAATTCCACCACGCCCATCCGCACGTGCAGCTGCGCGTGCGGCAGGAAGACGCCGCCACCCTGCAGCGCCTCCTCGAGACCGATCAACTCGACCTGGCCCTCACTCGTCCGCTCACCGCCTCGACCCAGCTTCGTCAACTCAAGCTCGGCGACCAAGAACAGGTCCTCGCCCTGCCCGCCGATCATCCGTGGGCCCGCCGCCGCAGCATCCCGTTTCGTTTGTTGCAGGGCGCTCCGCTGCTCCTGATCAACCCCGAGTTCAATCCCCACTACGGCCAACTACTCCTCGGGCGCTGCGCCCACCATGATGTCCGCCCCTTGGTCAATTACGCCGCCGACGATCTCGCGACCTTGATCTGGCTCGTCTCCGCCGGCCTTGGCGTCTGTCCCTATCCCGGCTCCCTCACCGCCACCGCGCCCAAAGGCGTCGTCTTCCGCCCGTTCGCCCCGCGGCTTCGCCCGCTGGAATTGATCGCCCTCTGGTCGGCCCAATCCACCTCGCCCGCTCTCGCCGCCTTCGTAGAGGCCCTGCGCGCTTGATCACACCAGCCCTTTCGATGCGCCTCTTCTCCCCCCTCCTCCTCGCCACCTCGCTGCTCTGCACTAGTTGCAGCAACGTCTCCTCGCCTTCGCCCGACGACCGCATCGCCCGCGAGGACCTCACCGACACCGTGCGCTCCGCCGTGGGTGTTTATCACTGCGCCATCGAGACCACGGAAGCCACGCCGCGTTTCAAGCTGCTCTCCGTCTGGCATCACGCCGCCACCCGCGGCCCCGTTCCCGCAGTCGGTGCGGAGATCCTCCCGCGCACGAAAAAATCCCTCCCTGATCCCGCCGTCTCCTCCGTCATCGTGTTCATCTTCGATCCTCCAGTGTTGCTGCCCAACGGACACATGATGCCCAACCGCACGGTGTTTGTCTTGGACCGCCAGGTTCCATCCTTCCGCCAGTCTCTCGCCGACACCGAGAAATCCGTCCGCGCCCTCCTTTGCTCACCGTGAAGCCCGGCCCGTCCCGCACGCTCGCGATCCTCACCGCCATCGTGCTTGGCGCGCTGCTGCCGCAGGCCTACGTCGCCGCGTGGCTCATTCGCTGGCTCGTGATCACGATGCTGTTTGTCGTGTTTCTCCAGACGCGCGTGACGCGCGACGCCTTTCACCGCACGCACGCCTACCTCCTCGCCGCCAACCTCGCCATCGGGGCCGCGACGTGGGCCGCGGGCTATTTCATCGGCGGACGTGACCTCGCGCTGGCCGCTTTCTTTTGCGGCATCACTCCCACCGCCACCGCCGCGCCCGTCATCACTGGATTCCTCGGCGGACGCGTCGCCTTCGTGGTCGCCGCCGTGCTGCTCTCCAACCTCATCATCGCAGCCCTGCTTCCGCTCATGTTGCCAATCGTGCTCGGTCGCCCCACCCCCGAAGCTTTCGGCCAAGTCACCACCAGTGTCGCCACCGTCATGTTCGCGCCGCTCCTCCTCGCCTGGCTCGTGCGGAAGCTTCACCCGCCCGCCGCCGCCTGGCCCAAAAAACTCGGCAACCTCACTTTCGCCCTCTGGGTCACGGCGATCTTTCTCATCACCGCCAACGCCTCACATTTCTTCCGGACGCAAATCGGCCTGCCCCGCACCCTCGTCGCCGAAGTCGCCCTCGCGTCTCTCGTCGTGTGTGCCGCGAGTTTTTCCCTCGGCCGACTCATCGGTGGGCGTGCCTTCCCGCGCGAAGCAAGCCAGTCACTCGGCCAGAAAAACACCACCTTCACCATCTACCTCGCGCTCACCTACGCCAACCCGCTCGTCGCGCTCGGCCCCACCTTCTACGTGCTCTGGCACAACCTCTGGAACTCGTGGCAACTCCACCGCCACCGTCCGCCCGACGCGCCGTAGCCAGTCCGGCTCGCACCGGACCGGCGCCTGCTCGCGCGCTTCTTACCCCCTCAATTCTGTGCTGCGCGTCCACGCACCCGCTGCAAACGCTCACCGGCCGCCACGGTTACCCGACCGTCCACGGCCTTGCCGCGCGGGTGGAACTGATGCTGCGGGTCACTCTCGTGCGTGGCGACCGTATGGGCGATCGTCTGACCGGGACTGGCCACTTCAGCCGGCAATCGCGCCATCACCACGGCACTCGGAACTGGATTTTTGTTTTTCATAACGTTGTTGGGTTGCCTGACGCCACCACTCTACACCCGAACGCCCGCGCCCGTCCCGCAGCGCTTGCCCAAACCCACGCGTCCCTTGCCCGCCACCGGGCACGCCGCCGACCAATCAACCGCGCGGCCGGTCGGCTACGCCCCACTGCGCCAGCACCGCGGCATAACGCGCGAGCGCCTCACGCACGGTCGCGAAATCCCCCTGCACCACCGCCGGCAACGAAGCATCACCTTCGCGCGCCTGGGCGACCTCCCGCGCCGGACTTAACAGGTCGGCCAAGTCTCCGGCCATTTGGACCAGCGCCGCCCGCAACTCTCCTCGCAACGCGATCTGGGCGTCTGCCAGCTGGGCGAGATCCTGCAACAACGCCAAATCCTCCGCCGTCCACTCGCGCGGTCGACTGTCGATCGCACACAGCGATCCGATTGTGACGCGCTCCGCCGTCCGCAACGGGATGCCGAGGTAAGCCACCACACCCAGTTCCTCCACGGCCCGGTTGTCGCGCACCAGCGGATCGACGCGGGCATCGCTCACCTGCAGCGGCGCATCGTTCATCACCACGTGCTGACAAAAGGAATGCGTCAGCGGCGTCTCGCGTCGTGTAGCCCAGGGCTCCGGCAATCCCGTAGCCCCCAGAAAGACCTGCCGCTCGACATCCACCATCGAGACCAGCGAGACCGGCACCCGCAACAATCTCCCTGCCATGACCGTGAGTTTGTCGAAGTGCTCATCCATCGGCGCACCGAGCAAGCCGGTGCTTCGCAACGCCGCTATGTTGGCTGCCGCCTTTTCCGCAAACGTGCTCATCGGCCACCTTCGCGTGATCTCATGCCGCCCATCGAAGCATCCGCTCTCCCAGTGTCAATTTTCCCTGTCCTGCCCGCCCGCTCAGAATAATACCGACAACGCTTCCCACCTCCTCACCGTCTCGGCCAACGCCATCGCTCGCCGCTGTCAACCGATGAACTCCCCGTCGTCCCCTTCCGCCGCCCAACTCGCCTTCAGCCGCCGCCTCCTCGCTGCGTGCCTCGTCGTTATCTTCGGCGCCAGTTGGCTCGCCTCCCAAGTCCAGACTTCCTTCGGCCGCGTTCGCGTCACCGAGATCCGCCTCCCCACTCACAACGGCCAATGGGTCGTCGCCGATCTCTTCCGCCCCGTCTCCGCCACCCCCGAGACGCCCGCCCCGCTCATTGTCGTCGTCCCCGGTTTCCAACGCTCCAAGGAAACTCAGGCCAACATCGCCATCGAGCTTGCCCGCCGCGGCCTCGTCGCCGTCGTCATCGATCCCTACGCTCAGGGCTCGTCGAGTTCTTCCCTGAATCCCCGCTCCGCCACCAACGAGGGCTACGGCATGTTCGCCGTCGTCAACTACGTCGCCGGCACCGACAATCTAAACTACGTCGACCGCACCCGGATCGGCGTCACCGGGCACTCCGCCGGCGGCAACGCCGCGATCCAAGCCGCGTCGTTCTACGGCGCCGAGGCCCGCAAGACCAACACCCCGAGCAGGGTCCACTCGGTCTTCGTCTCCGGCTACGTCCTCACCCTCACCGACCGCGTCCTCCGCCCGATCCGCTCCAACGTCGGCATCAGCTACGCCTTCCACGACGAGGGCGCCTACCGCAACGAACTCAAAAACGGCGACATGCGCCGCGCGCCCGAGGCTCTCCGCCTCGTCCGCTCCGGCCTCGGTGCCGGCGAAAAAATCGAGGAGGTCGAGCTCGGCCGCTACTACGGCGACGCCAACGCCCGCACCCTGCGCGTCGTCCACAATCCTCCCGTGCTGCACCCGTTCCAGCCCTACAGCACCGACGATGTTGCTGACCAAATCGCCTATTTTCAAAAAGTCTTCGGCTACGAAAAATCCCTCCCCGCCTCCGACCAAATCTGGTTCTGGAAGGAATTCTTCACCCTCGCCGCCCTCGTCGCCGCTTTCGTCTCCCTCGTCCCGCTCGCCCAGCTCCTTCTCGCCCACGTCTCATTTTTCCAGGGCCTGATCCACCCCGTTCCGCCCGCTCCCGCCGCCCCGACCGGCCGCGGCCGCGTGCTCTTCTGGACGTTCTTCCTCGGCGGCGCCCTCATCGCCTGCTTCTCCTACATCCCCCTCGCCGAGCTTTCGCAGAAACTCTTCGCCGAAGCCGCCGGCCGCGAGGCTACGTGGTTCTTCCCTCAGCGCATGAACAACGCCGTCGTCCTCTGGGCCTTTGCCAACGGCCTCGTCGGCTTCGGCTTGTTCTACCTCGGCTACCTCCTTTACGGCCGCGCCGCCGGCGCCACGCCCGCCGGCTGGGGTATCACGACCTCACCGCGCGAGCTGTTCCGCACCGCCATTCTCGCCGCCGTGCTCTGGTCCGCGTTCTACCTCACACTCTTCGTCGTCTACGCACTCTTCCACGTCGACTACCGCTTCCTCTTCCTCGGCGTCCGCGTCTTCCAGCCCGCGCTGCTCCTGCTGATCCCAATGTATGTGCCGTTCTTCTTCGTCTTCTTTCTGTCAAATTCCCTCCGCGCCAACGCCAGCCTCCGCTTCGCCGGCCAACCCGAATGGCGCAGCCGCCTGCTCGCTTCCGTCGGCAATGCCCTCGGCCTGATCTTCATTTTGCTCACCCAATACATCACGTTCGCCCTCACCGGCACCGTGCGCTGGACCGAAAATTGGCTCTACGTGAATCTCCTCTTCGCCGTCGTGCCGATGATGGCGATCCTCCCGATTTTCAACCGCTGCTTCTTCCTGATGACCGGCCGCATCTACCTCGGCCCCCTGACGACCTGCCTGGTGTTTATCATGATCCTCCTCTCGAACACCGTCTGCTACCTGCCGTTTTAAGCCGCCTCCCCTTTACCCTAAAGTAGACCGCGCCTTGCCCGCATGCCACGCGTCTCGAATGGTCTTTGCACTTCCCCGGTTCTTACTCGCCGAGTCCCCACCCCCTATGAAAACCCCTGCCTCCTTCCGCGCGTTCTTTCTGGCACTCGCCACCTTCACGTCGCTCCGCGCCGCACCCGTCGGCGATTTCGAGTCCGCCGTCGATATCGGCAAAATCACGCTCCCCGGCTCCGCCGAATATCTTCCCACCACGAAGCAATATCGCGTGACCGGTAGCGGCGCCAACATGTGGGCCAAGGAGGACGCGTTTCACTTCCTCTACAAAAAACTCTCCGGCGACCTCTCGTTCGCCATCGACGTCGCGTGGCCCGAGCCCGGCAAAGAGAACCACCGCAAAGCCTGTGCCGTCGTCCGCGGCGGTCTCGAGGTCGACGACATCTACGTCGATGTCGCCGTCCACGGCGACGGCCTCATCGAGCTCCAATATCGTAAAATCAAAGGCGGCGACACCTACGGCATCCGCACTCCGATTCTCGCGCCCGCCACCGTCAAGCTCGAGCGCGACGCCGATGTCTTCACCGTCTTCGCCGCGAAAAACGGCGGCCCCTTCCAGCCCGTCGGTGCCGTCTCCCTCGCATTGCCCGATCCTGTCTACGTCGGCCTAGGCGTCTCCGCCCACAACGCAAAAAACCTCGAGACCGCCCTCATCTCCCACGTCTCCCTCACAAATCGCGTCGCGCTCCCCACCGAGAAACGCGTCCGCGAAACCACCCTCGAAACCCTCGTCGTCGCCACCGGCGAACGTCGCCAAATCTACCGCGACCGCAGCCTCTTCGAAGCGCCCAACTGGTCCCGCGACGGCAAGCTCTTCTACTTCAACCGCACTGGCGGCATTTGGACGATTCCCGTCACCGGCGGAGAGCCTTCGCGCCTGGACACCGGCATCGCTCAAAAATGCAACAACGACCACGGCCTCTCCTTCGACGGTCAGTGGCTCGCGATCAGCTCAAACGAGGGCAAGGACGGCTCCAAGATCTATGTCCTTCCTGCCGCAGGTGGCGCCGCCCGACTCGTCACCCCCACTGGTCCGTCCTACTGGCACGGCTGGTCTCCCGACGGCGCCACGCTTGCCTACTGCGCCCGCCGCAACGGCAACTTCGACATCTACACCATCCCCACCGCCGGCGGCCCCGAGACTCGTCTCACCACCGCCGAGGGCCTCGACGACGGCTGCGAATACACTGCCGACGGCGCCAAGATCTATTTCAACTCCGAGCGCACCGGCGTCATGCAGATCTGGCGCATGAATCCCGACGGCTCGCAGCAGGAGCAGGTCACCACCGACCCAAAATTCGCCGACTGGTTTCCCCATCCTTCCCCCGACGGCAAGTGGCTCGTCTTCCTGTCCTTCGATCCCTCGGTGAAAGGCCACCCCGCCAACGAAAACGTCACGCTCCGCCTGATGCCCCTCGCCGGTGGCAAACCCAAAGTCATCGCCACCCTCTTCGGCGGCCAGGGCACCCTCAACGTCCCCTCGTGGTCCCCCGACAGCACGCAGATCGCCTTCGTCAGCTACCGTCACGTCCTTCCGTAAGGTTCGCGCTTCACCGCCGCGCTACCTCCGGATCCTCCCCTACCCACACCCCGCGAACGAGTGTCGTGTGCGGATTTGTCGGCACGCCGCGTTGCCCCACCGCGATTTTCTGCGCTAGCTTTTGCACTGCCACCGCGCCGATCTCTCGCGGCTTGTCGTCGTTCCCGGGAAACGGAAATTTCCCGTTCTTCTCCGGCCGGGCCGAGCAGCTCACAATTTTCAAACTCTCCGCCACTACGCCGGTCGCCCGCAGTTCCCGCGCCGCCTGATCGTGCTCCGCGAGCAGCACCTCCGGCCGCTCCTCCCTTAGCCAGCGCCGCAGCGCACCCACCTCGAAGCGATCACACACGTGGGCCCGCACCGGCTCGCCCCCGCCGTAGATTCCCTGCCACGCATGCGCGGCCGTGATTGCATGGCCGCAGCGCTTGTCGTGCTTCGCGTGGATTACCAGTCCCGGCCTTCGAAATCCTTTGTGTCTCAGCCGTCGACCCAGTGCGAGGTTGTTAAAAAAATGATCGGCCACCACGCGATCAAACTCCGGGCTCGTCACCGACAGCGTCGCTGACACCACCGAAAAATCCCGCCAATCTAGCAACTCGTCCAGCGCCTCCAGCCCAGCCATCGGCAGCAAGATCACCCCTTCCACTCCACGCTGCCGCAGCATTCGCGGCAGTCGCTCGCCTGCCATCTCGTCGGAATCGACGTGCACCACCTGCAGCGCAAATCCTGCCGCCCGCGCCGCCTCCCGCGCTCCATCGAGCAGCAGATCGCAAAATGTCTCCTCGGAGCGCGCCGGCCGCGTCGTCAGTGCACACACACTGGCGGTAAACGTCTTCTCCCGGCCCGCCCGCAGGTGGTGCATCAGCTTCGTGAGCTGCGGATCCGGCGTGTAGCCGAGCTTACGCGCCAAGGCCTGAATCCGCTCGCGCGTCTCGCTCCCCACCGTCGGATGATTGCGCAGGGCCAGCGACACCGCCTGCACGCTCACGTCCGCCGCTTCCGCGATCGTGCGCATCGTCACTCGGCCTGACTCGCGGTTACGTGCGGGAAGTGACGCCATTTCCTTTACGTTCAAGTAAAAGTCCCCTTGCAGGTCAATCGCCTCGCGTCCGACTCTGCCCCACCCCCACCGCCCCATGTCATTCCCGCTTTCCCGCCGCCGCTTTCTTACCACGTCCGCGCTGCTCCCGTTCGCCGCCGCGTCCCTTTGCTCCCCCCACGCCCGCGCCGCCTACACCGCCATCCCGCGCCACAGCGGCCCGCACCTCCGTCCGTCGCTCAACGCCTACTCTTTCCTCGAGCTCCTCAACGCCAACGCGAAGGACAAAACCAAGGGCCTCGATCTCTTCGGCGTCTGCGATTTCTGCGCCAAGGTCGGCTTCGATGCCGTCGACGTCACCGGCTACTTTTTCCCCGGCTACCCGAAAGCTCCCGCCGACGACTACGTGATCCGTCTCAAACGCCACGCCTTCAATCTCGGCCTGGCCATCTCCGGCACCGGCGTCCGCAACGACTTCACCGCCACCAATCCCGCCACCCGCGCCGAGGGCGTGCAGCGCATCAAAGACTGGATCGAGGTCGCCGCCAAACTCGGCGCCCCCACCGTCCGCGCCTTCGCCGACTCGCAGCCGCCCTTCAAGAATTGGCAGCAGGCCGCCAACAACGCTTCGCGCGACACCGTCGAAGGCTACCTCGCCGACGCCCTCCGCGAGTGCGCCGATCACGGGAAAAAATTCGGCGTCATCGTCGCCGTCCAGAATCACGGCGACTTCATCAACACCGGCGCCGAGCACCTTAGTCTCCTCAAGCGCGTCGATCACGAGTGGTGCGCCGCCCTCGTCGACACCGGCAAATACCTCACGCCCGATCCCTACGCCGACATCGCCCTCATGGCCCCCTACGCCGTGAACTGGCAGATCAAGGAAACCATGCGCAGTGAGGTCGACTCACCCAAGGTCGATATGAAGAAACTCATCTCGATCATCCGGAAATCCGGCTACCGCGGCTACGTCCCGATTGAGACGCTCTCCATGCGCCGCAAAGACTACGATTCCTACATCGAGATCACCAAGATGCTGCGCGACCTCCAGGCCGCTATCGCCGCCACCGCGTGAAATCGTCCGTCGCCTTTCTTCTCCTTGCCTCCGCGCTCGCCGCCGCCGAGCCCGCTTCTTCGTCCGTGCTCGTCAGCGCCGCGAAGACCAAGCCGTCCAACCCGTGGCAGGACTACCCGACGCGCCTCGTCAGCACTCTCCCGTCCTACCAGTCCACGACCGACTCAGCGCTCTCCACTTACGGCGGCCTCAAATCCGACCGCCGCGCCGCCACCGGTTTCTTCCGGGCCGAGAAATCCGGCGCGCGCTGGTGGCTCGTCGACCCCGAGGGCTACGCCTTTATTCACGTGGGTGTCGTCGCCACCGCCTATCCCAAAGGCTCCTCGACCACCGACTCCGCCACGTGGGCCGCACAGACCACCGACCTTCTCCACGCTAACGGTTTCAACGGCACCGGCGCCTGGTCCGACACCACGCTCCTCCGCGCCGCCCCGCGTCCGGTCGTCTACACGCAGATGTGGAATTTCATGGGCGCCTACGGTGCGAAGCGCGGCGGCACGTTTCAAAAATCCGGCCACCTCGGCTACCCCGGCGACTGCATCTTCGTCTTCGATCCCGCCTTTCCCGCCTTCTGCGACGACTACGCGAAACGCCTCGCCGCCACCAAGGATGACCCGTGGCTCCTCGGCCATTTCTCCGACAACGAGCTCCCGCTCTATACCAAGTCCCTCGATAATTTCCTCAAACTCCCCGCCACCGATCCCGGCCGTATCGCCGCCGACGAATGGCTAGCCGCGCGCCGCGCCGCACATCCCGCCGAAGCCGCCGCGACCGCGCTCACCGACGACCAGCGCCAAGCCTTTCTCGGCTTCGTCGCCGAACGCTACCTCGCCATCACCACCGCCGCGATTCGCAAATACGACCCACACCACCTCTGCCTCGGCCCGCGTTTCGATTTCCAAGCCCTCCAGTCCGCCCCGCTCTTCACCGCCGCCGGCCGCCACCTCGATGTGATCGCCGTGAACTACTACCACGCGTGGTCTCCCGACCCCGAACGCGTCGCGAATTGGGTAAAGTGGTCCGGCAAACCCTTCCTCGTCACCGAGTGGTATGCGAAGGGCATGGACTCCGGTTTCGCCAACACCACCGGCGCCGGCTGGGTCGTGAAAACGCAGGCCGACCGCGGCAAGTTCTACCAAAATTTCACCCTCGGCCTCCTCGAGTCCGGCGGCTGCGTCGGCTGGCACTGGTTCAAATATCGCGACAACGACCCCGCTAGCAAAACCGCCGATCCCTCCAATCTCGATTCCAACAAAGGCATCGTGACCCTTCGCCTCGAACCCTACGCGCCGCTCCTGTCAGCGATGCACGAGCTCAACCGCCAAGTCTACTCCCTCGCCGCCTACTTCGACGCCCGCGCGAAATAGCCCTCCGGCCCACCCCGCAGAATTTTGTCCGACACCACCCCCCTAGCCACTGCTATGTCCAACTCCTCCCACCTCCTCCCCCATGGCCTCGCCGCTCTCGCGTTGAGCGCCACGTCGCTCGCCTTCGGCCAGGCCGCACCTACCGCCCCCGCCAAACCCGCCGTCGCCGCCACCGAGGGCACTGAGACCGTTACGCTCTCCGAGTTCAACGTCTCCACGTCACGCGATCTCGGTTACTACTCGAGCGACACCGCCGCCGGCTCAGTCCTTACCGGCAAACCCGTCAAGGAACTCGCCCTCACAATCTCTCTCCTCAATCGCGACCTCCTCGACGATTTGCAGACCACCAACATCGCTGAGGCGATGCAGTTCTCCGCCTCCTTCAATCCGGAGAACGGCCTTGTCCGCGGCCAGGGCGCACAGATGAACGCCGAGGGCCAGTTTACCAATCGCGTCGGCAACAGCACCAACGGCGTGCCCGACTCCGGCGCCGTCGAGCGCATCGAGCTCATCAAGGGCCCGCCCTCCGTGCTCATGAGTTCCGCCTCCGCCGGCGGCGCAGTGAACATCACGCCGAAACGCCCGCAACGCCGCAACTTCACCGAGGCCGAATTCCAATACGGCAACTTCCAGGAGCGCTACCGCACCGAGGTAAACCGCGTCCTCACGCCCAAACTCGGCCTGCGCCTCGGCGCGCAGTTTTCCAACGCCTCCTTCAACGGCGCCTCCGTGCAAAACCAGAGCGTGATCCCCGAGTTCGACCGCGACCGCCGTCTGCTCATGTTCGGCGCCGTCGAGTGGCGCCCCTTCCGTGACACCATCATCGGTGTCGACGTCGAGCAGGTCCGCGACCGCTCCGTCCCGAGCAATCGCACGAGCCTCCGCTTCGTCACCGTCACCCGCAACGGCGTCTCGCAGCGCCTCCCGTGGTATCTCGCCTACAACGTCCCGCTCACCTGGTCCATCACCGGCCCCGACATCGAGACCGGCAAGGACCACCGCTACATCACCGCGCGATGGAGCCAGACGTGGACGAAATATTTCAAGACCGAGGGCAACATCTACAACCAGTGGTATAACGAGAAAACCCTCCGCGGTAATCAGAACATCGAGGAGTCCACCACCGTCGCCGGCCTCGGCGGCCTCCGCGCCGTCCGCGTTTCCAGCTACGATGTGACGCAGACCGCCCAGCGCACCACGCAGATGGCCTTCCGCGGCGTCTTCGACTACGCGATCCGCGACACCAAGCATCAGTTCATCGCGAAGTATAACTACTACACGTTCTACACCGACGCCGAAAACTACCGCGCCTACAACCCCGGCACCAATCCCATCACGGGCCTCACCGCCGCCAACGAGATCAAGGGTGCGTGGCGTCAGGTCGAGGGCGTCACCGCCGACCAACTCAACAGTTACGACCGCTCCTGGCCGACCAACCTGAACTACCTCTGGCGCTACGCCAACGACGCGCACGACAACCCCCGCCGCCATCAGGGCAACCTGATCTACACTGGCGAATACGCCACGCGCATCGGCACCTTCTTCCCGCTAGCCGGCATTTCCTACCACAGCCAGATCGAGTCCTTCCAATCCAAGTATGCCAACATCGGTGGCGTCCTCACGAATCAGACGCGCCTCTTCTCCCGTCCCCACCGCTGGGGCAGCGCCCCGAGCGCCGGCCTCGTCTACCAAGTCACACCGTCCATCGGCCTGTTCGGCAGCTACCTCGAATCCTTCCAAGTTCCGACGAACACGAACTCGTTCCAAGAACTCCTCCCCAATCGCGAAGGGGTGAGTTTCGAGAGCGGCGTGAAGCTCGACTTTCTCGACCGCAAGGTCACCGGCACCATCAGCTTCTTCGACACCACCGATAAAAACCGCGCCGTCACCGACTCCAGCGCCTTCAACATCAACACCCGCGACATCAACGGCCTCGGCCCGCGCGATCCCGGCTTCAACGCCAACGCCCTCGCGGCGAACACCTCGCGCGGCGACACCGTCGCCGTCGGCGAATACAATTCCAAGGGTTGGGACGGCGAAATCATCCTCTCACCCGGCTACGGTTTTCAGGCCACCGTCTCCGCCACCTTCGTCGATGCCAAAGTCGTCGATGACCCGAATCCCAGCCTCGTCGGCTCGCGCCAAGGTGGTTTCGCCAAACGCAGCTTCGGCACGGTGCTCAGCTACCGCTTCCAAAACAGCACGCTCAAAGGCCTCAGCATCGGCGGCGGCTACCGTTACACCTCTGATCGCTACCTCGCCCGTGTCCGCCAAAACGCCAACGTCGTCGGCTCGCCCTTTGTCGACTACTGGCAGCCCCCCGCCAAATCCCTATCCTTCTTCTCGAAGTATACGTTCAAGGTCGCCCGCAAAGACGCCTGGGTGCAGCTCAATGCCGACAACCTGCTCAAGGCGACTCGCTACATCAACGAGACCTCGTTCACGAATCTCCTGATCTACGGCATCGACACCCCTGTCGTCTGGCGCGTGACCACCGGCGTCCGCTTCTAACTCAATCTGCGTTCCGCCTTTCCGTGGCCCACCACGTGAGAGGCGGGAATACTGCCCCGCGACGCCTCGCCGACCCTCGCCGCCTCATGTTTCTCCCCGCGGCAAACGCACCGTAAACGTCGCTCCTTCGCCCACCGTGCTCGTCACGGCAATCGTCCCGCCATGTGCGTCGACGATTGCCTTGCAGATCGCGAGCCCGAGCCCGCTCCGGCCTTCGTTCCACGAGCGCGCTTGGTCCGCGCGGTAAAACCGTTCGAACACATGCGGCAGATGCTCCGCCGCGATGCCGTGCCCGTCGTCAGCAACCCGCAACCACACCTCCCGCCCTTCGCGCCCTTCCACCCCGGTCGACACACGCACTTCGCCGCCGTCGCGATTGTAGTGAATCGCATTCGCCACGAGGTTTGTGACCACTTGCGCGAGTCGTTGCTCGTCACCGCGCAGTTCCGTCGGCGTCGTCTCAACGTGCAGGATGATTTTTCGCTGCTCGGCCAAAGGCTTTAACAGGTCCGCGCTCGCCCGCGCCACATCCGCCAGATCCACCGAATCATGCCGCGGGGTATCCTGTCCCGCATCGAGGCGTGCGAGCGCCAGCAGCGACTCCGTCAATCGCCGCATCTGCTGCACCGTGCGCAGACACGCCTCCACCGTTTCGCGGTATTCCTCGCCCGAGCGGTCTCGCGCCAGCAGGCCTTGCATCGCCGTCACCAACGCCGCGATCGGCGTGCGCAGCTCATGCGATGCATCCGCCGTGAAATTCCGCTGCTCGGCAAACGCCGCCTCGAGCCGCGCAAAGGTCGAGTTCAGCACCTCGGCCAGCTCCCGCAATTCCCGCGCTGCGTCCGGTGCCGCGATGCGCTCCGCCAGATTCCCTGCCGCGATTCGCCGCGCCGTCGCCCCGATGTCATTCACCGGGCGCAGTGCCCGCGCCGCGATCCACCACGTGCCGCCGAGTCCGACCGCCAGCACGCCGGCTCCCGCCGCCAACAGCCACCAGCCAAATTGCCGCGTTGCCCGCTCCGTGCCGCCGAGTGCGATACCCGTCAGCACGCAATCCCCCATCTCCGTGAAGTAGTAGTGCTCGCGCCATTCGCCCCGCGTCCGCGCGAAGCGCTGGCCCCACGCGGCCTCCGTCGGCGCCGGGATATCCTTCGGTGCATTCGGTGAGCGACCTCCTTCCGCTCCCCCCACGCGCCAGGCTGCGTAATAAAACGCCGCCGCCGACTCGTCCGCAAACAGGGCCGCCGTGGCCGGCGTCAGCTTGAACAGCACCGTCCCCCGCGTTCCCTCGCGTTCGCCGTCACGCGGCCCTCCGCCCTCTCCATCCCGCGGTCCGCGTTTGCCCTCTTTGCCCGCAAAGGATTTTCGCCCCCCCGGTCCGCCGGGTCCGCCTGGTCCGCGCCCGACCGGCGGCACCGACCCGCGCCAATCATCCTGCAACCGCGCCAACCGCCGGTCCAATTCGTCGTCGATCCGCCCGAGCGCCTGTGTGCGCTCCAGCTGATAGGCTGTGACGCCGAAGCCCGCGAGCACGGCCGTCAACAGCACGCCCGACCAGCCGAGCAGGCGCGCCCGGATTGAGAGCACCGGTAGTTTCATGCGGACTCCTCGATGCAAAAGCCCTGTCCCCGTCGCGTCGCGATCAGGTCTGCTCCGAGCTTTTTCCGCAGACTCGAGACATGCACGTCCAACAGGTTCGACCCGGTGTCCTCACTCTCGTCGAACAAGTGCTCATAGAGCGTCGTGCGCGTCACCACGGCACCGCGATGCAGCGCGAGAAACTCCAGAATCCCATACTCGCGCGCCGTCAGCGCCACCGCCCGCCCCGCCTGCGTCACCACGCGCGCCCGCATGTCGATCTCCACATCCCGCACCACGATTACCGACTTCGCCTGCCCCGCAGCCCGCCGGATCAACGCCCTCAATCGCGCGAGCAACTCGGGCAGATCAAAGGGTTTCACGAGATAATCGTCCGCGCCCGCATCGAGTCCACGCACCCGGTCGCGGCTCGCATCCCGCGCCGTCAACATCAGGACAGGCGTTGTCTTCGCCGCCCTCACTCGTTCCAAAATCGTCCACCCATCCAGCTCCGGCAGCATCACGTCCAGCACCAGTGCATCGTAGTCGAAGGTCAGCGCCTTGTAGAGGCCTTCCCCGCCGCGGTCCGCCGTGTCGACCGAATAGCCTTCTTCCCGCAGCGCCTTCGCAAGGCTGCGCAACATCAGGACTTCGTCTTCGACGATGAGGATTCGCATGGCATCGGTCCGCGGCGGGCGGACTTCATTCGTGGGTGGGGCAGTCATGGTGCACGCGCGGGACGCGCGAGTGCAACTCTGCCAGAGCGACTCTTAAGAAATCATGAAGACGTTTCCGGCCAAAAAATGCGCCGTCTTCACGAAATCTTTAGGGAGCTCCTGCTATCGTCCGGGCATGAATCTGAAATCCTTCATTTTCGCCGCCCTCACCGCCGTCGTCGCCGCTGCGCAAACGCCGCGCCTCGTGAACCTCGCCACCCGTGCGCCTGCCGGGACCGGCAACGATCTGCTCACCGCCGGCTTCGTCATCTCCCCTGGCGCCGACAAAACCGTCCTCATCCGCGCCATCGGCCCGACGTTGTCCACCTACGGCCTCACCGGCGTCCTCGCCGATCCGGTCCTGAAACTGATCAACGCCGCCGGCAGCACCATCGCCACCAACGACAACTGGCTCACTGCCGACGCCGCAGCGATGAATTCCGTCGGCGCCTTCGCCCTCACGCCCGGCAGCAAGGACGCCGCACTCGTCGCCACCCTCGCACCCGGCGCCTACACGGCGCAGGTCTCCAGCGTCGACGCTACGAGCACCGGCCTCGCACTCGTCGAGGTCTACGAAATTTCCGCCGGCACCTCCACGCTCCTCAATCTTTCCACGCGCGCCAATCTCGGCGTCGGCGCGAATGTCGCCATCCCCGGCCTCGTCATCTCGCCCGGCACCGGCCCGCGCCGCCTGCTGATCCGCGCCGTCGGGCCCACCCTCGCCAACTTCGGTCTCACCGGCGTGCTGGCTGATCCCATCCTCACGGTCACCAACAGCACCGGCACCACCACCTTCGCGTCCAACGACAACTGGGGCACCCCCTCCGGCACTGCGCCAGCCGCCGCTACCACACTCTCCAACGCCTTCACCGCCGCCGGCGCCTTCGGTCTCACCGCCGGCAGCAAAGACGCCGCGGTCCTCACCGAACTCTCCGCCGGCAACTATACGATTCAGGTCTCCGGCGTCGCCGCCACCACGGGCCTCGCGCTCGTCGAGGTCTACGACGTCACCGGCGCCACGATTTCCACCACCGCCACCGCACCCACGATCACCGCCCAACCCACCGCCGTGTCCGTTGCCGCCGGCGCCCGCGCCACACTCTCCGTCACTGCCACGGGCTCCAATCCCCTGACCTATCAGTGGTCCCGCAGCGGCGTCACGCTCGCTGGCGCGACCAACAGCACATATTCCATCGCCACCACCACCGCCGCCGACGCGGGCACCTACACCGTTACCGTCACAAACTCCGCCGGCTCGGTCACGAGTTCCGCTGCCGCGCTCACGGTCACGACCGCCGCCACCGGCTCCAACACCCCCGCCGTCGTCGCCGCCGCCCAAGCGTTTCTCGCCACCTTGAGCACCACCCAACAGTCCACCACCCAGCTCGCTTGGAGTCTCGCCGCCGCCCGCCGTTGGTCGAATCTCCCGGCCTCCAGCAATTTCGTCGCGCGCAATGGCATCGCCTGGGGCTCGCTCACCACCGCGCAGCGGGCCGCCGCGACCGCCCTGCTCGCCACCGTGCTCAGCAGCACCGGCCAGACGCTGCTCACCGGCATGCAGGCCGCCGACGACTACCTTTCCGCCAATGGCGGTGGCACCAGCTACGGCAATGGCCTCTACTACCTCGCCATCTACGGCACGCCTTCCACCACCGATTTTTGGGTGCTGCAATGGACCGGTCACCACCTCACGCAGCACTTCACGTTCAACGGCGCTTACAAGTCCGGCACCCCACTCTTCCTCGGCGTCGAGCCCCGCACGTCCTTCACGCTCAGTGGCACCTCCTACGATCCCATGGCCGCCCAGCGCAACGCCGCCGCCGATCTCTTCGCCGCCCTCCCAACCTACTCCGGCGCGCTCCTCAGCGGCACCTACACCGACATCCTCTTCGGCGCCAACGGCACCGGCAATATCGACAACACCTATCCTAAGGCCTACCCCACCGCCGCCACCGGCCGCGGCGTGCTCTTCTCCGCACTCTCCGCCGCCGATCAGGAAAAGGCCCGGGCGTTCGTCCGCGCCTACGTCAATACCCAGACCGCGGAGGTCGCCGCCGACCTCCTCGGCGCCTACCTCAGTGACACTGCCCTAGCTTCCACCTACGTCGCCTACGCCGGCCCCGGCAACGTCACCACCTCCAACAGCTACCTCCGCATCGACGGCCCGCGGGTCTGGATCGAGCTCTCCGTTCAGGGCGGCATCATCATCCGCAACGAGCCCCACTACCACGGCATCTGGCGCGACAAACTCGCCGACTACGGCGGGAATTTCTAACCATCCTCCCGTCGCCTCCGCCCCGCCGTGCCTGCCACCGCCCGCGTTCTGCTGCTCTCGCTCGCCGCGTTTCTCAGCGCGGCGAGTCTCCGCGCCCACAACGCCCCGGGCTCCTCCGTCTTCCTCGATTTCTTTCGCGACCATCTCCGCGCTGAGCTCCGGCTCCCCCTCTCCGAACTCGAGCTCAGCTTTCGCCAGCCGCTGCTCTCTACCGCCCGCGCCCCCGACGCTCATCCGGGCGTCACCCCCGACTCCCCGCCGCTCACCCCTGTGGAGATCCGCGCCCGCGTCGCGCAGCACCGCGCCGCCCTGACCGCGTATCTTCTGGCGCACCTCGACCCACGCTCGCCCGACGGGCGACCCTGGCTCGTCACGGTCACTGCTCTCTCCGTCACCGCCGAAGAAGCGATTCCCGATCTCGTCGTCCACCTCCGCCTCACTCCTCCGCCCGGTGCCCCGCTCCGCCGTTTCACGCTCAACTACGACGCCATCGTCCACGAGGTCATCAACCACATCATTTTTGTCTCTGTCCGCCGCGACTGGGATCACGCCGTCTTTGCGGACCACCCCGAGCCGCTCACTTCGCTTCGCTTCTTCAACAAGTCCCTCCCCGTCGACCGCACCGGCGGCAGTCTCTGGCGCGGCGCCCGCCACCGCCTGCTCGCCGTCATCGAACATCACCCGCTCCGCACCTCGGTCTTCACCCTCGCCCCGCTTCTCGCCGTCGTCACCTTTGCCGCCCGTCTTCGCCGCCGCTCGCACTGATCCCTTGCGCCACACGCGCGAGTCCGCAAACACTGGGGAAATCCTCTCCCGCTTTCCCCATGAACTCCCCGCTCTCCCGCCGCCGCTTTCTAACCGCCTCCGCCCTTCTGCCCCTCGCCGCCGCCAGCCTTTCCGCCCCTTCCGCGCGCGCCGCCTATACACCCATCGCCCGGCACAGCGGTCCACGCCTCCGCACTTCGCTCAACGCTTACTCGTTCTCCGACCTCCTGACCGCCAACGCCAAGGATGCCACCAAGGGCCTCGACCTCTTCGGCGTCTGCGATTTTGCCGCCAAGCTGGGCTTCGATGCTGTCGATCTCACCGGCTACTTCTTCCCCGACCACCCGCAGGCTCCCGCCTCCCGCTACCTTATTCGGCTGAAGCGCCACGCCTTTAATCTCGGCCTCGACATCAGCGGCACCGGCGTCCGCAACGACTTCACCGCCGCCGATCCCGCCGTCCGCGCCGAGGGCGTCGCCCGCATCAAGACGTGGATCGAAGTCGCCGCCCGCCTCGGAGCTCCCACCATCCGCGTCTTTGCCGATTGCCAGGCTCCGTTCAAAACCTGGCAGCAAGCCTCGTCCAACGCCCCCCGGGAAAAGGTTGAAGCCTGGATGTCCGACGCCATCCGCGAGTGCGCCGTCCACGGCGAGAAATTCGGCATCATCGTCGCCGTCCAGAATCACGGCGATTTCATCGCCACCGGCGCCGAGCACCTCAGCCTCCTCAAGCGCGTCGATCACGATTGGTGCGCCGCGCTCGTCGACACCGGCAAATACCTCTCCGCCGATCCCTACGCCGACATCGCGATCATGGCGCCCTACGCCGTGAATTGGCAGATCAAGGAAACCATGCAGAGCACGCTGAAATCCCCGCGCGTGGATCTGACCAAACTCGTCACGATCATCCGCCAATCCGGCTACCGCGGCTACGTGCCAATCGAGACCCTTTCCATGGGCCGCAAGGACTACGATCCTTACGCCGAGGTCACCAAGTTGTTCCACGACCTCTCCGCCGCCCTCGCCGCCCCCGCGTCGTCCGAGCCCGCCGCGAAATCCTGAGCCTCCGCCACCGCGCTCACCGCCCCTCACCTCAGTAGCCGCCCGCTTTCGCGTGCGGTTGCCACGCACTCGCTTCCCCCGCGCTTGCGCCACGCCGCCCCGCTCGCCTGACTGCCCGGATGGATTCCGCCGCGCTTCGCGACCTCCTTATCTCCTGGGCCAACATCAATTCCGGCTCCGATAACTTCCCCGGCCTCGACCGCATGCGTGCGGCCCTCGCCGCCGAGTTCGCCACGCTCCCCGGCGCCACCGTCGAGCACCTGCCGCTCGCCGACACGCCCGCCCAAGCCCTGCGCATCCGCGTCCGTCCCACCGCGCCCGTCCAACTCCTTTTCTCCGGCCACTACGACACCGTCTACGAGGCCGACCACCCGTTCCAGCGCTGCACGCTCCTCGATGAGCGCACGCTCCGCGGTCCCGGCGTCTCCGATATGAAGGGCGGCCTCGTTGTCATGCTCGCCGCCCTCCGCGAATTCGAGCGCACCTCGTCCCACACCGCGCAACTCGGCTACGAGGTCCTCCTCACGCCCGACGAAGAGATCGGCTCCTTCGGCAGCGGCGCGCTCTTTGCCGCCGCCGGTGCCTCACGAAAGTTCGCCCTCGGCTTGGTCTTCGAACCCGCCCGCCCCAACGGCGATCTCGTTCACTCCCGCAAGGGCACCGGCAACTTCGTTGTCACCTGCACCGGTCGCGCCGCCCATGCCGCCAGCCCGACCCGCGCCGGCCGCAACGCCATTGCCGCCCTCGCCGAATTCCTTGTCGGCGCCCACCGCGTCCCCGACGAACTCCCCGGTGTTATGCTCAATATCGGCAACATCCGCGGCGGCGGCCCCGCCACCAATGTCGTGCCCGATTTCGCCGAAGCGAAACTCGATCTCCGCGTCACCCGCCTGGCCGATCGCGATCCGTTCATCGCCCGCCTCCTCGCCCTCGCCGCTCCCATCAACCAGCGCGACGGCCTCCATCTCGCCCTCACCGGCGCGTTCAACCGTCCCCCGTTTGAAAGCGGCCCCGTCGAAGCTGTCGCCCTCGCGGCCTGGCAAACGTCCGCGCGCGAACTCGGCCTCGCTCCCTTCACTTCCGTCCACACCGGCGGCGCCAGTGACGCCAACAACCTCGCCGCCGCCGGCCTGCCCTGCCTCGACGCCCTCGGCCCCCTCGGAGACAAGCTCCACAGCGCGGAGGAATTCGTCGTCCTCCCTACCCTCGCCGAACGCGCTCTCCTCTGCGCCCGCGTCCTAGCCAAGTTCGCCTCTGGCGAAGTGAAACTCCCACCCGTGCCATGAGCATCCGCGCCATCACAATCGCTGTGGGGCAGGCTTTACGCCTGCCATTCGACTCCCGTCCGGCTGGCCTCGCCCACGCCGCCTTCGCCCTCTCGCTCGCTTTCCTCGCCACCGCCGTGTCCTTCGCCGCCGCCCCGTCCCCTGCCCTCCAGCCTCTCGTCGACCGCGCGGTCGCGATCACGCTCGAAAAATTCTCCGCGCAAAAACTCCTTCCCACCCAACTCGCCGTCACCGTCGTCGATCTCTCCGCCCCCGCCACCCCGCGCCAGGCGTCCTACCGTGGCGACGTCCCGATTTATCCCGCGAGCGTAATCAAATTATTCTACCTTGCCGCGGCCCACCGCTGGATGGAGGACGGCAAACTCACCGACACTCCCGAACTGCGCCGCGCGATGCAGGACATGATCGTCGACTCCTCCAACGACGCCACCCACTACGTCATCGATCTCCTTACCGGCACCACGAGCGGACCCGAACTCTCGCCCACCGAGATCAAGACGTGGTTCGAGCAGCGCAGCGTCGTCACCCGCTACTTCGCCTCCCTCGGCTACACCGGCGTCATCGCCAGCAAGAAACCCTGGGGCGACGGCCCCTACGGCCGCGAGAAGCAGGCGATCAGCCTCTTCGAACCGAAGCGCAACATGCTCACCACTGAGGCCACCGCGCGCCTCTTCACCGAGATCGCCACCGGCCGCTGCGTCACCGCCGCCCGCAGCGCCGAGATGATGAAGCTCCTCGCACGTGACCCCCAAACCACCGATGCCGACCCCGACAATCAGGCCAAATTCACCGGCCCCGTCCTCCCACCCGGAGCCAAACTCTGGTCCAAAGCCGGCTGGACCAGTCAGACCCGCCACGACTCCGCCTATATCGAACTCCCCAACGGCGCGAAACTCCTCCTCGTAATCTACACCACCGACCACGCCGCCGAGCGCACGATCATCCACACCGCCGCCCGCGTGATCGTCGACGCCTTCGCGAAGTAGCCGCGCCGGTTAGGGCGCGGACGCCACCGCAAATTCTCGAAAATTTTCCACTTCCCCCGCCCGCCTCCGTCCCCTACGTCATCCCGCCAGTTTGCCTTTTCCCGCTTAATCCAAACCCTTCTATCCATGTTCGAAGCCAATCCTACCATTCGTCGTCTCCCGCAGGCCCACGCCGTGGGCGACACCCTCACGTTTAATGGCGTGATCAACCGCACGGGTGTGCTGCTGCTCACCACCGGCATCACCTTCGCCCTCACTTGGAAGGGCCTCCAATCCGGCGACATTCCAGTCGGTGCCGGCATGGTCGGCTCCATCCTCGGCCTAATCCTCGCGCTCGTGATCGTGTTCACCCGCGCAACCAACCCGATCCTCATCGGCTCCTACGCCGTCGCCCAGGGTCTCGCCCTCGGCACCATCAGCTACTTCGCGAATCTCCGCTATCCCGGTATCGCGCTCCAGGCCGCCGCCGGCACCATTGGCTGCTTCTCGGTCGTGCTCTGGCTTTACTCGGTGAAGGTCCTGCGCGCCACGCCGCTTTTCGTGAAGGTCATCACCGCCGCGATGCTCGGCATCATGCTCCTCTTCATCGTCGACCTCGTCGCCAGCCTCTTCGGCTACGAACTCGGCCTCGTTCGCGGCTCCTCCATGCTGGCCATCGGCATCAGCGGAGCGATCGTCCTCGTCGCCGCTCTCTGCTTCGTGATCGACTTCGCCGCCATCGAAGAAGCCATCGAGCAAGGCGCCGAAGCCAAGCAGGGCTGGCACTTCGCCTTCACCCTCCTCCTCGGCTTGATCTGGCTCTACATCTCGATCCTCCGCTTCCTGATGAACCTCCGCGGCCGCGACTGAGTTCGCTCCGCCTGCCTTTTCTCCCGACGCCGCGCCTCACCGCGCGGCGTTTTTTTGTGCCCGTTCACCGGTCACTTGCCCGCAAACCCCGCCAACAGCACCGCCAGCTCATCCAAATCATCCCGCGCCGGGCGGCCGAGCACCGGGATGCTACGGTTCAACATCGCTGCAAACACCAGCCGCTCACCGGCCGCCGTCGTCAGGTAGCCCGAGAGGGAATTTGCATACCGCAGCGTGCCCGTCTTCGCGTGCACTTTGCCTTCCGCGGGCGTGCCTTTCATCCGGCGCCGCAGCGTGCCATCTACCCCCGCCACTGGCAGCCCCGCCTCATAGGCTTTCCCTTCCGGATGCTTCGCCATGTAGGTCAGCAGCGCCACGGTCGCATTCGCGGTCGCGAGATTGTTGCGCGACAAACCGGAGCCTTCCTCGAAGCGCACTTCGTCAGCAGGCAAGCCCCGCTTCTTCAAAAACTCCTGCAGCGCGCCCACCCCGAGTTCCTCCGAGGTCCGCCGCGCCGGCGTCTCCGGTCCCCTGCTCATCTCGCCGACGTGGTTGAAGATCATGTTGGTCTCCAGATTCTGCGATGGCTTCATAAACGCCGCGACCAGATCGCGCAGCGGCGGCGAGGTGATTTCGCCGAGCTTCGCTCCCGCCGTCGTGTCCGGCGCGGCCTCCGGCCAGCGCACTCCCCGGGCTAGTCCGTCGACGGCGATCCCCGCCCGCACCAGCTCCGCCTTCAACGCCGCGGCAAACCACGACGCCGGCTTCGGCACCGTCGCCTCGGTGATCGCCGGCTTCTCGCCCAGCGGCATCTCGCCAAAAATATGGACTACATTTTCGCCGATCAGCCGCGTCACGTCGATCCGCCGCACGCCTCCTTTCGCCACGGTCTTCACCCGGTTGTCGAGCACGAGTCCGGTGTGCGGCTCGATGATAGTCACCTCGGCCGCCGCTCCTTCGCGCGCACCCGGCGCCACGCGGATCTCCGCGTAATTATCCTCGAGCGAGATCGCCGAAACTTCCGCACCGTAGTCGTCGTTGAGATCGTCCGCCGTCCAGCCTGCGCCTTGGGGCACTCCCCGAAACCACGTCGCATCCGCCACGATATCGCCCGCCACGCGCTTGACACCCGCGTTGCGCAACACCGCCACGAACGGCGCAAATAGATCCGCGAATGTTCCCTTGCTGCCTCGCGAGTGCCAGCTCGGGTCGCCGCGCCCCGCCACCACCACGTCACCGCGCAGCACGCCGTCGCTCCCCGGCTTTGCCGTGCCCATGACCGGCGTCACGATGCGGTAGTCTCCGCCCAGGCGATCGAGCGCCATCGCGCCCGCGTAGAGTTTGCAGTTCGACGCCGGACTCAGCAGCCGGTCCGCGTGGTGCTCGAACCACACGCGCCCCGTGTCGAGCGACGCGATCTTCACGCCCCACAGCGCGCCCCCCTGCCGCGGCTGGTTAACCTGCTGGTCGAGCCGCGCTTGGAGTTCGGCGAGCGTCTTCGGCGCTGGCTCGCGCACCGGCAGCTCCGCGCCTTGGACCAAAACCAAAATCGAGCAGGCGAGCAGGGGCGCGACGACGCGCAAGCGGAGGAATAAGCTCATGGCGTTAAGCCCGCAACGTGCCGCCCCGCCTCCCGGAGCGCAATCGCGGATCTGCTCGCCGCGCTTGCCGCTCCACCGCCACCTCCCCACCGTCAATGGCGTGAATCCTCTACCCCGGTTCTTCTCTCTCGTCGTCCTCCTCGGCGCCACGCTGTCAAGCCTCCACGCCGCCGCCGACCCCCGCCTCAACATTCTCTTTCTCTTCGCCGATGATTGGGGCCGCTACGCCAGCGCCTACCGCGGCCTCGACGGCCGCCCCACCGTCAACGATCTCATCGAGACGCCCCACATCGACCGCGTCGCCCGCGAAGGCGCCGTCTTCCGCCACGCCTTCGTCAACGCCCCAAGCTGCACGCCCTGCCGCAGCTCGCTCCTCTCCGGCCGCTACTTTTTCCAGACCGGCCGCGGCGCCATTCTCAACGGCGCCGTCTGGGACGAGACAATTCCCTCCTTTCCGTTGCTGCTCCGCGACGCCGGCTACCACATCGGTAAGAGTTTCAAGGTCTGGAGCCCCGGCACTCCTGCCGACGCCCCGTTCGGCGGCCAAGCCTACGCCTTCCAGCAGGCCGGCAACACCTGCAACAACTTCTCCGAGACTGTCACCGCCGCCGTCGAGCGCGGCGAAACCGTCGCCGCCGCCCGCGCCAAAATTATCGCCGAGGTCCGCGCCAATTTCGACACCTTCCTCGCCGCCCGCAAAGCCGGCGAGCCGTGGCACTACTTCTTCGGCCCCACCACCACCCACCGCACGTGGGTCAAGGGCAGTGGCAAAAAACTCTGGGGCCTCGAGCCCGACTCGCTGAAGGGTAAACTCCCCGCCTTTCTGCCCGATGTCCCCGAGGTCCGCGAGGACGTCGCCGACTACCTCGGCGAATGTCTCGCCATTGATGCCTACGTAGGCGCCCTCATGCAGCGGCTCACCGAGTCTGGCGAACTGGAAAAAACCGTCGTCGTCCTCAGCGGCGACCACGGCATGCCCGGCGTCACCAGCGGCAAGTGCAACCTCTACGACCACGGCATCTCCGTCCCGCTCGTCATCCGCTGGCCCGGCACCAAGCCCGGCCGCGTCATCGACGATCTCGTGCGCCTCCCCGATCTGATGCCCACCTTCCTCGACATCGGCGGCGTCAAGGTCCCGGAGAATCTCTACGGTCGCAGCCTCGCCCCCTTGCTAAAATCCGACCGCGCCGGCCTCATCGACCCGACCCGCGACTGGATCGTCGCCGGCCGTGAGCGCCACGTGGGCTCCGCCCGCGAGGGCAACTTGCCCTACCCGATGCGCTGCCTCCGCACGCCCGACTTCCTCTACATCCGTAATTTCATGCCGGACCGCTGGCCAATGGGCGCGCCGTTCGAGGCGGCCGCTCCATCGCCGAACCTCGCCCGCATCGACGCCGACACCCGCGCCGCCTACGCCGACATGGATGCCTCGCCCACCAAGACCTGGCTCATCGCCCACCAGCGCGACGCCCAATGGCAATGGCACGCCGATTTCGCCTTCGCAAAACGTCCAGCCGAGGAGCTCTACGACCTCCGCCACGACCCCGACCAAATCAAGAACCTCGCCGCCGATCCCGCCTTCGCCGCGAAGAAAAGCGAACTCTCCGCGCGTCTCACCACTCTTCTCCGCGACGCTCAGGACCCGCGCGTGGTCGGCGACGGCGCGACGTTCGACCGCCCGCCGTTCAGCGATCCCGAACCCACCGCCCCCGCCGCCGGAAAGAAAAAGGGCAAGAAGTCCGTGGAATAATTCCCGCCGATTCCACGCCACGATCACGCCACCGCACTTGCGAAATCTCCGGCTCGCTGTTCTCTCGCGCCTCCACCTCTACATCCCAACCATGAAAAAACTCCTCCCCCTCCTCTTCGCCTTCGGTCTCATCACCGCCAGCGCCTCGGCCGCCGCCGCTCCCGCGTCCGCCCCGAAGTCCGTCATCCACTTCGTCACGGTCGCCTTCAAGGCCGATGCCAAACCCGAGCAGATCAAGGCCGCCCTCGACGGCGCCCAGGCCCTCCCCGGCCAATATAAGGGCGTCACCCGCGTCTGGACCAAAGCCATCAAGGTCCAAAACGTCGCCGAGGCGAAGATCAAGAAGACCCACATCATCGCCATGGAGTTCGCTGACGAAGCCGCCCTCAAAGGCTACGACGGCAGCGACGCGCAAAAGAAGTGGTATGAACTCTACCTCCCGATCCGGGAGTCGAGCACGACCTTCGACGTAACGAACTAAGTTCGTCACTCACCCTTTCCTCCCCGGGCGGCCCTTCATCAGGCCGCCCTTTTTGTTTCCACTCGCCCCGAAGCCGCGCGCGTCAGGTAGCTGCACGTGTTAACGTGCGGTGCGGCATCGTCACTGCGCCGCCCTCTCAAAACACATACCGCACACCCTGTCGCGTCCAACCCGCGAAACCCACGATATCCTGCGTCTCGTAGTCGTCCGAGTAGTGATAGAGGTGCATCTTCTCCTTCCACTTCGCCGGCAGCGTTTTCAAATCGGCCAGCGGGGTATGCACCGCGCCGGTGAAAAACTGCACGTCGTGGAAAATCACCTCCGCCTTGTCCGCGTAGACATCTAACAGGTCGGGGTCGAATCGCGTGTCACCCGACACCAGCACCCGCCCGTCGATCATCAGGCCAAACGACACGAAACTCGACTGCCAGTCCGTCGCCGTCTCCGGCACGTGCTTCGTGCGAAACAGATCCAGTTGGATACCTTCGAAATTGATCGTCCAGATTTCCCGCGGTTGTTGCGTCTTCCAGGTCGGGCGCACGACGTCGCAGTAATCCGAGAAACTCAATAACTGCCCGCGCCCCGCTTCCTCGTTCCACTCCAGCCCGCCGCGCAGTGAGCGGTCCCACAGGATTTCCTGATAGTGCTCGTTGATGATGCACGTCGGCTTGGGCCCGCCGTGCTTCACGCTGCCGTAGCGCCACGTGAGAAACATTTCCTCGATCCCGCCGATGTGGTCCGCGTGCGAGTGCGTTGGCAGAATATTGCGGATATCCGTCGGCTTTAGCCGCGCGGTCTGCAACAGCGCCAGCGGCCCGAGTGCACCGAAATCCACCAGCACATGCGCGTCGCCTTTGATGATAAGAAAATTGCTCTGCGCATGTCGCTTCGCCGCTGCGCTCCCGACCCCAATCCAGAACAGCTCCAACGCTCCGTCATTCTTCAATGCCAGTTTCCGATCCGCCGGCAGAGTCTCGATTTTCATACGTGTAGGAGTGTCACCATCCTAGCCCACGGCAAAAACACGTCCACTCTGGAGTGCCCCGGGAAAACTTTACCCGCTTTTCGAACTTCTCCGCTTGCGCCTCCTTCTCGCACCTTCGCCGCCCACGCCCAGCTTTCTCCTCGCCACGCCGCCCCCCTTTTCCCGTGATGCCGCATCCCCACCTGGGTCACTCAACCTCGGTCCTTCTCCATCTCTTTCCCGCATGAACGGCTACTTCAACTTCGGCGACTGGTTCGTTATCCTCGCCTATCTCGGCGGCATCATCGGTCTCGGCATGTGGTTCGGCAAAGACCAGCGCAACACCCGCGACTACTTCCTCGGCAGCCGCAACATCCCGTGGTGGGGCATCGGCGTCTCCATCGTCGCCGCCGAGACGAGCGCGCTCACCATCATCGGCGTCCCCGCCTACGCCTTCGCGCAGGGCGGCAATATCATGTTCATCCAGATGATCGTCGGCTACGTCATCGCCCGGGTGATCTTGGCCGTCGTCATGGTGCCGCACTACATGAAGGGCGAAATCTACTCTCCCTATCAGCTCCTCGAGCAAAATCTCGGCCAGGGCCCGCGCAAACTCGCCGCCGGTTTCTTCCTCTTCCTCGAGACCATGGCCGCTGGCGTCCGCGTCTACGTCGCCTGCATTCCCATCCGTCTCCTCCTCGGTGAATCCGTCTGCAGCCTCGGCGGCCTCGTCGACCCCATCCTCGGCGCTATTCTTCTCTTCGTCGGCCTCTCGCTGCTTTACACCTACATCGGCGGCGTAAAGGCCGTCATCTGGACAGACGCCGTGCAGTTCGGACTTTTCCTCGCCGGCGGCATCTTCGCGCTGTTCTACATTCCCACGCTCGTCGACGGTGGCTGGACCAACGCGATCAAGATCGCCGGCGACGCCGGCAAGCTCGTCTGGCTCAACACCAACTTCACGTTCTCTGCGCCCTTCAACATCTGGATGGGCGTCATCGGCGGCACCGTGATGGTGCTCTCCACCCACGGCGCCGAACAGCTCATCGTCCAGCGCGTCCTCGCCTGCCGCAACGTCGCCGATGGCCGCAAGGCCCTCGCGCTCAGCGCCGTCCTCATCTTCCCCCTGTTCCTCATTTTCCTCCTCGTCGGCGTCATGCTCTGGGTCTTTTACACCGGCACCGGCCACCCCTTCCAGATTCCGCTCCCCGAGGCGCGCCCCGGCATCAAGTCCAACGACTTCATCTTCCCCATCTTCATGATGACCGAGGTGCCACATATTCTGAAGGGCTTCCTCATCGTCGCCATCCTCTCCGCCGCGATGTCTTCGATCAGCTCCGCGATTACGTCCCTCGCCTCCGTCTCCACCATGGATTTCGTGAAGCAGATGGTGAAGGGCCGCGACGAGGAATACTTCCTCAACTTCAGCAAATACTCGACCGTCTTCTGGGCCGGCGTGCTCGTCTTCACCGCGTGGCTCACGCGCGAAGTCACTTTCGTCCTCAACGCCGCCTTCTCCCTCCGCGGCCTCACCGCCGGTGCCCTGCTCGGTTCGCTCATCATCGCACTGTTTTGGAAACGCCTCGGCGCCCGCGCCACCATGGCCGGCATGACAGCCTCGCTCGTCGTGATGAACCTCATCTACTGGCCGCCCAACATCCCCGCGTTCAAGCCATGGTGGATGGCCACCTTCGGCGGCGAGGTCTTCTGGCCGTGGTTCACCCTGATCGGCACCCTCGTCACCCTCAGCGTCGCTTGGCTCGTCCGCACCATCGCCCCCGAGCGCGAAGCCCCCGTAGCACGGTCAGCCTGACCGTGCTACCACGCCGCGCGCTTCGCCGATCAGGCGAATCCCGCACACTTTCGCTCGCCTGTCCCGCCTTCGAAAAACCAGCGAAAATTAGCTTTCCAGCCTCCGTCTCTTTCCATGCGCCTCCGCCTTCCCATTTTCGCCGCCCTCATCCTTTTCCTTCTCGCCTCCCTCGCCCGCGCCGAGGTCACGCGCTTCGAAGAAAAATTCCGCGCCGCCCTCGGCTCCTCTGGCTACGAGAAAATCACCGGCACGCTCCACTTCACCGTCGCCCCAGATCACCCGCGCAACCGCGTCATCGCCGATCTCGCCCTCGCTCCCGTCAACTCCGCCGGCCGTGTCGCATTCTCCGCCGACCTCGTCATCTTCCGCCCCACCTCCGCTGCCGCCTTCAACAACCACACCGCCCTCTTCGAGGTCTCCAACCGCGGCGGCAAGGGCCTCCTCAATAACTTCAACCTCGCCGCCAAGGCCAACCCCGAGTCCGACGCCGACCTCGGTGACAATTTTCTCTTCCGCCAAGGCTACACCCTCGTCTGGGTCGGCTGGGAATTCGATGTCCCGCCCACCCCAGGCCTGCTCCGCATCGACGTTCCGGTCGCTACCGACCACGGCAAAACCATCACCGGTCCCGTCAGCGCCCTCCTCATCGTCGACGCCCCCACCACCACCTTCAAAGTCACCGACCTCGCCGCCTACACCCCCGCCGATCCCGCCTTCGCCGACGCCTCGCTCTCCGTCCGCGCCTCGCGCACCAGTGGCACGTGGACGCCCGTCCCGCGCGACCAATGGTCCATCCGCGATCACACCGTCACGCTCCCCGCCGGCTTCATCCCCGGCCGCGCCTACGAGCTCACTTACACCGCCAAAAATCCTCCCATCGCCGGCCTCGGTTTCGCCGCCATCCGCGACACCGCCGCGTGGCTGAAATCAACTCCTCCCACTTCCGCCTCCGCCCCGGCTTCGGCCTCCACCGTCCCGCCCGTCGCCCCCGTCCACCACGCCTTCGCCTTCGGCATTTCCCAGAGCGGCCGCTTCCTCCGCGATTTTCTCTACCACGGCTTCAACACCGACGAACACGACCGCCCCGTCTTCGACGCCGTCTGGGCCCACATCGCCGGTGCCGCCCGCCTCGACTTCAACCGCCGCTGGTCCACCCCCCGCGGCCTCGGCCAAACTCCCGTCACCGGTTTCCCTTTCGCCGACACCGCACAGCCCGATCCCGTCACCGACACCCGCGAAGGCCTGCTCGAAAACTCCCGCACCTCCACCGCCTCCACGCCGAAAATTTTCTACACCAACACTTCTGTCGAATACGTCAGTGGCGGCCGCGTCGCCGCCCTCGTTCACACCGATCCCACCGGCACGCGCGACCTCGCCCTCCCCGCCCACGTCCGCGCCTACGCCTTCGCCGGCACGCAACACGGCCCAGCTCGGTTCCCGCCGACGAAATCCGCCCACGCGCAACAACTGCCCAATCCCCACGATTTCTGGTGGCCCATGCGCGCCCTCCTTCCCGCGCTCCACGCGTGGGTCACCGCCGACACCCCGCCGCCCCTGAGCGCCATCCCGATGATCCGCGACGGCACCCTGGTCCCCGTCGCCGCCCTCGCCTTTCCCGCCCTCCCGTCCGTCACCTCCCCACGCGCGCTCCACGGCGGCCCCCGCGCCGCCAATCCTCTCCTCGCCCGCGACGGCGCCGGCACCCCGCTCCCGCTCCTCGTTTCCCAAGTCGACGCCGATGGCAACGAGCGCAGCGGCCTCCGCCTCCCGGAGATCGCCGTCCCGCTCGCCACCTACACTGGCTGGAACTTCCGCGCCCCCGCTGCCGGCTCCCCCGACGAACTCGTCATGCTCATGGGTTCGTTCATCCCCTTCGCCCCCACCCGCGCCGCCCGCGAAGCCGCCCACGATCCCCGCCCCTCCATCGCCGAGCGTTACCGCTCCCGCGCCGACTACGTCGCCCAAGTCGAGCAAGCCTCCCAGTCCCTCGTCACCCAACGCCTCCTCCTCGCCACCGACGTCCCCGCCATCGCCCGCCAAGCCGCCACCCGCTGGGACCACCTCACCTCCTCCACTCCCTAAATTCCCCGCGCTTCGCCGATCAGGTGAAGCCCGCACACCCTCGTTCGCACCCGCCACCTCCGAAAAATCAGCGAAGATTAGCGTTCCCCCACTTCTCTGTCCTTCCGTCTCGCTCAGCCTCGCTCACTCCCTCCGCCCTGTTTTCCCCTCGCCGCCCGCCCTCCGGCGCGCATCGTTCCTCTACCCCGTGCGTCCCTTCCCGCGCCCCCGCATGCCCCGCTCGTTCGCCCCTCTCCTGTTCGCCTTCCTCGCGCTCGCCCCCTGCGCCCGCACGCTCGCCGCGCCCGCACCCGCACCGGCGCCCAAACCCGACCACCTCCTCGCCCGCTACTGCCTCGACTGCCACGACGCCACGACTAAGAAGGGCAACCTCTCCCTCGAAAATCTCGATCCGCGCAACCCCGCCCACCTCGCCGCCGATCCCGCCCTCTGGGAGAAAATTCTCCGCAAGCTCGACCACCGCCAGATGCCGCCCGTCGGCGAGCCGCGCCCCGACTCCGCGACCTTCGACCGCACGTCAGCCGAACTCGCCTCCGCCCTCGACCGCCTCGCCGCTGCCCACCCGCAACCCGGCCGCGTCGATACCTTCCGCCGACTCAACCGCACCGAATATCGCAACGCCGTCCGCGACCTCCTCGCCGTCGACATCGACGCCACCGCCCTCCTCCCCAACGACGAGCCCAGTCACGGTTTCGACAACGTCGCCGTCGGCAATCTCTCGCCCACCCTCCTTGATCGCTACGTCTCCGCCGCGCAAAAGATCGCCCGACTCGCCGTCGGCGCACCCCGCAAATCTCCCGGCGGCGACACCTTCCGCGTCCGCCCCGATGTTACCCAAGAGGAACATGTCGAGGGCCTCCCGCTCGGCACGCGCGGCGGTATCCTCATCCCCTACACCTTCCCGCAGGACGGCGACTACGAGATTCAGGTCCGCCTTCAGCGCGACCGCAACGAACAGGTCGAGGGTCTCAAGCGCCCCCACGAGATCGAAGTCCTCCTCGACCGCACACGCCTCGCTGTCGCCACCGTGAAACCGCCCGGCGCCGACAAAAACGCCGAGGCCGTCGACAAGCATCTCACCTTCCGCTTCCCCGTCACCGCCGGCCCGCACGACGTCGGCGTCACGTTTCCGAAAGACCCGTCCGCCGTCCTCGAAAACGAGCGCGCCCCTTTTGCCGCGCGCTTCAACATGCACCGCCACCCGCGCACCGCGCCCGCGGTTTACCAAGTCACGATCACCGGCCCCTTCGACCCCCGCGGCCCCGGCGACACCCCCAGCCGCCACGCCATCTTCGGCTCCCTCTCTCCATCTCTTACTCCCTCCGTCTCTCCCACTTCCGAAGATACGCGCGCCCACCAAGTCCTCACCCCTCTTCTCCGCCGCGCCTACCGCCGCCCCGTCACCGACGAAGACCTCAGTCGCCCCCTGCAATTCTTCCGCGAGGGCAGCGCCGAAGGCGCCGGCTTCGAACCCGGCATCGAGTCCGCCCTCGCCGCCATCCTAGTCGCCCCTCAATTCCTTTTCCGCCTCGAGCCCGCCCCCGCCGCCATCCCCTCCGGCACCGCCTACCGCATCAGCGACCTCGAACTCGCCTCGCGCCTCTCTTTTTTCCTCTGGAGCAGTCTCCCCGACGAACCGCTGCTCGCCGCTGCCGAGCGCGGCACGCTTTCGCAACCCGCCGTCCTCGCGCAGCAGGTCCGCCGCATGCTCGCCGACGCCCGTGCCGAAAATCTCGTCACCAATTTCGCCGCCCAGTGGCTCCACCTCCGCGGCCTCGACGCCATTACGCCCGACGCCCGCCTCTTCATCGATTTCGATGACAACCTCCGCCAGGCCATGCGCCGCGAGACCGAGCTCTTCTTCGCCTCCATCCTGCGCGAAGACCGCCCGGTCACCGAACTCCTCCGCGCCGACTACACCTTCCTCAACGAGCGCCTCGCCCAGCACTATAAAATCCCCCACGTCTTCGGCAGTCACTTCCGCCGCGTCTCCTTCGCCGACGACCCCGCCCGCCAGCGCGGCGGTCTCCTCCGCCACGCGAGCATCCTCACCGTCACCTCCTACGCCACGCGCACCTCGCCCGTCATCCGCGGCCACTGGCTCCTGACCAATCTCATCGGCGAGCCCACCCCGCCGCCCCCGCCCAACGTCCCTGCCCTCGACAACAGCGTCGTCTCCGCCTCGCTTCCCATCCGCCAGCGCCTCGCCGCCCACCGCGAGAAACCCGTCTGCGCCAGTTGCCACAATGTCATGGATCCCGTCGGCTTCTCCCTCGAAAACTTCGACGCCGTCGGCCGCTGGCGCACGGAGGAAGACCACCGCCCCGTCGACGCCAGCGGCGGCCTGTCCGATGGCTCCACCTTCACCGGCGTCGCCGGCCTGGAAAACGCCCTCCTCGCCCGCCCCGAACTTTTCGCCACCACGCTCGCCGAAAAACTGCTCACCTTCGCCCTCGGCCGCGGCGTCGAGCCCACCGACGCCCCCGCGCTCCGCGCCATCGTCCGCCGCGCGAAGTCCAACAACTACCGGCTCTCCGCCCTGATCCTCGCCCTCACCGAAAGCGTCCCCTTCCAACAACGCACCGCCCCCTGAGCCCAATCCCTCAAATCAGTTCAGCCACAAGAAACACCAGGAACTCCGTCCTGCCGCCGCAAATCCTCCGCGCGCCTATAGGCGCCTCGCAGCCCTCCATCGCCCTCCGATCTTTGTTTTTCTTGTGGCCCTCCCGTTCGAAAAATTCCGCCCCACCGCCCCAGCCACCCCCTCCGCGCTTTGCCGGTCAGGCGAAGCCAGCCCCCGCCCCCAACGCCCCCGCCTCCCAAAGAATCAGCGTAAATTAGCGTTCATTTCCCTCCGTCACACCCTATCCGTGCCATCGGTGTAATCCGTGGCAAAAAGCCCGTAGCCCCTAGCCTCCCATCGCCTCTCGTCCCTAGCCCCTCGCCCTCTCCCCCATGAGCACCTTCCTCACCCGCCGCGCCCTCCCCCGCCGCACCTTCCTCCGCGGCCTCGGTGCCTCCCTCTCCCTCCCGCTCCTCGACGCCATGATCCCGGCCGCCACGGCCGCGACCTCCGCGACCAACCCCGCCGCGAAACCCACCCGCCGCCTCGGCTACGTCTTCATGCCCATGGGCTGCGACCAGTCGCGTTGGACGCCCACCGCCCCCAACGGCACACTCTCCTCTCTCTCGCCCATTCTCGAGTCCCTCGCGCCCCACCGCGACCACCTCACCGTCCTTTCCGGCATGGAGCTGCGCAACGCCTACCCCGGCTCCCACGCCACCTCCAACTCCTCCTTCCTCAGCGCCGCCAAAGCCAAGCACACCGAGAGCAACGACTACTACCTCGGCACCACCGCCGACCAACTCGCCGCCCAGCAGATCGGCCAGGCCACCCAGCTCCCGTCCCTCGAACTCGCGATGGACCAGCTCCAGACCACCGGCCAGTGCGACAACGGCTACGCCTGCGTCTACCAAAACAACCTCTCCTGGTCCTCACCCACCACGCCCCTCCCCTACGAAGCCCACCCACGCGTCGTGTTCGAACGCCTCTTTGGCGACGGCGGCTCCGTCGCCGAACGCCGCGCCGCCCTCCGCCGCCGCGCCAGCCTCCTCGACTGGGTCACCGCCGACATCGCCAGCCTCAAGCGCCGCCTCGGCCCCGCCGACCAGGCCAAAGTCAGCGAATACCTCGACACTGTCCGCGAAGTCGAACGCCGCATCCAGAAGGCCGAAGCCGACGTCGCGAAAAACCAGCTCCCGCCCGACCTCGACCGCCCCCTCGGTGTCCCCGCCGCCTACACCGATCACGCGAAGCTCATGCTCGACCTTCAGGTCCTCGCCTTCCAGGGCGACATCACGCGCGTCATCACCTTCCAACTCGCCCGCGAGACCAGCAACCGCACCTACGCCGCCGAGACCGGCGTCGCCGATCCCCACCACCCGCTCTCCCATCACGGCAACGACCCGGAAAAAATCGCCCGCATGGCGAAGATCAACGCCTTCCACGTCTCCCTCTTCTCCTACTACCTCGACCGCCTGAAAAACACCCCCGACGGCGACGGCACCCTCCTCGACCACACGATGCTCCTCTACGGCTCCGGCATCGGAAATCCGAACATCCACGACCACACCAATCTCCCCACGATCGTCGCCGGCGGCCGCGCCTTTGGCATCAAAGGCAACCGCCACCTCACCTACAAAGAACCCGTTCCCCTCGCGAACCTGCACCTCACCCTCCTCGACAAAGCCGGCGTCCAAATCGACACCTTCGCCGACAGCACCGGCAAAGTAACCGACCTCTTCCGCCCGCTGACGGTGTAAAGCCATCAATCAACAGCATGAAGACGCTCATTCGAGCACTCGGTTGTATTGCTCTGATCTTCACTCCGGCCTACGCGTTCTGGATCGCACGTCCGATCGAGCAACGAGTGATCGAAAGTGACTGCATCGTTTTCGCCAAATTCGACGGCTATAGCACCGTCACACCAAACGACCTTTTTGAAACTCAGCTTGGCCTTTTCGTTTTGGAGCGCGCAGTAAAAGGGACTGCCGAAGAAACCCTCTTAGTCCACGGAGAGAAAACGACAATGTGCGTCCCCATGACTGATTTCTCGTCGATGCAAAAAGGAGCCACCTATCTGCTTTTTTTGGGATCTGCCGATGACACCAAGACTCGCCGCGCGCTTGAGGCATCCGTTTTCGCAGTGACCGACGGAAAGTTGATGTGGTCGGACCCGGGCGAAAAATCCTCTCAGCTAAGAACGCTACAACAAGTCGAGCGCAGTATTCGTTCGATTGCAAAGGCTCCCCTTAGCCAAAGATCCAAGATTCGCTCGTAGAGCGAAAACTAGCGCCAATCCATGAACCACCAAGGCACAGAGCCACAGATCACAATCCCACGCCGGCCTTCCTCCGTGCCTCCGTGTCTCTGTGGTTCCCTTCCGATTTCCGCATCTTCTTCCGGAATTTTTAGCCACAAAAAACACCAAGACGTCCGTCCTGCCGCCGCACCTCGCCCGAGCGCCTATAGGCGCCTTTCAAGCCCCCATCGCCCTCCGACTTTCGTGTTTTTTGTGGCCATCCTGTTTGGAAAATTCCGGCTTCCCTCTCCGCTGCTTCTCTTCGCCGTCATCTCCCTCGTCCCGTCCCCTTCATCCGCTGCCGCCATTACTTCCCCTCTCGCCGACGCCGACGGCACCACCGCCCTCCACTGGGCCGTGCGCCAGGACGACCTCGCTACCACCAAATCCCTCCTCGCCGCCGAAGCCAATCCCAACGCCCAAAACCGCTACGGCGTCACCCCGCTCTCCCTCGCCTGCACCAACGGCAACGCTGCACTCGTCACGCTCCTCCTCGACGCCGGCGCCGATGCCAACCTCCCTCTCCGCGGCGGCGAGACGCCCCTCATGACCGCCGCGCGCACCGGCCGCCTCGCTGTCGTGCAGGCCCTCCTCGCCCGCGGCGCGCGCCCCAACGACAAGCTAACCGCCGGCGGCCAGACCGCTCTCATGTGGGCCGCGCACCACGGCCACGCCGATGTCGTCTCCGCGCTCATCGCCGCCGGCGCCGATTTCCGCACGCCCGTCGACACCGGCTTCACCCCGCTCCTCTTCGCCGCCCGCACCGGCCGCGCCGACGTCATCCGCCTCCTCCTCAAATCCGGCGTCGATATCAACGAAGCCACCGCCCCTGCGAAGAAACCCGGCAACAAACAACCCCGCGCCGGCACGAGCGTGTTGATCATCGCCATCGAAAACGGCCACTTCGAACTCGCCGCCGAACTCCTCGACCGCGGCGCCAACCCCAACGACCTCCGCTCTGGCTATGCCCCCCTCCACGTCCTCACCTGGGTCCGCAAACCCGACAGCGGCGAAGACGACGGCCAGCCCGTCCCCGACGGCTCCGGCCTCTACACGAGCGAAGACCTCATTCGTAAACTCGTCGCGAAGGGCGCCGACGTAAACCTCCGCCTCACCGGCGGCCCCTCCGGCGGCGGCCGCATCGCGCGCAAAGGCTGCACGCCCTTCATGCTCGCCGCCGACACCGCCGACACGGGTTACCTCAAACTCCTCCACTCCCTCGGCGCCGATCCCACGCTCACCAACGCCGACGGCTGCACCGCCCTCATGGCCGCCGCCGGCCTCGGCACGCGCGCCGTCGAGGAAGAAGCCGGCACCGAAGACGAAGCCGTCGAAGCCGTCACGTATCTCCTCTCGCTCGGCGCCGACCCCAACGCCATCTCCAACGCCGGCGACACAGCGATGCACGGCGCGGCCTTCGCGAATTTCCCGAAAGTCGTTCACCTCCTCGACGCCAAGGGCGCGAAGCTCGAAGTCTGGAACCAGAAAAACAAACGCGGCTGGACCCCGCTCCTGATCGCCGAAGGCCACCGCTACGGAAATTTCAAACCCGGCTTCAGCACCATCGCCGCCTTCCACGAAGTCCTCCGCTCCCACGGCCTCACCCCGCCGCTCCCCACGCCCCCCGAGGCCGTCAAAGGCTACGGCCTGTAAGGTGGGCGGGCGCGTCGCTGCGCCCGCATTCGAATTACTCCACGCGCCGCGCACCCAAAAATAATCCCCCGAAAGCTAAATGCGGGCGCCGAGACGCGCCCGCCCACCCCATTTTCCCCGCCCGCGCCCAGCCCACCGCCGCCGCCGACCCGCCCGTCTCAACCAACGGCTTCTGCCACGGCGCTCATGGGCAGGCATGCGAAAGAGCGGCTGCTCGCCGCCCTTCGCAATCAATCAACTTGAGCCGAAGCCGACTATTCCGGATGGATCGCTCCACCCAGTCGCCGCTCCGGCACATCAGTCCCCACGGATCACTTGAAACTCAGGGTTTCCTTGTCGGCCTCTTGCCGTGCCAGCCTCTTGGTCCCCTTTGCAGGCACCGCGACCGGGTTCACGACTTCCTGCGTAGCCAAGATCTTCTCGGCCGGTGCAGCCCGACTGCTGCCCACGATCCCAGCGAGACTAATCACACACGTGCGGAGGGACTCAGACTGCGTCGTGAGTTCATTGGCGACGCTCGCGCCTTCTTCGGCCTGCGCGGCCGTCGCCTGCACTACCTGGTCCATCTGACTCACGGCGCGGTTAACCTGTTCGATTCCCTGGGTCTGTTCCGACGAAGCGACGGCGATCTCGCCGACGAGTTCATCCACGCTGCGCGACTTCGCGGCAATTTCCTGCAACCGGGCCGAAACCTGTTGGCAGGCCGTGACACCCTGTCGGCTCTTCGTCACGGAGTCCTCAATCTTCTCGCCGGTTTCTTTCGCGGCGGTCGCACTGCGCCGCGCCAACGAGCGAACCTCATCGGCCACAACCGCAAAGCCGGCACCGGCTTCGCCCGCTCGCGCCGCTTCCACCGCGGCGTTGAGCGCCAGAATATTCGTCTGGAAGGCGATTTCGTCGATGGTCTTGATGATTTGGGCGATGCCGACGCTGGACGAGTTGATGGCGTCCATGGCCTGGTTCATCGCCTTCACTTCCAACGTGCCCGCTTCCGCTGCCGTGCGGGTCTCGCTGGAAATGCCCTTGGCCTGCCGCGCACTGTCAGCATTCCGCCGGGCCATGCTGGCAATCTCCTCCAATGATGCGCTGGTTTCTTCCAGAGAGGCCGCCTGCGAGCTCGCTCCTTCCGCCAGATTTTGGCCGGATTGCGAGACTTGGGACGAAGCCTCGGCGACACTCTGGGAGCTGTCGGTGAGCTGACTAACGATTCCCGAAATATTGCGAATGGTCCGGACTGAAATGTAGACCGCCATCACCGTGCCGATGGCGAGCCCCAGGATCGTCGTGATGATCACCGTGCGGATCATTTGATCGCTGCCGGCGAGCATCGCGGTGCTACGCTCCTTTGTAATATCGTTCCGGAGGTGTTCCAACGTCGCTAGCGCGGACGTATTGATAGCCATCACGTGATCAACGAGGAAGCGGCTGTCCAAGCTGGACGAGATATAGGTGCGCGCGAGGTCATAGACGGTTTTGAACTGGCCCGAGAGCACGCTCAGCGCGTCCTTCTGGGCAGGCTTCAAGTCCGAGGCGGCCAGCTTGTCGTGTCCTTTGATGAATTGTGGTCCGGCTACGTTCATGATCGTGGTCTGGTCGGCGGCGGCGAGCGCGGCCATCACGCCGCGCGTCATCGCATCATACGCCTTCGCATCCACCGCCGCCAACGACAGCGTGTCACGGGCGTTCTTGGAAAGCGTGGTGCGCGCCTCGATCAGTTTGGGCTCCAAGTCTAGTTTCTGCCGGGCCAGTTCGGTGGCACGCTGCACGGTGCCAACGATATCGGCGCGCATCTTTTCGATGTGATCCAACATGACGCGGGCAGGCATCGCGACCGGCCCGTCCACTTTGTCCGCGGGGTCGTCCCACTTCACCGAGTGATCCAGAATACCCGTCTTGTCTTCGCGGAGCTGCTGGAGGCATTTGGCCACCGCCTCCGCCTCTTCCTTCGCCGTCTTCTCTACGACGCCCAGTTCGTCAAGCGTGCGCGCCAAGAAGGCCGAATGAATCTGCAGCTGAAGCCGGCTCGCATGCTCACCCAAAGCCGCCACTTCGCTGTGGAAGGCCTGTTCGGCCAGCTGGCCCTCGCTCATCGAGCGCAGGCGATTGAGCAAGACGACCGTGATCGCCAAGTTGAGAATGACAGTGAGGGCAAGCGCGCCCACCGAGAGGAGATTTTTCCGCAGCATGGCAGTAGAGATTTGGCGTTAACAAGCAGCCAGCTGCAGGGGCATACGCCCCGCGGCTGGCTGGTGGAGTTAGTCGATTGTGGGTTGGATTACTTCTTGAGCTTTTCCACGACGTGGCGGCAGTGCTCGGTCACTTCCTGGAGCTCGGACTGGATGCGTTTCAGGTGCTCGGGCTTGGCGTCCTTGGCCCAGAGCTCAGCGCAGATCAGGCCGGTGGCGGGGTGCACAAAGAGGTCGACGACGTTGCCGAAGTGCTCGTTCTCTTCGTTTGTAAGGTCGAAGCCCAGCTCCTTACCGTGCGCCTTGTTGATGGCCTCGGACTCAAATTGGCCGTCGATGTCGGCGAGGCTCATCGCGGTAAGCGAGTCCTTCTTCGCGAGCATGAAGTCCACCAACACTCCGCCCTTGGGATACTTGGCCTTGTATTTGACTGCGAAATCAGCGGCTAGTTTTTCCATCGCCTCGACGTCCTTGCGGACCGCGGGCACATCGAGTTTGCCGGCGACCGTCTGGGCGATGATGCCGTTGGCGAGCTTGGTGAACGCGGCGGCATCGGTGTCGATGTCGGCAGCTTTCAACTGCGGGGCGACGAACGCCGCGAGGGAAACGAGCAGGGTGATGAGTTTGGTTTTCATGGGAGAAATCGGAGATTGAAATGATGCGGGATGGGCGAAATTGCGTTAGAACGAGGCTTTGACGCGAAGTTGGATCACGAAGGCGTCCGACAGCGCGGTGGAGCCGCCCGGATGGCGGACAAACTGCACGTCAGGCTGCACCGAGAAGCGCTCGGAGAGCGTCGCCGTATGGCTAATCTCAAACACCTGCTCGAAGTCGGGCGCCGGAGCGCTTGGATCGTCCACCCGGGCAAACGCGGCCAACCGCGGGCTGAAGGACGCATGCACCACACCGAACGCGGTCACATCAGCGGCACGCCCGGGAAACAACCCCGTGCAGGCCAGGCCTGAGTCAACCGCCCAACCGATCGAATTGCGGTCTTTGGGCGAGATCCCTGCACGTGCATACGCGGTGACAAAACCGGCTTCACCACTCTTGCCCGCGAGCGTGCGCTCCGCGATTCCGTAGGCGCCATAATTCCGCTCGTGCAGACGCGCCGCACGACCCGAGGCCGCGATACGACCGCCGAACTGATCGTCGCGCATATCGGCAAACTTGGCCGTGTGGATCCACGCTCCGGCCTTGAACCGTGCCGGGCTGTTGGCGGGAGCAAACGCCACCTCGCCCAGACCGAACCACCCCTGGCTTCCACCGACGCGATAGTGCAGGCCGTGGCGGGTGACGGAGGCGTCACCTGAAGGGGAGTCAAAGCTATCGCCGTCGAAAATTCCGGCCCGCACCGTCGTCGAATCGGAAAGGGTTTGCTCAACGCGGACGCCAGGCGCCGCCACGAAAAACGCCGGACCCGTGTTCAACGTGTTCGCCGAAATAAACGCGGGCCAGCCAAAGGCGCTGTTGATCAAGGCGCCGCCGGCCTCGGTGCCGGTAAACTCTTCATCGGCCAGCAATGCACCTGCACGGATCGACCAGCTATCGGCCTTAACCTCGGTCCACCACGATTAGAGCCGCGTGCTGGCGAAGCCCTCCATGTTACTCACGCCGAGCGAATCAGAGACGATATTCTCAGTAGGTCCGCGCCCTGCGAGGTTCAGCGCACTGGCAAAGAAATGTAGCGTCGGCGCCTTGTCGGCCGTCGAGACCTGCTGCCACTCCACCTTGGCGAGCGCCATGCTATGCAAAGCGCTGCTGCACTTGGCACCGCCGCTGAGGGCCGAAGCCCCGTCTACCGTGAGATCCAATCCGGATGTCCATCCTGCCTTTTCGGCGGACCAAGACGGCGTTGAAACGGCTGCCAGGCCGGCGATTACTGAAATCAGGGTAGAACGGCTATTTTTCATGCGGTGCGCGGGAAATCGGTCCGCCGCTCAATTTTTAAGGAAAATCCGGCTAGTAAGAATTACTCCCCGTCCTAGCTACCTCTCCACCGCACCAATCGAAGCCCCGCCTCAGCCCACCTCCACCCGTCCACGGAACTAGCGCCGGAAACGTCACCGTTACGCCCAAAATCCAGTCCCGTCCGCGGCGAAATATTACTTATCGCCAATCGAAAACTACCTCCATCAGTTCCCCCTCCCTCTCCCTCTCCCTGCGTCCCTGCCATTTTACTGCTTTGCTTCGCCCTCCGCCGATCCCATCCGATTCTCTACGCCTGAACCTCTCCTGCCTCCCTCGCCGGCCCAAACTGCAGCGCGCTCAAACGCCGATATAGCCCGTCCGGCTTGGCCGACAGTTCCGCGTGGTTGCCCCACTCCACCACGCGCCCGCCTTCGATCACCGCGATCTTGTCCGCCGTGCGAATCGTCGAGAGCCGGTGCGCCACGATGAAGGTCGTGCGGCCCTGCATCAGCCGGTCCAGCGCGCTTTGCACCAGCCGCTCGCTCTCACTGTCGAGCGAACTCGTCGCTTCGTCCAAAATCAAAATTGCCGGGTTCTTCAAAATCGCCCGCGCAATCGCCACGCGTTGCCGCTGCCCACCCGAGAGCTTGATCCCGCGATCGCCGACCAACGTCGCGTAGCCTTCGGGAAACGCGGAGATAAACTCGTCCGCATTCGCCAGCCGGGCCGCCTCGCGCACCGCGGCGTCGTCCGCCCCGGGGCGGCCATAGACGATGTTTTCCGTGATCGTGCCGCCGAAGAGCAAAATATCCTGCGGCACGATCGCCATCTGCCCGCGCAACCATGCCAGCGGATACTCGCGCGCATCCCGTCCGTCGATCCGCAGCCGACCACTTTCCGGATCGTAGAACCTGAGGAGCAGCGCCGTGAGCGTCGACTTGCCCGCCCCGCTCGGCCCCACCAGCGCGATGCGCTCGCCCGGCCGCGCCATCAGCGTGATGTCGTGCAACACGGCCACCTCGGGGCGGTTGGGATAACGGAAATTCACCGCCTCAAACGCCACTTCGCCCCGCAACCGCCCGGTCGGCGTCGCCGCCTCCGCTCCGCCGGCGCGGCTCGCATCCATCGTCGTCTCGGTCGGCTCCCGCAGGAGCTCCCGCACACGCTGGGTTGCCCCGACCGTTTTCTGGATTTGGCTGAAGAGCTCCGCCGCTTGTCCCATCGTCCCGGCCACAAACGTCGTGTAGAGCACGAAGCGCGTCAGCTCGCCGGGACTGATCTCGCCGCTCTTCAGCAGTCCCGCGCCAAACCACAGCACGATCAGGGTGCCGCCAAACAGCGCGATGATGAAGAACGCCACGAACACCGCGCGCCACCGCGCGGCGCTCAGCGCCGCCGCCAGCACGCGTCCGTTGGCCCGCTGGTAGCGGTTCAGCTCAAAGGCCTCGTTGGCAAACGCCTTCACGCTCGCGATCGCTTGCAGTGTCTCCTCGACGATGGTGTTCGTCACCGCGAGTTGGTCCTGCGTCTCTCGTGAAAACCGCCGCAGCCGCCGCCCGAAAAACACGGCCGCCGCGATCAGTAAAGGTAGAGTGCCGAGCATCACCGCCGTCAGCCGTGCCGAGGTCAGCGCGATCATCGTCACGCCCCCGAGCAGAAATACGGTCTGACGGCAGAGCTGCGGCAAGGAGTCGATCAACGCCCCTTCGATTTGCGCCACATCCGTCGACACGCGGCTCGTCAACTCCCCCACCCGGCGCTGCCCGAAAAACACCATCGGCAGCGCGATCAGGCGCGCATAGCAATCGCGCCGCAGGTCCGCCAGCGCGCTCTGCCCCACTCGGTTGAAAGCCAGCGCGCTGTTGAACGAGGCCAGCGCCTGCAGTATCACGGAACCCGCCAGCAGCCACGCAACTTGGTTGAGGCTCAGCGCCCCGAGCACCGGCAGCGTCGCCACGCCCGGCCGCAACGCCACGTCGATCATCGCCCCCGCCAGCAGGGGAAACGCCAGCCCCAGTCCCGCCCCGAAAAAGAGCGTCGCCATCCCGGACAAAAACCGCGCCCGGTAGGGGCCGATATAACGCGCCAGCGCCAGCCCTTCCGCCAAGGTCTCCCGATTCAGCGGCGCCTTCGGCAGGCGGTCGAGGGCGAGGTCTTCTGGCGTGGGATTGCGGCGGGCCATGGTCGATGAAGCTCACGTCGCGGTCCGCAAAACACAAGTGACGCCTGACTTCGCCGCCTTCGCATCACCAGCGTCCGCAATCACGATTGCCTCCTTCGCGCCTCTTCCGACGCTTGCCGCCATGCCCCGCCTCCGGCCCCTCGTCGCGTTCCTAGTCTTGCTCGGCACCATGCTCTCCGCCGCCCTCGCCGCCGAGCCCGCCCCTGCCGGCCTCCGCGTCACCGCCGCGTTGCCCGCCACGCTCCCCGACCGTGCCGCCACGCTCACCGGCCGTCTCTTCCTCTTCGTCGCGACGAAGTCCGATACCGAGCCGCGCCTTCAATCCAACACCGGCCTCTTCGGCCTCGATATCCGCGCCGCGCAGCCCGGCCAGGTTCTCGCCCTTGCGCCTTCCACGCCCGGCGCGCCCGAGGCCACGCTCGCCGATCTCACCCCCGGCGACTACACCGTGCAGGTCCTCTTCAACGTCTACAGCGAGTTCCGCCGGGCCGATGGCCACGTGATCTGGGCGCACAACGACCAGTGGGAGGGCCAGCACTTCAACCGCTCGCCCGGCAATCTCTACAGCACTTCACAATCCCTCCACCTCGTCGCCGGCCAGCCCGCCGCCCTCACCTTCCAGCTCGATCAGATCATCCCGCCCATCGTCGTCCCGCCCGACACCGCCTGGGTGCAGCGGATCAAATTCGAAAGTCCGCTCCTCACGCGTTTTTGGGGCCGCCCCATGTATCTCGGCGCCACTGTTCTGCTGCCGCAGGGCTACGCCGAGCACCCCGAGGTCCGCTACCCCGTCGTCTACCTGCAGAATCATTTCAGCCTCTCGCCACCCTTCGGCTTCAATCCCACTCCGCCCACCGACCCTAAACCTTCCTGGGGCCGCCAACGCGCCGCCGCCGCCGCCCGCGGCGAGCCCCGCCCCGAGCCGCCCGACGGCGTCACGATCACCGGCCCCTACGCCAACACCGAGAGCGGCTACGAATTTTTCCAGTCGTGGACGGCCCCGAATTTCCCGCGCGTGATCGCCGTCACGTTCCAACACCCCACACCCTACTTCGATGACTCCTACGGCGTGAACTCGCCCAACTGCGGACCCTACGCCGACGCAATTTTGCAGGAGCTCATTCCCTCGCTGGAGAAGAAATTCCGCATGATTCCGCGCAGCTACGCGCGCGTCCTCACCGGCAGCTCCACCGGCGGCTGGGGTTCCCTCGCGCTGCAAATCTACTATCCCGATTTCTTCGGTGGCGCCTGGGCCTTCTCCCCCGACCCCGTCGACTTCCGCGCCTACTACGGTGGCGTGAATCTCGACACCGACGAAAATGCCTTCGTCGAGAAAACCACTCCCGGCCTTGAGGGCGGCGGCCGCAGTAATCGCAAGAGCAGCCAGCGCGCGTCCATCCTCGGCACCGAGGACGGCCGCTTCGAATGGTGGAAACACACTCCCGTCGGACCCAACGGCCTGCCGCTGCCCGTCTGGGATCTCCACACCGGAAAAATCGACCGCGCCGTGGTCGCCGCCATGCGCGCCAATAATTTCGACCTCCGCTACTACCTCGCACGCAACTGGCCCGAGCTCGGCCCCAAGCTCGTCGGCCAGCTCCACGTTCACGCCGCCGCCGTCGATTCCTTCTACTCCAACTTCGCCGTGCGCCTCCTCGACGAGTTCATGCAGTCCACGAAAAATCCGCACGAGCCCGGTAAGTTCTACTACGGCCCGCCCGGTTCCCGCCACGGCTGGCAGCCGGTCACGCACGCCGAGCTGATCGAGGAAATTGCCCGCCACATCGCCGCCCGCGCGCCCGCCGGAGAAAACCCGGCCGCGTGGCGCTACTGAGTTCGGCAGAGTTTCCCCCACCTCCGGCCTGCTTTGGCACGCCGCACATCACGTGCGCGTCTCTCCCGCGCGCCTCGCTATCCGCCGTGCCTGCCGGGAACACCCCATAGTTATCCGCCTCCTAAGAGCGCATTCTCCGTCCGAACCCTCCGCGCTTCATCCCGAATCGTCGTCGGTCCAACCACGGAAAAAATCATGCTCTTGAATCTCAATAAACTCTGCGGCCACAAACTGTCCGCCACCGACGGCTCGATTGGTAAAATCAAAGACTTCTACTTCGACGACAAAACCTGGGCCATCCGCTACCTCGTCGCCGACACCGGCTCCTGGCTCTCCGGTCGCGAGGTCCTCCTCTCCCCTTACTCTTTCGGTCGCTTCGACACTGAAAACGAGACCCTCCATCTCAACCTGACCAAGAAGCAGATCGAGAACAGTCCCTCCATCGACGCGCATCGCCCGGTCTCGCGCCAATACGAGGAGAACTACTACAACTACTACGGCTGGCCCACCTACTGGGAGGGCGGTCAGGTCTGGGGCATGGGCGAGTATCCCACCTTCGTGCCGTCGTCGCGCGCCTACACCTACAAATCCTACGACTACCCCACCTGGGACGACATCCACCTCCGCAGCATCAAATCGGTGACGGGTCACTCGATCAACGCGGCCGACGGCGACATCGGCAAAGTCAGCGGCTTCCTTGCCGACCAAAAGAAATGGACCATCCGCGAACTCGCCGTCGAGACCGGCCACTGGTATTCCGGCAAGGAAATCCTCATCACTCCAGCCAAGATCCAGAGCATCAACTACCCGGAATCGAAGGTCTTTGTGAGTCTCACCAAGGGCGAGATTGAGCGCACGCCCGAGCACGCCGTCGCCCACTCTTCATTCTGACGATCGGTTCGTCGCCCCGGCCGGGAGATTTTCCTCCTGCGCCTTTTCCCACCTCCGGACATTTCCGGAGGTTTTTCGTGTTACGCCTCCCCCTGTCATTGCACCCGCCTCGCCACTTTGATGGCACCGTTGCCAAGCCCTGCGGTCTCGCCTCCCTTCCTTCGCGTGCGATTTCTGCGTCCTCTTCTGCTTTTCCTCGCCGTCACCGGCGGGCTTTCCGCCCTGCTCGTCGGCCTCGCCTTCGTGCCGCCTGTGCAGACGTGGTTCGTGCAGCGCGCCCTCGCCCGCCACCCGGAATTCCCGATCTCCGTCGGCTCCGTCTCTGCGACGTGGTCGCACGTGCACCTCACCAACCTGCGCATCCAGGGCGATGCCGCCGTGCTCACGATTCCCGCGCTAGACGCCACGCTTCCAGTCTTCGCCGCCTGGCGCGAGCGCCGCGCCCAGCTCCAAGCTGTCACCGCGCAAGGCTGGACCCTCGATCTCTGCGGCCCGCCCGTGCTGTCCACGTCAACGACACCCGCCCGCACTGCCACCGAGGCCGCCACCCCCGTAGCCCCCACCGCCATGGCTTTCCGCGGCCTCCTCGCTCGGCTCGCTCTGCCCTGCGATCTCTCCCTCGACCAGGCCACGCTCTCCGGCGAAGTCCTCCTCCCTCCTCTCGCCGGCTCCAACCCCACTCGCTGGCGCGTGAAGCTCACCGGCGGTGGTCTCGCACCCGATCACGCCGGCACGTTCGCCGTCGAAGTTGCTCCCTCAGCGCCGTCGTCCGCGCCCGCCCCTGCCCCCGTCCTGCGCGGCCATCTCACCGTCGCGCTGGGTTCTCCCCGCACCGTGCAGCGGCTCGCCCTTGAGGGCCAACTCACGCTCGCCGACGGCCCCCGCCCCGATCGACTCGCCCTATCCACCCAAATCACGCTCGGCCCCTCCGCTTCGTCCGAAAATTACGCGTTCACCCTTCGCCGCGACGAGCGGCCGCTGGTCACCGTCGGCGCCGATCTCGCTTTCGCGCCACCCCGCGTCACGGGCACATGGAAAATCGATTTGCCGTCCGACGATCTCGCGCGCCTCGCCCCGTCTCTCGCGGCGTCCGCTCCCGCTGCCTCCGGCGAGGGTCGCTTCGACGCCGACGTCGCGTTCACCCGCGTCCAGGCCACGGGCCACCTCCGCGCCACGCTCCCGCACCTCGGTATGTTCTCTCCGGCGCTAGCCCGCGTCGGTGCCGTTATCCTCGACAGCGATTTTGCGGCGAGTCGCACCAGTCGCTCCCTCCACGTTGAACAACTCGCCGTCGCCCTCGCCGGCTCCACGCCGCTCCTCACCGCCCGGGCGCTCCAACCGTTCGACTACGATCTCCGCACCCACGCGCTCACGGTTTCCGATCATACTGCCGACTGGCTCGACGGCACCCTGCACGCCCTCCCGCTCGACTGGCTCTCCGGACTCATCTCCGACACCACGTTCGCCGGCGGAAATCTCTCTGGCGCTTTCCGCGTTGCGACCACCGGCGACCGCTTCGCCTTGCGCGCCACCGCACCGCTCACAGCCACCGGAGTTTCCCTCCTCCACGCCGGCCAGCCCCTCGCCCAAGGCCTCGACCTCTCCCTCGCGCTGCTCGCCACGCACACAACCGAAGGCTGGCAACTACAGAGTAAGCCTTTGCTCCTGACGAGCTCAGGGCGGCGCCTCGCCACGGTCGAAGCCACCGTCGCTCCACTCGCTGAGCCGCGCATGCGCTACTCCGTCACGGGCACAGTCGACGCCGACCTCGATGCCCTCGCCGCCCAACCCGCGCTCGCGCGCTTCGGCGGAACGCTCGGCCGCGCCGCCTCCGGCGACTTCGTGATCCGCGTCGGTCCGACCACCGAGGTCCGCACCAATCTCAAGTTCCTCGGCCACACTCCCGATCGCATCGTGACGACCACCGCCCGCACTTACTTCGATGCCTACGGCGGAGTCGTCTTCAAACTTCCCCTCGCTTTCGTCTTCGGTTCCGCAAAGAGCAATTTCACCTTCGATGGCCAATGGGCCCAGAGCAAAACCGGCCGCCGCCTCGACCTCGATTTCGGCGGGCTCGACGTCGACCTCGACCACCTCCACCGCCTCGCCGCGACCTTCTCCTACTGGAGCGGCGTCCCGCTCCCCTCCCTCGACGCCGCACCCGGCCGAAGTCCCACGCCCACCACCGTGTCCCGCGATACCAAACCATTCTGGGGAGACTGGATCGGACGCGCGAAATTCGATTTCTACCGTCTGCGCTCCGCCACGCAGGAGCTCAATGAGGTCGGCGGCATCCTCCGGCTCGAACCGGGCTCACTCCGTCTCGAAAAAGGCCACGCCGTGCTCGCTCAGGCTCGCGTCGCGCCCCAGCGCGATGCCTTCGGGCAGTTCAAAGCCGAGCCGCCCCGCAACCGCCTCACTGCCGAGGGCACGCTGTCCTTCGACGCCGCGGCGGCCGCGCCCTATTCGCTTTCCGCCTCCGTCGGCGTCGATGTCGTAGACTCCGCCCGCCTCTTCACTCCCGCCCAAGCCGCGCACGATCCCGTCATCGAGGGCCGTTTCGCCCTCACCAGCACGATCTTTGGCCAGGGCCTCACGCTGCCGCATCTCGTTGATCAGCGTCGCGAGGAGTTCCGGCTAACCGGGAAAAAAGGCGTCGTGCGTCTGCTCAAGTCCACCGTTGCCGCCGATATCCCCGACGATCCCACTCCCGTGAAAGACACCTTCGCCAAGGTGGGTTCGATGGTCGGCACGCTACTCGGCATTCGCAAAGACGCCATCGATACCGGCCTCGCGAAGATGAGCAAAGCCACCCGCGCCGTGCTCGATCTCAACTACCAGATTCAAGAGTTCCACTACGACGACTTCACGCTCACCGCCACGCGTGGCGCCGACCGCACCTTTACCGTCTCCTCCCTCGCCCTCACCACCCCGCTCCTACGCTTCACAGGCACCGGCTCGCTCGGCGGCGACGCCAGCCTTCCCCTTCGCGCGCGACCACTCGCCCTCGAGCTCAAGATCGGCGCCAAGGCCCACCTCGCTGGTTTCCTCACGACTGCCGGCCTGCTCGGCACCGACACGGATGAGCAAGGTTTCACCTTCCTCCCCCAGCCCGTGCACTTTGGCGGCACGCTTGAGAGACTCGACAATA
>CANGHW010000018.1 GCA_947453695.1 Opitutia bacterium
CAAGCGCATCGACCTGCTCCTCGAGGCGGCCTCGCGGGTGCGCCCGGCGGATTCGTTCAAGCTCGTGATTCTTGCCGGCGGCGACTTCGCGCCCTTTGAGGAAGACGTGCGGCGCCTCGGTCTTACGGGCCGCGTGATCGTGCGGTCGAATGTGAGCGACATCGAAGACTACCTGCAGGCGGCGGACCTGGGTCTGTTTACCTCGGAGTCGGAGAGTTTTTGCCTGAGTATCTTGGAGGCGATGAACTTTGGATGTCCGAGCGTAGCGACGGCGGTCGGCGGAATTCCGGAAGTGGTGGAAAACGGCAAATCCGGACTACTCGTGCCGTTCGGCGATGCCGATGGTCTGGCGCGGGCAGTCGAGTCGCTCATCGCGCATCCGACGCGACGCAAGGCGATGGGCCAGGCGGCGAAACGCCGCGCGCGCACGATGTTCACCGCGGCGAAGATCGTGCCCCGCTACGAAGCGCTCTACCGCCGCGTGTGCGCGGCGCGGTGCGGGTGCGAGTAAGGTTCCTGACCGCGCGCTCGACATGGGGCGCGGGGGTTCGCAAGGCTCGGCGGCGATGAAAACCCGTATTGCTTTCTTATTCGCGGCGGCGGCCCTCTTTCTCGCCGGCTGCCAGACGACTGAAAAAACGCCCGCTTGGACCTCGATGTTCAACGGCAAGGACCTCTCCGGCTGGAAGTCCAATAACGAAGTGCCCGGTGTCTTCACGGTCGCCAATGGCGAACTCAAGGTGAGCGGCGGTCGCGCCCATCTGTTCTACGGCGCCAACGGCGATGCGTCGTTCACGAGCTTCGAGTTCAAGGCCAAGGTGAAGACCACCAAGGGCTCCAATTCCGGCATCTACATCCACACAGCGTTCGAGCCGAAGGGCTGGCCGTCGAAGGGCTATGAGTGCCAGGTGAATTCAACCCACACCGACATCAAGAAGACCGGTGGGCTCTACGCGGTGAAAGACGTGCTCAACAATGCTCCAAGCACCGACGACGTGTGGTTCGACTACTACATCAAGGTCGACGGCAAACGCATCGTTATCCAGATCGACGGCAAGACGACGGTCGATTGGACGGAGCCGGCCGATTGGGACCCGAAGAAGTCCCTCAAGAATATGGATGGCCGCAAGCTCAGCGCCGGCACGATCGCGATTCAGGGGCACGACCCGAAGAGCATCACCTACTACAAGGATTTGTTCATCCGCGCGCTGCCATAAGCGCTGTTGCGGTGCGGCAGCGCGGCTGAGCGTTGAGCGCCCGAACCGGGGCCGGTCGAAAGACCGGCCTTTTTTGCGGGCTGAGCCGACGAGTGGAAGCCCTGCAGGATTCAGTCGAACTCAGTGCGAGGCGGCGGCGCCGGTGGGGCCGGGGCCGGTGACTTCGATCTTCGGGGGGAGGAGCGAATACATCACGGGTGTCACGACACGGGAGAGGAGTAGCGAGCTGACGAGGCCGCCCATGATTACGATGGCGAGGGGCGAGTAGAGTCCGCTGCCTTGGAGTGCGAGGGGCAGGAGGGCGCCGAGGGCGGTGGCGGTGGTGAGCACGATGGGGAGGAAGCGCGTTTCGCCGGCGCGTTCGATGGCTTCGTGGAGCGGCACGCCCTCCGCGCGAAGCTGGTTGGTGAAGTCCACGAGGAGGATGGAGTTCTTGATTTCCATGCCGATGAGGGCGATGAAGCCGATGGCGCCGGTGAACGACAGGGAGTAGCCGGTGATCCAAAGGGCGGTCACGCCGCCGATGAGGCCGAGCGGGACGACCGAGGCGACGATCAAGGTGCCGCGGAAGCTGCCGAATTCGAGGACGAGAATGGCGAAGATGCCGAAGGCGGCGATGAGGAGGATCTTCCCCATGCCGCCGAAGCTTTCCTCCTGGTTTTCGACTTCGCCGGAAAACGCCCAGCGGATGCCGGGGGGCCAGTCGAGCTTGGCAATTTCCTCGCCGACCGCGGCGGTGACCTTGCCGACATTGTAGCCGGCACGCACCTGCGAGCGCACCAGCCCGGAGCGCTCACGGTTGAAGCGTTCGATGGACGGAAGCACGGAGGAAAATTCGAGGCGCGCCACCTGGTCAATGGGCACATACGCGCCGCTGGCGGCCGGCACGGAAATTTTTTGCCAGTTATCAAGCGTGGCGCGTTCGCCGCGGGGCAGGGAGATCTGGAGATTGAATTCTTCGCCGTTGGTGTCGCGGAAGCGGGCGACGTTCAAGCCGGCGAAGGCGAGACGCACGGTGCGATCAATGTTGAGGCGGCTGACGCCGAGGAGGGCGGCGGCGTCTTCGTTGACCACGACCTTGAAGTCCATGCGCAGGGCGGCGAGAGGGTTGGCGATGCCGTCGGTGCCTGGGTGGCGTTTGAGGACTTCGGTGACCTTGGCGGCCATGGCGGTCATCTGGTCGAGGTCTTCGCCGATGAGACGGATTGCGATCGGGGCATCGGCGCCCGGGCCGTTCTCAAACTCGATCAGGTCGATGCGGGCTCCGGTGATCTGGGCGAAGGCCTGCCGGAGTTTCTCGATGACGACCGGACTGGTCTTGCCATCGAATTTCTTGAGGGAAACGAGCACGGCGGCGACGTTGGATTTTTGGCGGGCGCCGTTCCAGTTGTAGTAAACCTGCGGATTGCCGCGGCCGACGTTGGCCGCGTAATTCTCGATTTCGGGAGTGACGGCGAGGATGGCTTCGACTTTGCGCGTGATGGCGTCGGTGGCGGCGAGGCTCGAGCCTTCTTCGGCTTCGATTTCGACGAGGAACTGGGGGATGCCGGCCTTCGGAAAGAGGCTGAAGCCGATTTGCTTCACGACGAAGGGCGCGAGGGCGGTGAGTGCAACGGCGAGAACGAGGGTGAGCACACGGTGCTGCATGCAGAAATGGAGCAGCGGGCGGTAGGAAACGTGAATGGCGCGGTCAAGAAAGCGGAGGACGGCGTTGCCGTGTTCCGGTTCGTCGCCCTTGAGCAGGCGGCTGGCGAGGAGCGGGATGATCGTCAGCGAAACAAACATGGACGCCAACACCGTGGAAACGACGGCGAGGGGCATCGGGAAGATGAACTGGCCGGGGCCACCGGGAAGTTTGAGCAGCGGGAAGAACGCGAAGATGAGGGCGGCGGTGGTTCCGACGACGGCGACCGCAATCTGGTTGGTGGCGGCAAGGGCGGCGGCCTCCGGGGCGTAACCCATGCGGCGGAAACGGGCGATGTTCTCGACCACGACGATGGAGTCGTCGACGAGGAGGCCGAGGGCGATGACGAAGCCGACGATGGAAAGCTGGTTGAGGCTGTGTCCCATGAGGTGCAGCGCGAGGACCCCCATGGCTAGCGAAAGCGGGATGGAGATTAGCACGAGCAGGGACGCGCGGAAACCGAGCGGGAAAACCGTCACGAGCACGAGGGCGAAGGCGATGAGAAAATCGATTTCGAGCTGGCGGAGACGGTTGCGGATATTGTTGGTCTGGTCGAAGGCGGTTTCGATCTTCACATCGGCCGGGAGCGTGGCGCCGATGCGGTCGACTTCGGCCATGACGCGGTCGCGAACGTCGAAGAGGTTGACGGTGCCGCTGGAGGCGACGGAGACGAAGACGGCGCGCCGGCCGTTGTAGCGGCCGAAGTATTCGTTGGCTTCGTTTTCCCAAGTGACGTCCGCGATGTCGCCGAGTCGGACGACGGCGGTGCCGGAGCCGGCGACGGGGGTGCGGCGAATCTCGTCAAGGGAGCGATAGGCGCCGCTCGTTTCGATGTTGAAGCGGCGGCCACCGACCTCGGCGGTGCCGCCCGGGATACTCGCGCTGCCGGCGTCGATGGCACCGATGATCTGGAGGGGCGGGATGCGGAGGGCGGAGCTGCGGTCGGCGTTGAGGGTGACGCGCACCTGGCGGCTGGGCAGGGCGTGGCGCTCGGTGGTGCGGACGCCATGGACGGTTTCGATACGGCGGCGGAGGTTTTCGGCGATGTCTTCGAGGCGGGCGTTGGAGGCGTCGGCGGAGACGATGGCAAACTGCATCGTCGAGGTGTTGAGCGTGGTCTGGCGCCGGACGTCGATGCTGGCGATGCCGGGAGGAAGGGAACCACGCGTCTTGTTTACCTGGCGGAGAACGTCGTCGTAGACCTTGTCGGGATGGACACTCCAGTCGAAGTCGGCGTAGACGACGACGACACCGTCTTTGATGACGGAGCGCATCTTGAGGACATCATCGAGTTCCTTGATGGAGTCCTCGACGGGGCGGACGACAAGACGTTCGATTTCGATTGCGCTGGCACCTGGGAAAACGACGACCACGAAGGCTCCGGGGAGATTGAGAAGCGGATCCTCGCGGCGGGGGATGTCGAGAAAGGAACTGAGGCCGAGGGCGACAATACAGGCGAAGATGACGAACGTGAAGCGCGTGTTCCTGAGCGAAAAGGAAGTAAGATTCATCGGTTGGGGCGCAGGCGGCTCAGTTGGTTAGCTTTACCGGCGTGCCGTCGTTGAGATACTGTCCGCCAGCGATCACGACCTGTTGGGTGGCGGGGAGGGGCGTGCGGAGGTAGGCGCGCTCGCCGTCGACCAGTTCGATCTCGACCGAGATGCGTTTGGCGGTGGCGGCGCCGGACTCGATGACGAAGAGGAAGGCGTGGCCACCATTGCCATCGCGCAGGGCGGCGAGTGGCACGGCGCTGCGGGCGGGCACGGGTGCGGGCGTGATCGAGAGCGAGACGATGAGGCCGGAGCGGGCGGCCGTGGGCGGGGTGTCGAGTTGCACGTCGACCGGCACGGTGCGGGTGAGGGGATCGGCGGCGCCGGCGATGCGAATGACTTTGCCGCGGGCCTGGCCGCCGTTGCCATCCTCGAGGGTGGTGGCGGAGCCGACGCTGATGCGGGCGGCGTCGCGGGGGGCGAGACTGGCTTTGGCGATCCAGCCATCGCCCTCGCTGGCAAAGGCGACGATGGGGCGGCCGGCGGCGACGATCTCGTTGGGTTCGGCCGTGCGGCGGAGGATGAGTCCATCGGCCGGGGCGGTGATGACGGCGTGGCGCCGGGCGAATTCGGCGGAGGAGAGCACGGCCTCGGCTTGGGCGAGGGCGGTGCGAGTATCCTGGAGGTTCTCGAGGGTGGCGACGCGTTCGGCCTGGAGTTTTTCGACGCGGGTGAGATCGCGTTTGACTTTCTCCACGGCGGCGCGGGCCTGCGTGAGCTGGGCTTCGATCGGGTCGAGCTGGAGGCGGGCGAGTTCGTGGCCGGCTTTGACGCGGTCACCGGCACGCACCGCGACGGAGGCGAGGAGACCGGACTGAGGGAACGAGAGGTCGGCCTCGGTCTGGCGCGCGAGGAGGCCGGGCACACGCACGACCGGCGTGGCGGTCGAGGACTCAACCGGGGCGACGCGGACGTTGACTACCCGGGGGGCAACAGGAGCGGCGGGCGCAGTGGGCTCGGCGCGTTTGCAGCCGGCGGCGAGCGCGAGGCTCGCGAGCGCGAGCAGAGTAAGCGAGGAGTGGCGCATGGAGGGCGGAGGTCGGACGTAGCGGAGCGGAGGCGAAGAGGAGAGGAGTTTACTCGAGCGGGGTGGCGGCGAGGGCGCGGTCGAGCCGGGCGGCGGCGATCCAGAGCCGCATGCGGGTGATCTCGAGGTTGAGCCGCGCGGTGGTCAGGGTCTGGCGCGCATCGAGGAAGGCGAGTTGGTTGGCGAGGCCTTCCCGGTCGCGGGCGGAGACGATCTCGAAAGCGCGGGCGGCGGCGGCGGTGCGGCGGTCGGCGGCGGGGAAGGCGGCGCGGGCGGCGGCGAGTTCGCCGGTGGCGGTGCGGAGCTCGACGGCGAGTTGTTCGCGCACGGTTTCGAGGCGGAGCTCGACTTTGCGGCGCAGGGAGCGGGCGGCGTCGATCTCGTTGTTGCGTTGGCGACCATCCCAGAGATTGAACTCACCGACGAGTGAGGCCTGGGCGTAGTTGAAGCCGTGGCCGGTGCGGTATTGCCCGCCCTGAATGCCGCCATCGGCGACGAAGGAAACGGTGGGGCGTTTGCGGGCGCGGACGGCGGCCTCGGCCTCGGAGGCTTCGTTCGCGGCGGCACGGAGAGCGGCGAGTTCCTCGCGGGACTCGGGGACGGAAATGGGGCCCACGTCGGAGGCCAGGAGGGTGGCGGTGAGCGCGGCGAGTTCGTCGGCGGTCGGGGTGTCGACCGCGGTGTCGAGCGGGCGATGCAGGAGGGCGTTAAACGTGGCGAGGGCGGCGATACGGTCGCGGGTGGCGTCGGCGAGCTGTTGTTTCACCGCGAGGTCGTCGGCCTCGGCGCGGAGAACGCGGTCTTCGGTGGCCTTGTCGGCGGAGAAGAGGGCGCGCGAGGTGCGCAGCGCCTCGGCGGTCAGCTCGGTGGCGCCGTTAAGGATCTGCTCGGCGGATTGCGCCCGCAGCGTGGTGTAGTAGGAGGTGAGAACACCTAGGCGAAGCTCGCGCCGGGCGGCGGCGTGCTGGGCGCTCGCGGATTCGACGGCGGAGCGGCGGGAGGCAGTCCAGCGCGAGAGCTCGGCGTTGAAGAGCGGGGCGCTGACGCGGAGTTTGGTCTCCTGCTCGCGTTCGCGCAGGAGCGGGATGGACAGGTTGTCGACGTGGGGGAAGCTGGCGGGTTTGCCGGCGGCGGTGAGGAGGGAATTGAGCGCGCCGTAAGCGGGATTGATGAGGTCACCGGAGGGGACGTCGATGGTGCGGCCGCCTTCGGCGCGCGAGTAGCGGGCAAGGAGGTCGACCCGGGGGAGGCGGGCGCCGGTGGTGGCGCCGAGGCGCGCACGTGCGGAGGAGACATCGAGGGCTTGCGACTGGAGGGCGAGGTTGTCGGCGAAAGCCTGGCGGACGTAACGCTCGGCGGCCGCCGGAGCGGGCAAGACTGGAGCGGCGAACGCGGCTGGCGCGCAGACGAAGAGTGATACGGCGAATAGCCGGAGGACGCGGCGCATGGTAGTGGGTGCGTCTAGGCGATGGGGCGTGTCAAATAATTTGTCGGCGCTTAGGGTAATTACCACGGCGGGAGCGTTAAATTATGTTGAGCGCGATGCGGCGAGATCGCTTTGTTACGGCGCTGTGGCTTCTCCGAAATTCGATGTGTTCCGTAGTCTGCCTGACGAGGCCGTGGAGAATTTGATCTCTGCGTTGCCTTCGCGCGCCTATGCCACGGGAGAGGTGCTGCTGCGCGAGAACCAGGCGAACAGCCGGGTATTCCTCATCGAGAGCGGTGAGCTGGACGTTTGGAAGGGTGAGCCCAAGACTCCGGGTGGAGTGAAATTAGTGACGCTGAAGCCGGGCAGTTGCTTCGGCGAGATGTCGGCGATCAACGGGTCGGCGGCGACGGCCAACATCGTGGCGGCTTCGCCGGCGACTGTGCGGACGATGGGTTTGGACGACCTGCCGGCGGACGGTGCGGTGCAAAAACAGGTGACACTCAATCTGGCGCGGATGCTGGTGGACCGTCTCTCGAATGCGACGACTTCGCTGAAGTCGAAGCACGAGTCGGAGTTGGCGGCGATGAAGGTGGTGGCCTCGGCCTCCTCGTTCCTGACGCGCATTTTGACGGCGCTGTCGTGCTACATGTTTTCGCTGCCGCTGATCGAGGTCATCACACCGCTGGTGCCCTCGATCAACCTGATCTCCTTCTTCATCATAATGGTTTTTCTGTGGGTCGTGATCGACTTCATGAAGCGGAGTCAGATCCAGGACGAATTTTTCCACATGCATTGGGATAACTGGCCGAAGCAGGCGTTGACCGGGGTCCTGTGGGCGGCGCCGTTCATGTTGCTGTTTCTCCTCGTGAAAGTTTGGTTGGTGCGGCGCGGCTCGGGCGAGATGCAAGTCTTCGAACCCATGCTCGAGTTTATTACCCGGCCGGGGACGACTTTCGTGTATTGGGGGGCGATCGCGGCTTCATATGCGACGCTGAGTTTCGCGCAGGAGTTCATCCGTTGTGCCGTGCAGGGCACGCTCGACATGGTGTCGATTCCGGCGACCAACAAGACGCATTGGAAGTCGATCTTGGTGTCGGACGTCGTGTTCGCCTCGATTCACATGTATCTCGGCAGCAAGTTTGCGTTCCTGGCGTTCATTGCCGGTCTGGCGTTCGGTTTTATGTTCTGGAAGGCGCGATCCTATCTGGCGGTGGCGACGGCGCACGCGCTGTTCGGCGTGTGGGCGATTTTCATTGTGGGGATTCCGCGCTGACCGTGCGCGGCTTCTGATCTGACGGGAGGGCGGCCGCGAACTGGGCGTGCACATCGGCGACGTGGCGGTCGAGGTTTTCGACGGTCCAGTCGGTCGTGGGGATGGGCGGGAGAATGCGCACAGAGACGGCGGCGGGGCGGGTGTAGGCGCGACCGCGGGGCCAGCAGCGGTGGGCATTGCTCACGACGATGGGCACAACCGGAAGCCGCGTCGCTAGGGCGAGATGGGCGAAGCCGCGCTTAAACGCGAGCAGGCGGCCGTCGAAGGACCGGGTGCCCTCGGGCCATATCCAGACGGAGGTGCGAAAGCGCTGCATGAGGTCGATGGTCTCACGCAGGGCGGCAGCCGCATCGCGTTTATTGGTGCGGTTAATGAGAACGTTGCCGGAGAGCGCGTAGAGTTGGCCGAGAAACGGCACGAAGGCGGTCTCGCGTTTCGCGGTGGCGAGGGTGCCGGTGGGGGCCGCCCAGATGCCAAAATAGATGTCGAGGTAGGAGGTGTGGTTGGAGATGAAAATTGCGGGCTGGGTGCGGGCGAGTTGCGCGCGGATGCCGGGTGGGAGCTTCGCGCCGGAGAGAAAAATCATGACGCGGCCGGTGAGCTGGCCGTAAACGTTGGAGGCGAGAATACGGCGGCGGCGGCTGGGGAGCAGGACGAGGAAGACCGGAAAGAAGCAGGCGGAGATGAGGCCGAGGTAGGTCCAGCAAATGACGAAGCGCAGGGGAAGGACGAAAAAATCGAGGAGGCGGGCCATGCGGTGTCGCGCGGATAGGATTGAGCGGCGCGGGGGCGTCAAGCGGCGCCGGCGGGAGTGGAAATCAAAGCGTGAGTAAGCCACGCCACCGTCACTCCGAGCAGGGCACCGACGAAGACTTCCGTGCGAGTGTGGCCGAGGGATTCGGTGAGTTTGGCGGGCGGCGCCTCGTGTTTCCCGCGAGATTCCTCGGCGAGGCGGTTGAGGAGGCGGGCCTGGGCGCCGACGGACCGGCGCAGGCTTTGGGCGTCGATCATGACGAGGCTTACGAGGCCGAAGGCCACGGCAAAAACCGGCGAATCGAAGCCGGTGCGCAGGCCGACGGAGAGCGCACAGGCGGCCGCGGTGGAAGTATGGGAACTCGGCATGCCGCCGTGTCGGTTGAGGAAATCGGCGTCGAAGCGTTTCTCGCGCACGGCGACGGTGAGGAGCTTGATCAGTTGGGCGGTCAAGTAAGCGGCGAAGGCGGCGATGATGGTGACGTTGTGGAGAAAGGCGGTGAGCATGAGGCGAAGAGGGAAAGGCAAAGAAGCAACGCGGGCGCGAGGTCAGGTCTTTCCGATCCGGTGCAGTGGCAGGAGTTGGCGATGGTTGTTGGTTACGACGAATTGCCCGAGTGCACTGTCGGAATACCTCGTGGCAGTGACGCTGCCGGCCAGATAGATTTCCCGCGTGCGTTGGAAACGTGCGTCGTAGCGGACGGAGTCGAGGGTGTGATGATTGGCGCGGTCGTCCTTCGGCCAGTGCACGGTGGCGGGGTCGGAGTGGCGAGCCATGTTTTCGACGACGATAATCGGGCGGTTTCGCGCGGGATTGGCGGTCGAGGTCGGCAGGGGGGAAGGTCGCGGTGAACTCATCGCCGGATGGGCGGAAGCGGAAGGCGGGTTGCTCGCCAAGGGTGACGGTGCGGGAATGGAGAAGAGTGGGCCAGTTTGCGAAAGCGGAGGACGAGGGAGAGCGGAATTTCGGCGGCAGAGACAGGGATTTGCCACGCGCGGGTTAAAGAGGCTGAGACGGATGCTGTAAAGCATCGCGGGTGAGTTGGCGCGTTACTTGGTGCGTTTGGGCGCGTGGGCTGAGGAGATGCCCTCAGTTGTGAATGGTTCGGACTCTCGAATACGGCGCGTGCGCAGGAGGATGTGGTCAGACATCGGACCGACAGTGGCGCTCGAGATAGCGTGCGGAGGCGGTGGAGCCGGCAAATGGCCAGGGCTCGACGCGGGCACGGTGGCGATGGCAGCGGCGCCGTGAGCCCTGCGTGAAATGCGGCGCGGAAGGTGGTGAACGGTTTACCACTTGCGTTCAAAAAGTCGGAGCGTTTGCTCCCGCTCGATCAATGACGTTCCCGAGTTTTGCACGCCTTCTCCCGCATCTGCCGTCCGTGGTGTCGCCGCGCAACCGAAGGCAGAGAACCGGGGAAAAACTCCGGAACGAGTGTGCGTGGAACGACGATAACCGATGAAGTTCACTTCTCCTCCGACCTCGGCGGTGATTCTTGCCGCAGGCATGGGCGTCCGCCTCCGGGCCCTACAATCTGAACTGCCGAAAGGCCTGATCACGCTTGGTGGCGTCTCGTTGGTGCCTCGATCAATCGAGCTACTGCTGGCGGAAGGGGTGACGGACCTGGTGCTGGTGACGGGGTGGCGGGCGGAGGCCTATGAGAAATTCCTCGCGGCGCATTTTCCCCGGGTGCGATGCGTGCACAATCCGGACTTCGCGACCACCGGTTCGATGCACTCGCTCTACCTCGCGCGGGAAGCGGGCATCGCGGGAGATTTTTTGCTGCTGGAGTCGGACCTGCTCTACGAGCCGCGGGCTCTGCGGGAGCTCCGGGCGGCGCCACGGGGTGACTACGTGCTGCTCTCCGGCACGACAGGCCAGGGTGACGAAGTGTTTGCCTACGCGCGCGACGGCCGGTTGGCGGCGCTTTCGAAGCAGCGGCGGGCGGACGAGCCAGCCGCGGGCGAATTTACGGGAATCGGCCGCGTGACGGCGGATTTTTTTACAAAGTTGTGCACGCATTTCGAGGCGCGCGGGACGCTGGCGGCGGGCAACTACCACTACGACGATGCCTTCACGGCGCTGGCGGCCACGCATCCGATTCAACTTCTGACCATCGAGGATCTCGTCTGGTGCGAGATTGACGATCCGGCGCATCACGCGCGCGCGTTGCAACGCGTGCTGCCGCAGTTGAGCAAGATTTCCCATGACGGTGCCGCGTAAGATCCTCCTCAATCCGGGACCGTGCACGACGACCGAGCGCGTAAAGGCCGCGCTCGTGATGTCGGATCTTTGTCCGCGGGAGAAAGAGTTCGGTGCGCTGCTCGCGCGTGTGCGCCGCGACCTTGTGCGCGTGGCGCATGCGGAGGCCACGCACACGGCGGTCCTGATCGGCGGATCGGGCACGGCGGCAGTGGAGGCGGTGCTCGCGTCGTGCGTGGGACCAGCGGACCGCGTCTTGATCGTGGACAACGGGGCCTACGGCCGTCGTGCGGCGCAGATCGCGCAGGTGCACGGCCTCGCGCACCGCACGCTGGCGTTGGGTTGGGCCGAATATCCTGCGCTGGAGCGCATCGCGGCGGCGCTCGCGGAGACGCCTGGCTGCACGCACTGTTTTCTGGTCCATCACGAGACGACGACCGGGATGCTCAACCCGCTCGCCGAAGTCGCGGCGCTGTGCCGCGCGCGTGGAATATCGCTGATCGTGGACGCGATGTCGTCCCTCGGCGGCGTGCCGCTCGATGTGCGCGCGACACCGGCGGACTACGTGATCAGCTCGGCAAACAAGTGCCTGCAAGGGATGCCGGGGCTGGCCTTTGTGATCGCCGACCGGACGGCGCTCGCCCGCACGGCGGCGGTGCCGCGGCGCTGCGTCTACCTCGACCTGCACGGGCAGGCCCGGGCGCAGGACGAAGAAGAGCAGTTTTGGTTTACGCCGCCGGTGCAGGTGTTGAATGCGCTCGCCGTGGCGCTGGAGGAGTATTTTGCCGAGGGAGAGCGGGCGCGGTTTGCGCGCTACGCGGCGTGTCACGGACGGCTCGTCGCAGGCTTGGAGGCACTGGGCTTCGTGCCGCTCGTGCCGCCGCCGTGGCGTTCGGGTCTGCTGACCGCGTTGCACGAGCCGACCGACCCGGCGTGGAGTTTCGATGCGCTGCACGATTGGCTCTACGCTCGCGGCGTCACGATCTACCCGGGAAAAATCGCGGCGACGCGGACGTTTCGCGTGGCGACGATCGGCGATCTTCAGCCCGCCGACATCGACACGGTGCTGGAGCACGTGCGGGAATTTTGTGCGGTGCGCGGTCTGCTGCTCCGCACTCCGGGGAAAAATCTATGAGCACCGAACCTTTGCCGCCCTACGTTTACCGCTGCGAAGATCGGTCCGTTTTGCTGGAGCCCTACAAGCGATGGGTGGTCCCGCTCTGGCGGTGGTGGGTGCCGCGTTGGCTGCCGGCCAACCTGATCACCCTTGGTTCGAGTGCGTGCATGTGGGTGGTGTTTGGACTCTCGTTCAACGTCTCGGCTTTCAGCGTAACGACGCTGGTGGTGGCGATTCTCGCGCTCACGCAGGCGTTCCTCGCCTATGACCACATCGACGGCATGCAGGCGAAAGCGACCGGCACGAGTTCGGCATTGGGAGAATATTTGGATCATTCGCTCGACACCTATCATGGGGCGATCCTCACCCTGTCCACGGTCGTGCTGATCGGCTCCGTGCCAGTGTCGGCCGCGATGATTTCGCTGTCGGCCGGATTCGTGGCGTTTGCCGCGACGATGGTGGAGGAGAAGGAGCGCGGGCAGTTGTTCTTCGGCTGGTTTGGCGCGGTCGAGTCGATGTTCCTGTTCATCTGTTTCTACGGATCGTGGCTGTTTCCGCCGGTGCGGGCATGGTGGGTCGCTCCGCTCTTCGGCGACTGGCCGGCCTACTGGATTCTGATCGGAATGGGCGTCTTCGGCTGCATCGGCGTGACGCTGGATTGTCTGCGCCGCATCGGGCGGCTGCCGCTGCAACTGGCGGTTTTCATCGGGCTCAACCTCTCGCTGGCGGTGGCGCTGGGGAAATTGAATGCTCCGTTCTGGTGTCTGGTCGTGGCGATCTTCCTGCATGGCGGTGACTATGTGGGCCGCGTAATCGGCTCCCACTTGTTGCGCCGGCCGCACGTCTGGCCGGATTTCATCGCGCCGCTCCTCGCGGTGGCGCTCCTCTTCGGACCGTCTTGGCTCATGGTGTTGCTGCTCGGCTGGCTCGCGCTGCGCACGGCCTGGGGCGTCTGGAATGTAGTCTATCCCCTGCGTGGCAATTGGCGTTGGAAGAACCCGCCGCCGAAGCCCGCCTAATTTTTCCCGCATGTCTTCTCCCCGCAAAACCACGGCGCTCCGACGCCTCATCGAAAGTCCCGAGCTGACGTTTGTCATCGAGGCTCACAACGGCCTTTCGGCCAAGATCGCGACGGAGGCCGGGTTCCCGGCGCTGTGGGCGTCGAGCCTCACGCTCTCGGCCGCGCTCGGCGTGCGCGACAATAACGAAATCTCCTGGACGCAGGTGGCGGAGCAGGTGGAGCTGATGTGCGACGCGACGAGCGTCCCCATCCTCGTCGACGGCGACAGCGGTCACGGCGATTTCAATATTGTGCGCCGGCTCGTCGCGAAGCTCGGCCAGCGCGGGGCCGCGGGCATTTGCCTCGAAGACAAACTGTTTCCCAAGACCAACAGCTTTCTGCGCAGCGAGCAGCAGCCGCTGGCGGAGGCGGAGGAGTTTGCCGGCAAGCTCAAGGCGGCCATCGATGCGCGCCCGGATGGTGACTTCGTGGTGATTGCGCGCACGGAAGCGCTGATCGCGGGCCGCGGCATGGCCGAGGCGCTGCGTCGCGCCGAGATCTACCGCCAGGCGGGCGTGCACGCGGTGGTGATCCACAGCAAATCGGCGAAACCGGACGAAGTGTTTGCCTTCATGCGCGAGTGGGGCGGCCGGTTGCCCGTCGTGCTCATCCCGACGAAATATCATGCGACGCCGGCGGCGGCGTTTCGCGCCAACCACGTGTCGATGGTGATCTGGGCCAATCAACTCATGCGCGGTGCGACGACCCGCATGCAGGAACTCGCGGCCCAGATTCGCCGCGAAGAATCCATCGTGAGCGTCGAGGACACCATCGCGCCGATGGCGGAGATTTTCCGCCTGCAAGGCGACGCGGAGCTCGCCGAGGCCGAGCAGCGGTATTTGCGCGGCGGGTCCGGTGGCCACCGCGGGATCATCCTGGCGGCGACGCGCGGCGACCTGCCGGAGGCGCTCACCGGCGGCGCGCCCAAGGCGCTGCTTAAGGTCGGGCACGCGAGCATCCTCGAGCGGCTGGTGACGACGTTGCGCGCGCATGAAGTGCGCGATCTCACAGTCGTCGCAGGCTACAAAAAGGAGATGATCGCGCTCCCGGGTGTTAACCGGATCGACAACGACGCCTACGCGACCACCGGCGAACTCGCCTCGCTTGCAGCCGCACTGGCGTCGGCCACCGGGGAGACGATCGTGGCTTTTGGCGACATTTTGTTTCGCGGCTACATCGCGGGGCTGCTGCTGCACGACGGGGCCGATGCGGCGATCGCCGTGGACACCCGTTTCCGCGAAAGGGGAGGCGCCGGGCGCAGTTCGGATTTCGTGCGCCTCAAGCGTCCTCCCGGGGCGCGCGACTACCTTGACGACGAAGAGGCCTGGCTCGAGCGCGTGGAGTTTGCCGCGCCGAGCGAAGAGTTTCATGGCGAGTGGATCGGGCTGCTCAAGCTCTCGGCGCGTGGCGTCGAGCTGGCGCGCGAGTTTGTCGCCGCACGTCGCGCCGACGGCACGCTCGCGCAACTTCAGCTCGTCGACCTGCTCAACCACTTCGCCGGCGTCGTCGGCGTGAAGGTTCACTGCATCCAGGGGCACTGGACGGACGTGGATTCGTTGGTTGATCTCGACCGGGCGCAGCAGTTCTAAGTCTCCGCCGTGATCACCGCCTCCGAATTTCTTCGCGCCTGTCATGCGCGCGGGCTGCGCTCTTTCACCGGCACCCCCTGTTCGTATCTCAAGCCCCTGATCAACGGTGCGCTCAACGACGGGACCCTCGGGTTTCGCGACGCAGTGAATGAGGGTGACGCGGTGGCACTCGCGGCCGGTGCCACGATCGCGACCGGAGCGCCGGGCGTCGTAATGTTTCAAAATTCAGGTCTCGGCAATGCGGTGAACGCGCTGACGTCGTTGAACTGGCCCGGCAAAATCCCGGTGCTGCTCATCGTGACGCATCGCGGCGAGCCCGGCGGTCCGGCCGACGAGCCCCAACACGAGTTGATGGGGGCAATCACTACCACGCTGCTCGACACCATGCGCGTGCCGTGGATCCCGTTTCCCGCCAGCGCCGCCGAGATCGAGCCGGCACTCGCGCGGGCGCAGGCGCATTTCGCAGCGCACTCGCTGCCGTTTGCGCTCGTGATGCCGCACGGTGCGGTGGCGGAGACGCCGCTGACGACCGCGCGTCCGACTGCGCCGCTCGGCGCGCGCGCCTTTGCGTTTGAAGAGAACTTGCCGCTCCCGACGACCGCGCGCGCGACCCGGGCCGAAGCTTTGACGGCGCTGCTCGCGGCGAAGCGTCCCGACGATGTGGTGGTGGCGACGACGGGCTACACCGGCCGCGAACTGTTCACGCTCGGCGACGCGTCGAACCACCTCTACCTCGTCGGCGCGATGGGCGGTGCGAGTGCGCTCGGCCTCGGCCTTGCCTTGAATCTGCCCGAGCGCCGTGTGTGGGTGGCCGATGGTGACGGCGCGGTGCTCATGCGCATGGGCAATCTCGCGATGGTGGGTGCCCACGCGCCGCGCAACCTATTCCACCTCGTGATCGACAACGAGGCGCACGATTCCACCGGCGGACAGGCGACCTTGAGTCGCGGCGCGGCGTTCGGCGCAATTGCACAGGCGTGTGGATATTCGCGCGCGGTGGGCACCGACGACACCGCGCGACTGACCGAGGAACTCGCGGCCCACACACCGCAGCGCGGCCCGACGCTCGTGCATTTTCGTGCGCGCACCGGCACGCTGGCGAAGTTGGGCCGGCCGACGATTTCGCCCGTTGAAGTGAAGCTCCGTCTGATGCGCCAACTCGGCTCCGCGTAGGCCGAGCGCGCGAGTCGACCAGCGCCGAGACTACGCCTCCCCGGGATATTTTTTGCCGAACGAGCGACGCGGAGGGCGTTATCTCTTCCGCTCGAGGATGACGGCGCCGCGTTGATCGGTCGCGAGGGGGTCACCACCAAAGTGGTGGGTGACGCGGTATTTTCGCCGATCCAGAGGAGAATCTGGCGACCGGCGCCGTCGCGTTCGCCATAACGCATGATATTGAAATCGCCCAAGCCGAAGCGGGAGAGGATCACAACCCGATCGGGGGGACGCAGACGCAGCTGTTCAACGAGGGCCGCTTCTTTTCCGTTCTCGGTGGTGAACGAGTAGTATTGGAAAGGTGGGAGCGGGCTGCGGAGGCGGGCGAGGTAGTTGACCATGCCACCTTCAGGAAGGGCGAGCAGCGTGGAATCGGGGGCGGCGCCGCGGAGTGCGCCGACGACATCGTTGAGCAGTTGACCGCTCGCTTCGATCTCGGGCGGGTAATAGTAAAAGCGGTCGCGGCCGCCGGCGACCGGAAGGGTGTGCGACTGCACGTAGAATTGGTAGGTGCGATGACCGGCCCAGCCGAAGCCGGGCAGGAGCAAAGCCAGACTGAGCAGTGCCGGAGAGAGGCGGCGCCCGTCATGACTGGGAATCCACTCGGAGATTTCCGCACAGATCACGGCGGTCACCACCAGCGCGGCGAGGGCAGCCTGAAAGAATCCGAACTGAAAAATGCGGCCGTTCAGGATCATACGCGCCAGCATGGCGAGGGCGGTGAGCGTGAGCAGAAAGCGCCAGTGGCGGTGCGGGGCCGGTAGTGCGGCCGGCGGCGAAAGGCGGCGGTGGTGCCGCCAGACCGAAACGGCAAGGTAGAGGAGAATGAGCCCGAGCAAACTGCGCCCGATGGTCTGCCAATCAGTGATCCACCCAATCAGCCCGGCGCTGGCGAACGCAGCGATTGAAAATCCGTAGCGCGCGAGCGATCGCCGGCTGCGCGCGGCGAGCGCGTAGAGACCGAAGATGAGAGCAAGGCAGCCTGCGGCTTGAGCGGCATGGAAAACGTGCGCTTTGAAATTGATCCACGGATGATCGAAGCCAAGGAACGACAGCTGATACTGTTTCGAGGTGATCGAGGGGAGGACGAGCAGGCTGCTCCAGGCGCGCGTCGCCGCGACCAGTGCGTCGAGCAGCGGAACGTAACAGGAAAAATAGACGAAAAACCCGAGGGTCGGTGCCAACGCAGCCAGCGTGAAGAGGGCGAGGCTCCGGCCGGGGTGGGCGATAGAGCCGGGCCGGCGGAGGATCACGGTCGCTGGCACGATCACGGCCGCGGCCAACATAAACTCCGGCTTCAGCACGAGGGTGAGCCCGGTGAGGAAGCCGACCGTCGCGTTGGCGCGCGGCGTGGGCCCCTCGATCCAGTTTCCTGCAGCCAGAACGAGCGCGAGCAAAACGAGCATGCCGTGCGTGGCCTCGTGCGCATAGGGAAGTCCGTAGTTGAACGTGCCGTAGTCGAGGAACGGAGAAAACGAGAAGACAAAGACAAATACCAAACCGGCGGAGACGGCCCCGACGGGGCCCCATGCCCGGCGGAAAAGGCGGTAGACCAACCAGAGGATCGCGGAAAAAATGACGAGGTTGGCAATCGCCAGCACGATCAGTCCGGGGCCGAAGAGACGGAAGAGACCGGCGTTGAAATATTGCGAAAGCGGACCGTAGACGTCGTCGACGTCGCGATAGAGCACGGCTCCCTCGGAGAGACGCCAGGGCGTGTAGAGTTCGCGACCGGAGTCGATGGTCGGATGGCACCATTTTCGCCAAGAGATGGTGACGAACCACGCAGCGGCGGAGACGAGGGCGGCGACCCCGCCGCGTTCAAGCCAAGGATGAGCGAGGAAACCCTTCCGGTGAAGGGCGTCGTCGGGTGCAAATGCGGTGGTGGGACGAAGTGGCGTCATCGCGCGGCGAGTGCGCCGAAGTCCGCCGCTAGTGCCGGGTGGAAAACGCGGGTGGTTCGGTTGATGGACGCGAGGTGAAGCACAGAACCAAGAAGGTGCCAATCTGGCCCGGTAACGGAAGGCGTTTTCCTCGAAGTTTCGGCAGAAAGGGGTGGTCGAACGCCGCGGGGCGATTTTAGGGGTGCGCAGTATGGAGCCGTTAGAGCGCGGCGCTGGCTCCGGTGTGGATGGGTTTCGGGTGCGGCTCCATTTTGATTGCGAGCGCGATGAGCGATAACGCGGTCGCCGCCAATCCGAGATAGTGATTCCGCCGCCTAAGCCAGGTTTCGCCAAACGAGACCGCGGCAAGACCGAGCAGCGGCCGGACAGCTACTCCGCTGCCATCGTTGGGCGGTGAGAACACCTCGGACAGGTGCGAAAGAGGGTGGAGACGCAAAAACGCCGGCCCTGTGAAGGGCCGGCGTTTTTGTTTTCCGCTTCTGAAATGGTGGAGGTGGTGGGATTTGAACCCACGTGCCCCTGACCTTTGCGCACCGCATCTACGTGCATAGCGTGATATTAATCTCGCCGACACCAAGCGATCACACGCGCTAAGATGTCAGCCAGTCCCCGGATGAAGATACAACGCGCCGTCCGCGGACGGCTCCGCGCGCTATGCCTGCTATCGTCGTTGATTCTAACTAGCAGGTGTCGCTAGATCAACGTGACCGCACTTAGGCGGCCAGGGGCATTTCTTCAGTGTTGCCTATTATTTTTTTCGCAGGGGATTTAACGAGAGACCCACGACTCTCGGCAGGCAGCGGCGCACTCCAACCAAGGGTAGAATCCAGAACACCCCCGAAAGGGATTGTGGAAATACACGGTGGCTCGGGAGCGAGCGAACGTTGACCAATCAAAGAACGGGAGCGGGAACATGCGCCGCACTCGGCGGATTGCAAGCGAGGGTTGCGAGAGGAGGACACGTGACATCCGCACGTTGATACGTGCGGCGACTGGCTCCAGTCGGCGGGCTGGGACGCCCGCCGTTGCGCGGTCAGGTTGAGACGCCGAGTTCGCCGCGGGTGAGTTGGAAATCGACGAAGCCAGCGGCGTTCGCGGCGGGGAGGCGGGTGCGCTCGACGACGGCGACGAGCAATGATTCGAGGGCGGCGAGGTTCGTGGCGGGGTCTTCTGTGAGGAAGAGATCGAGATCGTCGGGCGCGATGCGACTGCGTTGGGAAGACTCGGCAATTTGGATCACGGGGACGAGCGGGTGGCCTTGGCGCGCGTGGTCGCACACGACGGTGAGGGCGAGGTGCGCGCCGCAGCCGCCGAAGCCGGTGAGGTTTTCGACCCAGTGCTCGGTCTCGCTCGCGATCACGTGGAGGCCGGCATGCGTGATGGGTTGGCCATAGGCGAGGGTGGCGTGTGGCACGGTCGCGCCGAGGAGGGCAGTGCGGAAGGCGGGGTTGGCCAGGAGGGCGTCGCTCTCGGGAAGTAGGATCGAGCCGCCCGCGGCAAGGATCGTGTGCGCAAGCGTGGCGAGCGTGGTGGCGGTGGCGGCGGTCACGGGAGCTGCCGTAAGGAAGGCGAGGGTGAGCGCGCCGAGACTCGCGGGCACGGTGGGGGCGGGCGGGAGCGAAGCGAACTTTTCGGCGAACCACGCTTCGATCTTACCGAGGGAATTTTGGATGCCGCCGTCGAGTTGGACGCTGGCCCAGCCGAAGCGCGTGAGAGGGACTCCGGCGTTTTCGAGTTGGCGGCGCATGACGTCGTTCGGGACTTTTTCGCAGCCGTGCTCAAGGAAGAGGGCGGCGGCGACATTCGGGTGAGTGACGTAGCCGCGGTAGGTGCGGTGGAGGAGTTGGTGCATGGTCTCGCCGCCGAAGCCGCAGCCCTCGGTATGCGTGAGCGCGACGAAGCGCGTGATGCCGTAGGGGTGGCCGAGTTGTTTTTCGTTGAGTCGGTCGGCGGCGAGGCGGGCGATCTGCGCGGCGCAAAGGCTGGTGGGCAGGACGAGGGCGACGCGTTCGGTGGCGGGGCCGGAGTCAGTGGCAAAGAGCGTGAGTGCGGCGGGGGCGGCGGAGATGGCGGGCGCGAGGGAAAGCGGCGCGCCATCGGGCGCGGGGCGGGCGCGGAGCGTGGCGAGGCGCGAGGTGTCAGTTTGGCGCCAATTGCGCCAGAGGGAGACTTGGGAGTGGCCGGCGTGTTCGCCTTTGGTGCGGCGGCCGCCGGCGGTGGCGAGGAGGAGCTCGAAGTTTTCCGTGACAAGAGATTCGAAGGACTCGCCGTCGAGGTAGCGGCCGGCGTTGATGTCCATCTCGTGGATGAGGAGTTGGTGACGGCGAGAGGTGGTGGTGACCTTCAGTGTGGGGACGAAGGGGAAGTTGGTGATGGAGCCGTTGCCGGTGACGAAGAGGAAGAGGTTGCACCCGGCGGCGACCTGACCGGCGATGCCCTCCAGGTCGTTGCCCGGGCTGTTCATAAAGTGAAAGCCGGGCTGGGTCATGGGCTCGGCGTAGTCGATCACGTGATCGATGCGTGTGCGTGGGTCCTTCTTGTGCGCGGCGCCGAGGGATTTGAGGACGATGTTGTAGAGGCCGCGGAATTTGTTGCCGGCCGAGGGATTGGCCTCTGGGGTGACGCCGTGCCAGGCCAGGCGGGTTTTGAACGAATCGATCTTGGCAAGGAGGGCGCGGGCGGTGGCGACGTCGCGCGTGCTGCGGAGAATGTAGGACTCGGCGCCGACGATCTCGTCGGTTTCACAAAGATTCCCGGCGCCGCCATGGCGGATGACCTCATGGACGAGGGCACCGGCGAGTGGATTGCCGGATACGCCGGAAAATGCATCGGAGCCGCCGCACTGGAGGGCAATACGGAGGGCGCTGATCGGTTCGGCGGTGCGCACGAGCGCATGCGCAGCGGGGAGCCAGCCGCGGACGAGACGCTCACCCTCGGCGAGGCCGGCGGCGAGTCCGCCGCTGAGCGTGAGGAAATGATGCGGGACGTCGGCGAGCGGGTCGCCGCGCTGCTGCATGAAGTCGCGGAGCAGGGCGTTAGTGATGGGCTCGACGCCGTAGTCGACGGCGAGGACGGCGGCGACGTTGGGGTGGGTGATGAAGCCGGCGAGGCAGCGGAGGACCTCGGTAGTGTTGTTGGGCTGGTCGGGACCGCCGCCTTCGGTGTGGGCAATCGCGACGATGCCATCGATGCCGGGATGGACGCGGGCGAGGGGCTGGAGGCGGGCGGCGAGTTGACGCGCGTAGCTGGCAGTGCGCGAAGTGGTGCCGAGGATGACGATGAAGTTGCGCGTGCCGACACCGCGGCGGCCGGGGCGGCGGTAGCCCTGAAATGTGCGGGGCGTGGCGTAGAGCGGGACGGGCGGAGCGGGGACGAAGGTGGCTTCGTTCAGCGCAAAGGCGTCGAGCACGTCGACGAAGTTGGGGGCGGCGGGGAGCACGAGGCCGTCGACGCGGCGGACGGCGAGGGCGGCGAGCATCGAGGCGTTGGAGACGTAATCGCCGGGCGCGATGGGTGCGAGGGCGGTGCCAAATGGCAGGCCCCACGAGAGAAGCACGGCGCCGGTGGCGATGGGTGCGACGGCGAAGCGGTGGCCCTCGAGGACGGTGTGAGTGAGGGCGCGCGGACCGGACGGGAGCGCAAGCACGGTGCCGACATCAAGGCGCCGGGTGGCAATAGCGACATTGTCGCCGGGAGCGGGCAGGCGGCTGACGGTTGCGAGATCAAGAGGGGCGTTCGCCATGGGAGGTGCGGGGAGCGAACCACGAAATGGGCGAAAGACACGAAAAAGAAGAGCCGAGGTCGCCAGTGGAAACCGGGATGGGGGCCGGGCCGGATGGGTCGTCTGCGATAATGGCCGTTACGGCGGGGGAGATGCGATGGACGCGAAGGACTGCAGGACGCTATGGAGCTCGGCGAGTTTGACGGGCTTCGAGAGGAATTGATTCATGCCGGCGGCCAGGCAACGCGCCTGCTCCTCCGGAAGGGCGGCAGCGGTAAGGGCTACGATCGGGAGGGCGGATGCTTTTTGGTGCAGTGGATTGGGCGAGGTGGCCCAACTGCGGAGGCGTCGCGCGGTTTCCCAGCCATCAAGGATGGGCATATGGCAGTCCAGCAGCACGACGTCGGGCAGAGGCTCGGTGTTGAGGGCGGCGAGGACGGCTTCGCCGTGCCCGACGAGAGTGAAGGTGCAGCCGAGGCGGGTGAGCTGGGAGGAGATGATTTTTTGATTTACCGGATTGTCTTCGGCGACGAGCACGCGGACGGCGAGTTGGGCTACTGCAGGCGGGACGGTTGACTTCAGGTCGGACGCGGTGGCGGCGGGGAGAGTGAGGGAGAAGTGGAAGAGGGAGCCCTGGCCGGGTGTGCTCTGCCGACACCTGCAGAGTGCCACCCATCAGGCGCACGAGGTGGGAACTGATGGCGAGCCCGAGGCCGGAGCCGCCGAAGCGTCGCGTGGTGGAAGAGTCCGCCTGGGTGAAACGATCAAATATACGGCCGAGCGCGGCCGGCTCGATTCCGATACCGGTATCGCGCACCTCAAACTGGAGGATGGTGGGGTTGGCCGCGGGATCGGGTGAACTCACGGTGACTGTCACGCGGCCGCCGGCCGGCGTGAACTTGATCGCATTAGAGATGAGGTTAAGCAGGACCTGCCGGACGCGAAAACTGTCGCCGGCGAAGTAAGGGCCCAGCGCGGGCGTGACTTGGGTGGTGAGGAGGATATCGGCGACGGTCGCCTTGGGGGCGACGAGGGCGACGGTGTCGGCGACCAGCGCGGCAAGATCGAAGGAGTGTTTGTCCAGCACGAGCTGACCGGCCTCGATCTTCGAGAAATCCAAAATATCGCCCAGCAGTTTCAGGAGGAGGTCGCCGGACTCGGCGACGAGGCGCACATGCTCGCTGGCATCGGCGGGCAGCCGCGTATGCCGGAGCAGAAGGTCCGACGAGGCGATGATGCCGTTGAGCGGGGTGCGGATCTCGTGGCTCATGTTGGCGAGGAACTCGCTCTTGGCTCGGGAGGCCTCGGTGGCGCGGTGGGTGGCGGCGGCGAGGTCGCGGGTGCGCCCGGAAACGAGTTGCTCGAGGTTTTCGTTGAACGCGCGCGTCTGGCGCAGGGATTCCTCGCTGCGATGGTGCGCGGTCTCAATCATCTGGATGAGAGCGAGGCCGAGGAAAAAAACGAAACAGAGGGCGATCAGGCCGTCGCGGAGCAGGGTATCGGCGGCGAATGAGAGCGAGCCAACCATGGCGCGGTCCCGGAGCGCTGTCGTGTAGTAGAAGACCGTGCCAGTGATGATGAGAACGAAGAGTCCGATCGCCACTCGGCGGGATGAAAAAACGACGGCGAGCAGCACGAAGACCAAGTTGTAGGCGATGAGCTGGATGCCGGTGCTCAGTGGCTGTTGGTAGTTTTGGAAAAGCAGGGCGAGCAGGTGCGTAGGCACGACCAGCACGATCGCGAGACCGCTCCCGGCACGCTCTAGCCGGCCGCGCCAGATCTGGCGCAAGGACCAGGCGGCCGCGGAAAATATCAGGGTATTGAGTGTGAGCCGGAGGGGGATCTCGGGCAGCTGGGCCCAGAGCATTTTTCCGATATTGAGCGGAATGAAGATCAGCAGCAGGAGATTGAAGCCGGCGAGCAGCCGCGCCTTCACGCCCATGAAATACGGCTGGTCGCGGTAAATCGCGTCGAGCTGGCCGAGAATCGGGGGAATCAACCGCGGCATGGGTGAGGGAATGGTAGACATCAGCCGCAGCGCAGCGACCAAATACCGGCCCGGTCAGCGGAGTGGCGGGAGGGTCGACCGCAACGGGAAGAAAAGGGAGTCTTAGTTGCGCAGACTGCCGACGCCGAAGGTGTAGCTCACGTAGACGGCGCGACGGTCGCCCTTTTGTTTGCCGACCTTGAGGTAGTCGCGGTCGAGGACGTTGTTCACGTTGAGGGCGATCTGCTGGTTGGTGGTCTTGGTGGCGCGGGTGGTGTAGCGGAGGCCGGCGTTCCAGAGATGAAAAGATGGGACGGTGAGAGCCCATTGGCGGGTGGTGCGGGAGAGCACCCGCGCGCCGGTGGCGGTGGTGGTGTAGGTGTCGCCCGCGTTGGGTGCCTCGGTGGGGGTGCGGGCGACGTAGGTGACGCCGAGGTTGCCGGACCAGCCGCGAAGCCAAGTGGCGCGGGGGGAGTAGCGGACGGAGAGACTGCCGTTTTCCGGCGAGACGTTGTTGACGGAGCGGCCGACGGAGAGCGGGAACGCGGAGCCGAAATCGGTGTAGATGGAATGCACATGGCCCCAGCTGCCGTTGAAGCTGAGTGCCTGATTGAGACGCCAGTTGAGGTCGATCTCGCAGCCGCGGACGAGTTGGTTGCCATCGCGGCGGGTGGCCGTGGTGAAACGGCCGGAGCCGATGGGGGATTCGATGACCTCGGTGACGCCGACGTTTTTGCGGGTAGCGTAGAAGCCGGAGACGGTGAACGTGAGACGCTCGTCGAGCAGGGCGCCCTTGAAACCATAGTCGTAGCCGGCGGCCTCCTCGGGCGCGTAGTTGGGCTCGGCGATGAGGGCGGGGCCGTCGCCCTGGTTGACGAAGTAGCTCTGGCTGTAGTTGGCGAAGACGCGGAAGTTGGAGACGAGGCGATAGTTGATACCAACGTTGGGCTTGAGGGCGGTTTCGAGACGGCGGATCTGGTCGCCGCGCTGGTAGTTGGTGTAGCCGGGAAACGTGTTGAACGACGTGACGGCGGTAAGGAAATCGCGGTGGCGGAAACGCACGGCGTCGAAGCGGGCGCCGGCGAAGGCGAGGAGGCGGCCCTGGAAAAAGCCGGCTTGCTGACGCAGAAGTCCGCCGGCGACGGAAATGCGGCCCTTGCGGGTCTGGCCGGGAATTTCGTGACCCCAGACCCAGTCGTTGGGGAAGTAGGTGAGTGGCGCGAGCGGCTCGAGCGTGGTGGGGTTGAGCGTGACGACGCGGCCGGAGTTGGTGGCATTCCAGGCGGCGATCGTCGGGTCGTTGGCGGTGGAGCCGTAAGTCCAGTTGGGGTCCCAGCGGTAGTAGTCGTTGAGGTCGAGGGTGAGGAGCGTGCGGCTCTCGACCTGTTTCTTGAAGAGCCAGGTGTGCGCGAGGAAGTCGGCCTGGAAGCAACCACCGTCCTCGGAGTAGATCTGTTTCACGGGATTGCCGCGCGTGGTGGTGATGAGCGTGGCGGCGTTGGGCGGGTTGATATTGATGGCGCCGAAGGCGGTGTTGTCGTTGGCCTTCCAAGAGCGGGCGCGGTAATAGTTGGCGCCTAGGCGGAGACTCCAGACGGAGCTTAGCTTCTTGTCGTAGATGGCGGTGAAGGACGGATTGCCGCGGGTGGATTCGCTGTGAGGACCGTAGGGATTGTAGTTGGCGAGTTTGTCGGCGTAGCCGACGGCGACGTCGTCGTTGGCGGTCGTGGTGCGATTCTGGTCGATGACGAGCGGAGCAGTGCCGGGAGGACTATGGATGACCTGAAGAAAATACTCGGCGGAAAGAACGAGGGCGGAGCCGTCGTTGAACTGGTGGCGCAGGGCGAGGTAGTGCTCTTGGTTGCGGGTGCGGGCGAAGGCGGTGTCGTAGGCGCGGTTGCCCTCGCTGGAGGCGAGGAGGAACGACGTTTTGCCGAGGGAAGTGGCGAGGACGGGCCCGGTGGCTTCGACGGTGCCGCGGAGGGTGGCGTAGCTGCCGGCGTTGACGGTGACGCGGTAGCCGGGCTGGGCACGCGGCTGCTTGGAGATCATGTTGATCATGCCGCCGGGCGAGGTGCGGCCGTAGATGGCGGCGTTGGAGCCCTTGATCACTTCGATACGGTCGACGTTGCTCGTGCCGAAGCGGCCGATACGGTAGAACCCGTCGCGGAGTTGCGAGGAGGAGGAGAAGCCGCGGAGGGTGAAGCCGCCGCCACCGCTGAGCCCGGTAAAACTGCCGATCTGCGTGAGCGTGTCGTTGAGATCGAAGATGGCGAAGTCGGTGAAGAATTCGCTGGTGAGCACGTTTACCGTGTAGGGGAGATCGATGATCTTAGTGGCGACGCGGCTGCCGGAAAGCGTCTCGGAGGCAGCGTAGCCGCGATCATCGTCGGCGGTGACATTGAAGTCGGAGAGCCGCACCATGTCCTCGGGTGATTTGGCGGGGGTGTGGGGAGTCGCGGAGGTATCGGCGGCGAATACGGCAGGTGTAAACGCCAGACACAGCAGCAGCGGAGAAGGTTTCATGGGGTGGGCGCCCATCCGCTGGGAAGACGGAACAAGCGTGGGGTGCGCCGAGGGAAGATCGCCGAGCGGTGAGCCGCAATCCCCAAAGCGGCAGGGCGCACGTGAAGTCGCTACGACGGGTCCACGGCGGTGAGGCCACGGTGCGGACCACGCGGGAAGTGATCCCGCTAGGGTCGCGACGGTTGGGCCGTTGGCTTGGCCCGCGGTGCGCGGGCTCGCTCGGCACCAAGGCGCGTCAATTCGGCGGCGATCTCGACGGGGGAAAGGAGCTGGTCGACACAGCCGGTGGCGACGGCGCTGCACGGCATCGAGGGCTCCTTGGCCGTCTGGGGCTTCTGGGCGATGACCAAGCCACCCGCTTCTTTGATCGAACGCAGGGCGGCGGCGCCATCGGAGTCGAAGCCGGACAGAATGACGGCGATCGCCCGCTTGCGGCGATGCGCGGCGAGCGACTCAAGAAAGACGGAAATATTTTTGGGCCAGCCCGGACTCCGCTCCAACGGAGAAAGGCGAAAACTATTTCGCTCCAAGGTGATTTGCCGGCCGGCGGGCACCACGTAGACATGGTTGGCCTTGACGGTTTCGCCGTCGGCCACGAGCACGACGGGCATCTTGGTCTTTCCGGGCAGAATCTCGACGAGGAGCGATTTGCCGGTGGCGGGTTGGTGATGCACGATCACAAACGCGAAACCGGTGTCGGTGGGCAGCAGCGACAGGATGGTGCAATACGCCTCGAAGCCGCCGGCCGAGGCGCCGAAGCAGACGATCGAAGGCAGAGTGGTGGAAGTCGGCCGGGAAGCCATGGCGGGCCTATTTGACGATCAGGTTGTTTTTCACGTCACGCGCGCCCGGCACGGCGGCGGCCACGGCACCGGCGGCCGTCTTCTGCGCCGCATTGTCCACGAAACCGCTGAGCTGCACGACGCCCTTGAGGGTTTCGACGCTGATCGCGAACGACTTCACGGATTCGTCGGCGAGCAGCGCACTCTTCACCTTGGTGGTGACGACGGAGTCGTCGACCAATTGACCGGTGCTTTCCGTGGTCGGGCTGGGACCACAGCCGACGGAGAAGCCGGTCCCGGTGATGACGAGGAGTGCGATGACGAGGACAGGGAGTGGATTTTGGCGGGTAGTTTTCATGGATAGGGGAGGAGCTCAGGAACCAAGCACGCGTTGGATCTCGCCGACTTTTTGTTGGACCTTACCTTCGAGCTGCTCGGCTCGACCGGTGGCGGTAAGACGAGTGTTGCCGACAGCCTGGCCGGCGACGGCTTTTACCTGCCCGACGATTTTCTTGGCGGTGCCGACGGCCTGATTACGGGTGCTTGATTTCATAGAGGGAACCGGCGGTAGGCGTCGGCGTGATGTCACCTTAGGTCATGGGCGCGGGCCGGCCTATGGGGTCTAGACCCACGTCGCGCCGAGCGGACGAGTCCGCCGGTGAGACTTGAACATAGCGAACGGGCCGGATTCAGAGCGCAGCGCTGCCAATCCGCCATGGTGCGGATCGAGGCGGTGGCCTGACTAGCGGGCTGTAACCGTGGCGCGGACGCGCTCGGGCGGCGCCGAGGCAGACCGCCACGACGTCCAATAGGCCACCGCCGTCGCGCCGAGCAGAAAGAGCACGACGCCAACAATCATCCAGAGATTCACCTGCGTGGATTTGTGCTGCAGGTTGATTCCGGGAAGGCCGTTGCTGTTTTGGTCGATCGACATGGGAGAGGTGACCGCGGATGAGGCGGTGGGTTGCCGGAGTGGGTGCGGGGAGAAAATCAGGGGCGGTTTGGCACGTGGGCCAAAGGTGAAGGCGGAGTCAGGAGGTCGTGCTGCGCAGCACCTTGTCGCGGGCATCCTGGGCGCTGACCCAGGCGCGGCCGACTTTGTCCTTGTCCTGATCCCACGTCTCGCGCGACGACCTCGTCAGCTCCGAGCCGACGGACTGCAGATAGGAGCGGGCGGAGATGAGTCCCTTCATGGCAAAATCCCATTCGCGGGTATCGGTGAAGTCCTTCATCGCGGCGCGACGGGCGACGAGGGCGGCGATCTGTTGATCGAGCTTCGCCTCCAGGCGCTCGAGGCCGATAAAAAACACTGCGCGCATTTCGTGGGTGGTGTCCTTGATGTCGCTCCACCGGGCGGAGGAAACGTCGTCTGGCGTCGCTGGCGCGGCAGGGGATGGCTCGGCCGGCGCGGGCGCCGCGAGCGGAGCGGGGCTGGACCACAACACGACGGAAACTAGGGCCGCGACGAAAGACGGGTGACGCGAAGTCTGCATATTATCTGGTTGAGGTGAAGTGACGCGGGCCATTTGACGCCACGCCGAGCGGGACACGCTGAGCGCCGGAGTGGTGGCGACGGCTCAGTTCCAACCGCAGCCAGCGTGGGCGTTCTTAATCGCGCGCTTGATGGCGCCGCGCGTTTCACCGGTGCGCTGCTGAATCCGGCTGTAGAGTTCCTCCCACTGGCCGGTGACGAAGTAGAGGTCGGCGTCCGTGAGCCGTCGCCACCGCAGTTTCAATTGCCCCCGGGAAATGGTCCACGCGCCCTGAAGTTCGAGTGTCGTCATGAAGTGTCGTTTTTTTCGTGCGCCAAGGAAGGGGTGGCCGAAGAGGATCGGCGGGTATTCCTTCGCACGCAGACTATGGCCCCATAACCGATGCGCGACGATGGGGTCTCCAACCCAGGGAGGTCGAAAACGGTGCGACCTTCCGGCGTCTGGTCAGCGAGGAATGCCGGTCCCAGCGCGCAAATTCCTGCCGCGTGTAGGCCTGCTCACTCAGCCGGGCATTTCCTGCGCGGCGACGACCTTGACGGTTAAAACGCAAAAAACCGCGGGGCGTGGACGCCCCGCGGAGTTACGGTCGAAGAATAGTGCGTTCGAGCTTAGTTGCCAGAGGCGATGACGTTGCCGAAGGCGTCGCAGATCGTGATGCTAGTGATGACAGTGCCGGGCGTGACGTAGGCGCTGTAGGTGCTGAGACCGTAGCCGCCGATCACATAGATCGAGTTGGAGGTGAACGGATAGATCGTGCCACTCGTGCCGTTGATCTTGACGTAGAGGAAGGTGCCGTCCGGCGCGCTGACTGAGGAGGTTTCCACGTTCACGGTCATCAGCGACAGGGTCGGGTAGTAGGGATCGATGTGGTAGGAGCCGGTGCAGACGGGATCGACGCCGTTGACCTGACTCACGGCGGTGAAGGCCAGGGTCTTGGTCACAAACGGAGCTGGGGCCGGGGGCGGAGTAGGAGTCGGGGTGACGGTGACGACGGTGGTCGTCTTCTTGCCGCCACCACCGCCGCCGCCGGTGGACGTGCTGGAGTTGGAATTGCTGGTGCCGGGGATCGGGTCTGTGGCGCCGGCTTTGGCCTGGGCCGATGTGGCGCAAGCAAGGGCAGCGAGGAGCGAAGTGGAGACCGAGAGGATTTGGACGATTTTCGACAGTTTCATGGCGGAGTTGATTTTGGTGGGTTAGGGAGCCGACGGGATTGCCGGGCAGGAGCATGCCTAGCAGCTTCGGTCCGCGGTCGGAGTCGCGTCCGGTAACAAACTGGATACAAAGCGGACGGCGCGACCGGAGAAACGGTGATTTTCACTCGTAGAGGCCCAAGAGATTGCGCGGCCTCGCGACGAGGCGAGGTCGGTGATTTAACCTTTGATTTACAAGGTGAGATTGGCGCCGAAGCGAGAGTGGTGACGCGAGCGGAGAGGCCAGGCGAAGTAGTGGCGGGGCCTGCTTCGCACAGTGAGTGAGGCGACGGGGCGAGGCCCTGGGTGGTGGCAAGTGGGTCGGCAGACTCGAGGCGAGTTTGCTTCCGATTCGCGAGGGATTTAATCCTCTCAGTTCTCGGTGTTGTCCTTTAACCCCGGGGACAAGTTGTGGCGGTCACCCGTGGTTTCACTCGATCGCTTCGTGCGGGGTATAGCTGTAACCCTCCTGAGGTGGGCAACGGCGGCGGCAAGGACAGACTGGAAGTTTTCCCGCGGCGGCGTGGCACCGGGGTGATGTGGCAGTGGCCAAGGAGTATTCGTGCACGACAAGACCCGGGGGTTTACCGAGAAAGAGTGGGCGTTGCTTCGGAAAGCGGATTGGCTGGAGCTAGCTCCGCCGCAGATGAAGCAGTATCTGGCGACGCTGCTGGCGGCGAAGCCGTAGTCGCGGCCGGCGCCGGGTGGGCCGGCTCTGCTGCCTGCCCCGGCTCATCGCGTTTTCCCCCTGACGGAGAGTGGCTTTGATCTCGCGTGGGCGGGAGGCACCTGTGGTGATATGTGCGGTCTCACCCTGATCAACCGCACGCCCTGCATCGGCGGAGGATGACTTGGGAAAGCAACGCCGCCCGTTAGCCGGGCGCATCCGACGCCGGGCCATGTCTCCTCTCCCGCGACGGCGCTAACGAAACCATGACGACCAAATCACGAAATCCCGATCAGGCCGGCTTCACCCTCGTCGAGGTGATGATCGTGGTGCTGATCATCGCCATTCTTGCGCTGATGGGGCGGGCCGCGGTGCAGCAGGCCAACCTGCGCGCGCAGGCATCGGCATTTTGGAATGACTGCCGCGTGTTTTCGACGGCGTTTCAGCAATATGCGCAGGAGAAGGGCGACTTCCCAGCCGATCAAAACGGAGCGGGCCAGTTTCCGCCCAATATGGACGGTTACCTCAATCGCACGCAATGGCTCCGCACGACTCCCCTGGGCGGAACCTATGATTGGGACAACAAGACCGCCTCCAATAGCACCGGGGTGAGGTTCAATGGCGTGATCCGCGTGAACAATTGCACCTGGAGCACCGCGAAACTCCTGAAAATCGACCAGTGGTATGACGACGGCAATCTCGCCACGGGGAATTTCCGCGTGACCGATACCGGCGCCACGGTCCTCTACATCATGGAGCCCTTCAAATGAACACGCCCGCTCCGGACACGCTGAAAATCACCACCGTCAACCTCAGCCCGGACGGCTCCCGCGTCGTGCCCGAGAGTGGCAAGGCCAATGTGCCCGTGACGGACGCCGACGCGCTCGCGGTGTTGCGGGCGTTTGGACGCCTGTCGCCCATGGATCTCGTGGAGGTGGACGCCAAGCTCTACCTCGCGGGACCGCACGGAAAAATAGCGGTAAAAAACCATGCGGGAAAATTGTTTGGTGCCGTTCTGCCCGATGCGGTCAGCACCGCGACCGAGCGCACCCCGGAAGAAATCATCGCGTGGTTGACCGGGCGTGAACCCGCCCCAACTCCGGTGCCGCCGGAGCCGGCCCGCAGCCCGGCCGCCGCGCGGCCCGCACGGCGCTGGAGTGGAGTGTTGCGCTCGAAGTGGACGGCCGGGGTGCTGGGCGTCGTCACTGCAATCGCGGCTTACGTCACTTTGGCCGCCGCCAAGCCGGACGGCGTTGAACTCGTGCACGATACCGGGCGGATTGCCCGCCTGCACACGGAGTTCAACGGTGGCTATGGTGCGCCCGGAGCGACGACCTTGTGGTTGGACAACGGGCGCCTCGTGGGGAAAGACAGCACCGCCGCGCAGACTGCGCCGCCGCTCTTCACGAAGGACTACACGTTTGGACTGCGCGGTCAGCAGGTCGTCCTCGTGGTGGATGGCGATGCGCTGCTCGAACCGCAGCCCGATGGGGGCCTGAAATTCATGGACAGCACCTATCCGCGGCAAGGCCGGTAGGCGAGGGCTCGACGCTGAAGGAAACCGCGGAGCTGCCGGAGAAGTGAGGGTCTCGTGATGAACGAGGTTACGGTATTATTTGCGCGGTAGAAGGCGCCGGCGCCGATGGTCACGGCGCGCGGTTCTGCAAGGCGGCTTTGATGCTGGCTGCCACGTGTCTGGCCAGCACGGCCGAGCCTTCCTTGGTAAAATGGACATTCGCTGGCTGTTGGATCCCGGGCTGGTGAGAAAGCGCCGCGGCGTGGAGGTCGTTAATCGTGACCCCGTTTTCGAGCATCACTTTTCGGGCGATCTGATTGTAGATTAACTCGTCGCCCGGGCGGCGCGGCGGATCGAGTTTTCCCTGGGGGATGGGGGTGGTTGAGCACCAAATAAGCGTGGCCCCTGTCGGCTTCAATTGGGCGACGATCTGACGCAGGTTGCGCTCGTAGTCATCCGCGGCCACCTGGTGCCCGTCCGCGGTCGGATACGGTTGGTTGTCTTTGCCGCCGGTCCCGAGCTTCACGTCGTGCAGCCCGAAATTGAAGTGAATCACGTCCCAGCGGCCGGTGCCGGAGGCGATCCATTTATCGACCTGCTGGACGCCACTGCTACTGGGCCCGGCGTTGCCCTGGACGCGGTAGACATTCGCCTTCCCGGCGAGCTCCGCGCGCACGCCGTCGGTGTATCCCACGCTGATCGAGTCGCCAATGATCATGACGCGCGGCAGGAGGGGATTGTCAGAGTCGGGTTTTTGACGGGCGTCCGCCGTCGCCCCTGGTTCGGCGGCAACGAGGGCGGCTCCCCAGATAAGAAAGAGGGTCCACAGGAGTTTCATAGGCGTCATGGCTCGGGGCGGCCGGGATACCGGTGGCGCTGGAGCATGGTGCGACTCTTGCCGCGGACGAGAGGATGTCGAGGAGGACGGCGGTGGCGCTGAGTGGGAAGGGTCCTGCGGGCGCTTTGGCGGAGGATTTTCTTGGTGCGTTGGCGGGAGGGCGGGGTTTCGTAGGCGGGCGATGGCGATGGCGATGGACACGATCCAGGTATCCCGGGAGGCGGCGCGGCGGTTTCACCGGCGGGCGGTGTTGCTGGATGCACCGGTGGCGGACATCGGCGCGGCGCTGGACCACCTCGGTTACGTGCAGTTTGATCCGATCAATGTGTGCGGCCGCAAGCTCGACTCGATCTTATGTAGCAATTGTAGCGTATATTTAATTCGATACGAACTTTGATGTGTTGGCGATGGCGGAGTCTTCAAGAGTTACGTCGGACTGATGGTGTCATCGGGCTCAGCGGCATTTTCTTCGAACGAAAATACTCTGTTTCAAGCTGACAGAAACTGGTGCACGATTGTTGCGCCCATTGTGAAATACGCTCGCCTGCCATGGCAGCTTGGACTTCAGATGCGAAAACGTTGATTGCTAAAAGATACAACGCGTGGGCGGCGGCCCTGCTGATTGGTGCGGGGATCACCGCATATTCAGGAAGCCTCGCGGGGCCCTTCGTTTTTGACGATCCCTCTTCGATCACGGCGAACGCGACGATCCGCCATTTATGGCCGCTGTGGGACGTCCTCGCGACGCCGCAAGCCAATGTCACGGTGCAGGGGCGGCCGCTGCTCAATCTTTCGTTTGCCATCAACTATGCGGTCAGCGGAGCGGATGTCTGGAGCTACCATGTTTTGAATCTGGCCATCCATCTCGCGGCCGGCCTGACGCTCTTTGGCATCGTCCGACGGACGCTGACGGGCTCGCCGGGTGGCGCGCACTCCCCCACGTTTAGGCCCCAGTTAGGTGAACGATCGGTGCGAGAGCCCGTGGCCACGATGCTGGGGTTCATCGTGGCGCTCTGGTGGACACTTCATCCGTTGCAGACGGAGTCGGTGACCTACGTCGTGCAGCGAGCCGAATCCCTCATGGGGTTGTTCTATCTGCTGACGATTTATTGTTTCGTCAGATATGTGGAGTCTCCCGATGGGGAAGGTGCGAAGCGCAGGCGATGGGCGGTGTTCTCCATTCTGGCCTGTCTCGCCGGGATGGGGACCAAAGAGGTGATGGTATCGGCACCCGTGATGGTGCTGCTGTTTGACCGGACTTTTGTGGCCGGGAATTTTCGACAGGCTTGGCGACAGCGGCGCACCTACTACGGAGCTCTGGCTGCGACGTGGATCTTGCTCGGTCTGTGTCTGCTGCGGGGAGGTGGCACCCGGGGAGGTGCCATCGGCTTCGGAATCGGCGGAACGTGGTGGACTTATAGTCTGACGCAATTTGAAGCGATCGGGCGATATCTTCTCCTGTGCGTTTGGCCGCACCCGCTCGTGTTTGAATACGGAGCGTTCAAGGTTCAGTCGTTGAGCGAGGTTCTGCCGTGGGCGATCGTCGTGATGCCGCTATTGGCCGGGACCGTGTGGGCCCTTTGGCGACGACCGGTCCTCGGTTTTTTGGGGGCGTGGTTTTTTGCAATCCTTGCGCCCACCAGCTTGGTGCCGGGAACCAGCCAGATGATCGTCGAACACCGCCTCTATCTGTCGTTGGCGGCCATGCTCGTCGTGATCGTTTGCGGAGGGTTCTCAATACTCATGGCGCGCGGGGTGGGCGCCCAAGCGAGCGCGCCAGGGCAACGGACCGAGCGCTCGCCCCTTGGTCCGCTATTAACCCAGACGCGGGGGTTTTTATTGGCCGGATTCATCGTGGCAGTGGCGTGCGGTGGTGTGACGGCAGCGCGCAACGTTACCTACGGCAGCGAACTGGAGTTGTGGACGGACACGGTGGCAAAACGTCCGGCCAACCCGGTGGCGCGTGCCATGTTGGCCGAGGCACTGTTTTCGTCGGGACGACTCGGTCCTGCTCTCGCAGAGTATGAAGCCGCCGTGAAATTGGATCCGACTTTTTTTGTCGCGCAGGAGCGATTAGGCGAACTGTTGCTCCGGCTGGGGCGTCCGGCGGAGGCGGCGGAGCACTTTTCGGCAGCCTTGCGCCTGCGCCCGGATTTTGCCGATGCGCACAACAATCTTGGGATATTGTTGGCGGAGAACGGTCGTGCCGCCGAGGCGCTTCGCTACGTCGAGCGGGCAATTGAGCTGAAGCCGGAATACCCGGAGGCCCATCTCGCTCGGGCGAACGTGCTCGCTGACTTGGGTCGAAATCCCGAAGCGATTCACTCCTACGAAGTGGCACTTCGGCTAAAACCGGAGATGGCCGGGGCCGAATACAATTTGGCCAACGCGCTGAGCGCCGTGGGCCGAAGTGAGGAGGCGGTCGGGCACTATCGGGCGGCACTTCGAATCAGGCCGAATCATCCCGCCGCCGCTTTCAATCTGGCCAACAATTTGGCTGGTCTCCGGCGGATGGAGGAGGCCGTCGTCCAGTATCGTGAAGCGATTCGCTTGAATCCCGCTTTTGCCGAGGCGGAAATGAATCTCGGCAGTGCGCTCTTTGAGCTGGGCCGCTTGGACGAAGCGGAAGCGCACTACCTGACGGCGATGCGGCTTGATCCCAGGATGGAGGACATACGCGAAAGCCTCGCGCGGCTACGGGCTCGCCGGCGCCGTTGATTGACTCCGGCTATCGCCAAGCGGTGGAGCGATGCGGGCGCGATTTCTGGATTTTTGCAGACGAACCACCGGTCGAAATCCCGCGCACTATCTTTGTTTTTTCCGGCCGCTACTTTGGGTTGATTCCGGCGGCTGCGCGCAATTTTGTCGTCTCATCGTTTGGCCATGCCCCCTGAAAATTCCGAGGAGGTTCGTTGGTTTTCGGAGGAAGTCCGACCGCACGAATCGTCGTTACGCGCGTATTTGACGAAAGCTTTTCCGTCGATTCGAGACGTCGACGACGTCGTCCAAGAGTCGTATCTGCGGATTTTACGCGCGCGTTTGGTGCACCCGATCACGTCCGCCAAGGCGTTCCTGTTTAAGGTTGCCCGGCACGTGGCGATCGACGGCGTCCGACGTGATGGAATTTCCCCGATTGATCGCACGAGGGATTTGGCGCGGCTAAACGTCTTAGAAGAGGGCCCCGGTATTGCCGAACGGCTCAATCGAAATGAAAAAATTGCCCTGCTGGCGGAAGCCATATTTTCGCTGCCAAGCCCATGCCAAGAGGTGGTGATATTGCGCAAATTGAAGGGGCTGTCGCAGCGGGAGGTCGCGGCGCGTTTGGGCGTGACCGAAAAGGCCGTCGAGGCGCAGGTATGGCGCGGCCTGAAGCGTTGCGAAAAATTCCTGCGCAAGCGGGGGGTGGGCAGCCTCTACGACGATGAGCGGAAATAAGAATCAAGAGTCAGGGCGGTCCCCATTGGACTGGCCGCTGGAAACGGGCGGAGCAGATGAGGTGCTGGGGGAGATCGAGCGCTTGCGCGGTCTCCGAAAAAAGCGGCGCCGACGCATTGCCCTGCTGACGAGCGTTGCCGCCTGCCTGGTAGCTGGCGGTTGGTTCCGATGGCAGGTCGGAGAAACCAAGGCGGCTTGGTCCATGGCTGACTCGCCATTGCGACGGGAATTGCCGGACGGTTCAGTGGCCGAATTGAAAGCGGAAGCCGAAATCGCGGTAGATTACAGCGGCGCGCACCGAAAGATTTCGCTGCTCCGTGGCGCGGCGCACTTCAAGGTGGCGAAAAACGCGAGTCGGCCCTTCGTGGTCAATGCCGGTGGCATTCAGGTTCGGGCCGTCGGGACGGCTTTTGAGGTCGTGCTGAGCCAAACGTCGATCGCGGTGGTGGTGGATGAGGGGCGGGTGGCGGTAGAAGAGGCCGGAGCGGGTGAGCATGCGGTGCGGACCTACGTCAGCGCAGGCAACCAAGTGGTGGTTGATCTGCCGTCGTCGTCGACGCCGGCCGACTACGCCCCTGTGGCCCTGACCGGGGCGGGTGCAAAGTCGGGTAAAGCCGCCCTGGCGCAGGTTCCGCGCATGGACCTCGCCGCGACACCGCTCTCAGAGGTCGTAGCGGTATTTAATCGGTATAGCGACAGACAGCTTGTTCTGGCGGACCCTGCGCTGGGCGCAGTGCAATTAAGCGGTGTCCTACGGGCGGATAACGTGGACGCGTTGTTGAAGCTCTTGGCGACCAACTATGGGATCAAGCCGGAGATCCGCGGGAACGAAATTGTTCTGGGTCGGGCGCCCTGAGTTTGTCGCGCAGTGGCGCACCAGACTGGTGGATCGTTTCCGTGTGATTTTTTGCGAGGGATCGGCCGCCGTGGATCGTCTCAGGTGGGTGGCAGCGCTGTTGCTTTCTATCCAATTACCCTACTTCAGATCATGAATATCCGCCTTAGTGACCTCGTAATCTTCTTCGGACTCGTTTTTTGCGCCGCGCTCGGAGAGGCCGCCGAGCCGAATTTCCGCAAGATCGATATCCCCGGTGGCGAGGCGGTGCAGACGCTCAAACAGCTCTCCGTGCAATCGGGTGCCGAGGTGGTGTTCGCCACCAATGCGGCCAAAAATGTCACGACTAACCCGGTGCAGGGGAGTTATTCGGCCTTGCAGGCGGCGACGAACATGCTCGTCGGGACAAATCTCTCGGCCTCACAAGATGAGAAAACAGGCGCTATCATCATCGGGCGGCCGGTCGGGGGAGCGCAGGCAGTCCCAAACGCGGCGCAGACCGACCGCGACGTGCTCCAGTTGAATCCTTTCGAGGTATCGGTGGGCAAAGATAATAGCTATGGCGCGCTCAATTCCAATTCTATCACATCGTTCACCACCGAGCTGAATAAGTTGCCGGTGAGCGCCGATATCTTCGACCAGACTTTCATGAACGATCTGGGGGTCATGAGCGTGGAGGAGATGGTGCAGGGCTTCGCAGCTGGAGCGGCGGTTGCCTCCACGAGCCCGGCCACGAGCGCATCCGCCCAGCAGCAATATGACCGCAACGGTTCGGCCCTGTCGCTGCGCGGACTCGCCGCCACGTCGATTCTGCGCAACGGCTTTTATCCCGCCGCTCTCACCGGAGTGGGCTATACCACCAATTTTGACCTCCAGCAGGTTGAGGTGATCTCTGGACCGCAATCGCTGCTATATGGAGCCGGCGGGGGTGGCGGTGTCGTGAACTACATTTCGAAGCAGGCGAAGTTCAATTCCGCATCGTCCGGAGAAGTTAAATTTCAGGTCGACCAGTATGGCAAAAAAATGGGCACGGTGGACTACAACCTCGGCGGAAAATCGCTCGCGGTGCGCATGGCGCTCATCAACCAACAGGTGGGCGGCCGGCGCTTGTATATCGGCGGTCCGCTGGTGGGCGGCTATGTGCAAGTGGCGGCCCGCCCGCTGAAGAACACGACCGTGCGGGTAGAATACGAGAAGACTTCATGGAGCCGCATCAACAACACCGACAATACCCTGACCGCGCTCAGCACGGCCAATGACGCTCGCAACGGTCAGTCACTGCACTACCTGCTCGCGACCAATCAAATCAACGCCGCCGCCAACGGTGCACCCAGCGGAGCCGGAGTGATCGCCAACGGTAAAATCGATTGGGACAACGTGGACTCTTTCGGCAGTGCGATGGTCGGAGAATTAACGCGCAGCCAGTTTGCCACGGCGCAGGTTGAGACGGTCTGGACGCGTTGGCTGTCGACGCGGATCGCGGGTGGCTACACCACCCGCTTCAACAAAAAGCTGGGCAACGCTGGCGTCGATTTTCTCGCGCCCAACGCTGCCGGCAATCCGCTCGGAGTGTGGGCGATGGATTACAAGAGCTCGCTGACCACCGCGTCGGCGCTCTGGCAGGGCTCGCAGGCGAAGAACATCCGGGTCTCTGCGCTGTTGAGCAACGATTTGTTTGGCCGCCGCGCGAAGAGCCAGACGGTGTTTGGTGGAGACTTTACGAGCAATTCGTTTGCCGCATCCGGGCTTTATTATGTCGCCGCGGATGCGGACTTCAAACCGGTCAGCACGGGGCTGCCTGCCAACAACGGGTTCACGAACATCCCCGTGGTCTATTGGCCGATCACGAATGGCCCGGTGAAGTATCCTTTGGTCGGTTATGACGGGAGCCGGATCACGATTGGCGGTAAGAATTACGTGCAGGTGCCGACCAACGCACCCGTTGACGGTTTGGTCTCGCCCAGCAATCCCCTGGGGCTGACGGGTAACTCCACCGGTTCCTGGCGTCCCACCCACGGCAACCAAAAGGGCATCTATCTGGCCAACTTTACCACGTGGCTGGATGGTCGTCTAACGACGCTGGTGGGGGCGCGAATTAGCAGCGTCTACAGTCTGCTTTCGACCGAGAATAATTCGAGGACGCAACCCAGTCTGAATTCGATTAGTCAGGAAACCGGGAAGGACTTCAGTGCCGGGGTGAACTTCCGCTTGTTATCGTGGCTTCGGCCCTATGCGCAAATCTCGGATTCGTTCAGCCCGCCGGCCGCACTCAATCGTGACCCCTATGGAGCGGCCCAGCTGCCGTCCAAGGCCATCGGCACGGAGGCCGGCGTTAAGATCACCAATCAGGATGGCACGGTGTCAGGCTCGATTGGCTTTTACCGGACGAATGCCAAGAATGAACAAACCTCGTTTTCGGTGAACATCACCGGATTCATCAATCCGGTGGGTTTGAATGGCCGCCTCGGCGGATCACCCAGTAACTGGATCAATGTTGATCGAAAGTCGGAAGGAATGCAGGCGACCTTCACGGCCAACCCGAAACCCAATTGGCGCATGCGTCTTTCGGGCAGCTGGCAATACGCCACCAATCAAAGCAACAACAGCTTCGCTCAACTTTATAACGACCAGTTTTACGCGAACAGTCTCGGTCAGGTGACCTACAAGGACGGGACGGTGGTCTACGTCAATTCGACCGCGACGCGCGCAACCGTTTCCACCGCGGCGGCGGCCGGCGCCGTGCCTCTGACCATTACGATGATGGGCACCCCCGGGAATCTTTATTACGCCAATCAAGGCGCCGTGCACGGTGCGATCAATGCATCTTCGGGAGCCGCGACTATTCTCAATGCTCTCAGTGACCCTCAGGTTGCACTCCATGGTCCAATCCTGACCGGAGCGGTAGGCCTGCCCATTTCACAAATGCAAATAAAGCCGAACTTCACGCCGGTGGGAACGATTCCGATCATGACCAGCGGGGACCAAGTGCAGGGATATCCGCAGATTTCAGTGAATTATGAGTCGGTCTATACTTTCGATCAGGGGTTTCTCAAGGGACTCCGCGCGGGTGGTGCGTTCCAAGGCACGTGGAAGTATTCGGCCTTCTATTACTATCCGGTGGGACTCAGTAACAACCCGACGAACCGGTCGCTGTATTCCTGGCCAACGCGCACGCTGTTCACGGGAATATTGGGGTATGATTGGTCTTACCGGCGCTACCGGATTTCACATCAGTTGAATGTGAACAATGCCTTCAATCACTACCACATCGTGATTATTCCGAATTACATCAACGGCTGGGCCGGGCCGAACAACGCAACGTTCGATACGCAGCCCCGCAGCTACGTGTTCACGACCCGGGTTAGTTTCTAAATTCGGATGCTCGTGCTGCCTGCCAACTACTTTTCCCGGATGATGGCCAGGATGTGTTGCAATGCGTTGAACGCACGCAGGGCATGAGCGTTACCACAAACTCAGGTGCGATCGCCGGCGACGCGGAGCCACGCGCCCCCTCAGGTCGAATACTCTCCGTCGATGCTTTACGCGGCTTTGATATGTTCTGGATCATCGGGGGAGAGGAGGTCGCAAAAGCGCTGCAGCCAATGAGCGACGGCCCGGTGGTTACGGCCGTCGTGACCCAACTTAAGCACGTTGAGTGGGAAGGTTTCCGCTTCTTCGACGCGATCTTCCCGCTGTTCCTGTTTCTCGTGGGCGTGTCCATCGTGCTTTCGCTTGATCGCATGCGAGCGACGGAGGGACGAGGGGTGGCTTTCGGCCGCATCGCGCGCCGTAGCCTGCTGCTTTTCGCCGTGGGCATTTTCTACTACGGCGGTGTCGCCCGGACATGGCCGGACGTGCAGATCTTGGGGGTTCTTCCGCGGATCGCGCTCTGCTATTTCTTCGCGGCTACGCTGTATGTGTTCGTGCCGAGGAAAGGCATCGTCGTGGCGGCGGCGCTTTGTCTGGTGGGTTACTGGGCGATGATGATGTTTGTGCCGTTCCCCGACGTGAATCTGGCGCACGGCACGATTGGCAAGCGCGGCACCCAGGCGGAGGCTAAGCCGGCCGCGGAATTGCTCGCGGGAGCGACGAGCACCGTCCACGGCATTTTTGCCGAGGGGCGAAACCTCGCTCACTACGCCGACTATCGCCTGCTCCCGGGCAAAAAGCGCAATCTTTACTACACCAACGAGGGTCTGCTCAGCACAGTTTCGGCGGTCGCCACCACGTTGTTCGGCATCATGGCCGGGTGGTTGCTGACGAGCCCGCGTTGGACGGAAAGACAGAAGGTCGTGTGGTTACTCGGTGCGGGCGCGGCCGGTGTGGCGCTGGGCGTGCTGTGGGGACTGCAATTCCCCATCATCAAACGGATCTGGACCTCGTCCTTTTGTTTGGTGGCGAGCGGTTGTGCCGCGATGCTATTGGGCGGTTTCTATCTCATCGTGGATGTGTGGCGGTGGCAGAAATGGTGCGTGCCGTTTCTGTGGATCGGTTCGAATGCCTTGGCCATTTATCTGGCCGTGAATCTGGTCGATTTCGAGGCGATCGCGGCCCGTTTGGTCGGCGGTGATGTGAAGGAGTATTTCGACCTGCATCTCGCCAAGGGTTGCGGGAACCTGCTGGTCGCGCTCGTCGGACTGCTATTGCCGGTGTTGCTGGTGCGTTTTCTCTACCAGCGGAAGATCTTTATCCGGTTATGAACAAACGCTTCACCGCGCACTGTCGTCGGCTCCTGGTCAGCGCGGGATGCGCCGCACTTTTTTTGGCGGGCCGGTCGCACGGCGCCGGGATATTGGCGCCACAAACTGCGATCGTTACCGTCTATCCGGAAAAACCTGGAATGAAAATCCCGGCGGACTTTCTCGGCTTCAGCTGTGAGAAGAAGATTCTGTCGCGGGATTGTTTTCAGCCGCAGAACACGGCGCTGATCCGCTTGTTTCAGTATCTCGGACCCGGGGTCTTGCGGATTGGCGGCCATGCGGTGGAGTCCACGTTCTGGTCCGCGGGTGATTCGGGCCCGCTCAAGGCGATGGCGAATGGCAAAGGCTACGAACCGGAGGAGCCGGTGACTCTAGGTCCGCGGTCGATCGATGGTTTGTTTGGTTTCGCCAAGGAAAGCGGTTGGCGGGTGATCTATGGATTGAACCTCGGGGCCAATCGTCCGGACATGGCAGCGGAGGAGGCGGCTTACGCCCTGCAGGCAGGTGGGGCTGCGGTGTTGGCCCTAGAAGTCGGAAATGAGCCGAATCTCTTCAGCAGGAATGGCAAGAGCGCGAAGAACGATGCTCGGGACCTCAAGTTGCTCGTCTTGCGCGACGGTAAATACACCTACGAGAGATTTCGCGCCGAGTTTGAAGCCTACTACCGCGCGATCGTCGCCAAGTCGCCCCACGCACCGTTTGCCGGTCCGGGAACTACGAAGACCTGTGACTGGGTGCCGGGCTTTGCGCGTGATTTCAAGGGGCGGGTCGCACTCATCACTTCCCACACCTATCCGCTTTCCGCCAAGGAGGAAGATCCGAAGTCGCCACGATTCGCGTCGATCGAAAACCTGCTGAGCACCAACATCGAGGAAGATTGGTTGCCGAAACTCAAGGCAGCGACGGCGGCAGGTCTCCCTTGGCGTCTCGGGGAGTGCAATACGGCCTCAGGCGGAGGAAAACCCGGCGTCAGCAACGTGTTTGTCGCAGCGCTCTGGTGCGCCGACTTTTTGTTCAAAGTGGCCGAACGTGGCGGAGCGGGGGTAAATCTGCACGGCGGTTTTACGCCGGGCCGCTATTCGCCGATCTATTTTCTCAACGGGGAATACCATCCGGCTCCGATCTACTACGGAATGCTGCTGTTTCGTCAGGCGGCGCAAGGGCGGGTCTTGCCCGTGGACTGCCAAACATTGGCCAAACTCACCGCCCACGCCGTATTGGGCGACGATCACAAGTTGCGTGTGGTGCTCATCAACAAAGACCTGACGCAACCGGTAAGGGCGACGATCGTGGCAGGTCCACTGCACACCAAAGCCCACGTTGTCAGACTTTGCGCGCCGTCTCCCACGTCTGCGGAGGGCGTGACACTCGCGGGCAGTGCTATCGCGAAGGATGGAACTTGGTCCCCGCAACCGGCCGAGGTAGTGCTGTGCGCGAACGGACACTATGATGTGACGTTACCACTCTCGAGTGCGGCAATGGTAACTATCGAATGAAAGGCGATCCGCGGTGGAGTTCGCACCTTCACTAGCCGCGTATGCAGAATCGGATGGCGAACTCATTTTTTGTGCGCCCGGCGAGCATAGTGGCAGAAGGGCAACACATGGGTCATGTGTTGACTTTGCTTTTTTCGGTCCGCGGATCATAGCCGAGGAAGGCGATGATCGGGATCATGGCCTGCTTGGTCGGACGGCATACGCCCCGTTCCCAGTTGCTCACGCTCAGCCAGGTATAGCCCGTCGCTTCAGCGACTTGTTGTTGCCCCCAGCCGAGTTCCAGGCGGCGCTTCTTGATGTGCTCGCCGATGGTCTTCGGGTGCATCTTCACGCCGCCTTTCAGTGCCCACCAGTGCGGTGAAACTAGGCTGCGTTTAGCGCGTATTTCGAACTGGTAGAAGGGCAATACATGGATGCGGCCACATGCAGGAGCATATCCTGCGGCATCGCGTGGTCGGTTATCGCGAGGGGGATTTGCAGCGTCGGCTGCATGGCGAGGGCGCGCCGCTCCCGGCGGAGCAGCGCACGGCCTTTGAGCATCACTTGCCGGATTCGGCGGTCCTGGTGGCGTTTCCGCACGAGGCCTGGCCGCATCTGCTCGGCGCGATGCGCGCCCGCACGCGGCGAAGCGGGGCGTGGTCGGGTCGGCTCACGCCGCGCGAGCGCGACTTGGCGGAGCGAATCATGGGCGAGATCGGCGAGCGCGGGGCGCTGTCGTCCGAACAGATCGAGGATGATGGCCGCCGCGGCCGGCAGGTGTGGGGCAAGGCGACCCTCGCGAAGTCCACGCTGCAGAAGTTGTTTTTTCACGGCCGAGTCTTGATCGCGCGGCGCGAAAACAACCGGCGGTATTACGATCTGCCCGAGCGGGTGCTGCCGGCTGCGGTGCTGGCCCGACCCGAACCCACGGCGGAAGAGACCGCACGCTGGCTCGTGCATCTCAAGCTGCGGCAGCGGCGCCTCGTGCAGCTGAAGCGCGGCGAGCTGCCGCTCGTGGAGGACGCGGTGGTGCGGGTGCAGGTCGAGGGGTGTCCGCCGCTGTATGTGCGACGGGAGGACGCGCGGGAATTCGACGCGGCGGAGCAGCGCTGGCAAGAGACGACGGCAGAGCGGCCGGTGCTGCTGCTGGCGCCGCTCGATCCGCTCATCTACGACCGGCGGGTGACGGAGCGGTTGTGGGATTTCGACTACACGTGGGAGGTCTACACGCCCCCGACGAAACGCGTGCGCGGTTACTATGCGCTGCCGGTGCTGGCGGGCACGGAAATCGTGGGGCACGTCGATCCGAAGGCAGAGCGGGACGCGGGGCGGCTGCGCGTGGTGTCGCGGCGCGTGCGACGCGGGCACCGGGTGATGCCGGCGGTGGCGGACTTGGCGGGGTTCTTGGGGTTGCGGTAGGGGAAGCCGAAGGCTGAGGGGGGGAATGACTAATGACCAATGGTAGTGACTAATGTCTAGTGATGGAGGGTGGCCTGCGAATGGGGCGAGTGGGATGGGGAAAGGACCAATGACCAAGGCGGAGGGGCCCGCGAATCATGCGAAGGGGGGCGAATTGCGGGGGGGCCTACGGAACACTCGGAAGACACGGAAACGGAGGAAGTGACCACGAAACACACGAAATACACGAAAGTGGAGGGGCGGGAAAGGGGCCAAGGACCAATGTCTAATAACGGAACGGCCCGCGAATGAGGCGAATGACAGAAGGGGCCATGGAATCCGCGGAGACGGAGCTGGTGACCACTAGTCACCTGAGAGGCGGCGGGGGAGGGGCGCAAAAAAGGCGGCACGCGCGAGGCGGGCCGCCGGGAAGGGGATGCTAGGAAACGTTATTTGTTCTTCTTTACCTTGGCCTTCTTGGCGCCGGCGTTGAGGGAGGTGATCTCCGTGTCGCTCAACTTGCCGTCGTGGTCTTTGTCGAGGGCCTTGAGGGATTCGTCGGTCGTGTCCGTGAAGGCTTTGCGGACGCCTTCCATCTCGTCGGCGTCGATTTTGCCGTTGGCGTTGGTGTCGAACTTCTTGAGGAGGGCCGAGTTGGTCTCGGTGGCTTTCTTGCGGTCGCCCTTGGCGGCGTGGGCGGCGGGAGCAAGAACGAGGGAGGCGGCGGCAAGCGCGAGGAGGAGGCGTTTCATGGGAGTGGTGGGATTGGGTTAACGAACGGGGGTAAGACGGGCGGGGACGGGAGAGGTTACGGGGGAGGAGGGGGAGCGGGGTAGGGCGGGAGGGAAGGACCAAGGGCTGAGGGGGAATGACCAATGACCAATGTCTAATGACTAATGACGGAACGGCGGTGGTGTCAGGACATACCGGACCGGCCCGCGAATGGGAGACGGGGGGAAGGACCAAGGACCAATGACCATGGCTGAAGGGGCCGCGCCATACGCGAAAGACACGAAAGTCGGAGCGCTTTGGCGTCGCCTGGAGTTTCATGGGGCGGTCGGTTGGCCGCGAAGGAGCGCCCGAGTCCTTCGGCGTGGTGACAGCTCCCGCCAGATCTCCGCCCGGATGCGACAGCGCGCCGCCGGTTCATGACAGACGCCCGCCGGGCCACGACAGCGTGCCGCCAGCTCACGACGGCGTGCCGCCGGGTGATGACAGACGCGCGCCAGCTCATGTCACCGCGCCGCCGGTTCGCGACAGAAGGCCGCCAGCTCACGACAGCGCTCCGCCAGCTCACGACAACACACTGCCGGGTCCCGACAGCGTTCCGCCAGCTCGCGACAGCAAGCCGCCAGCTCACGCCAGCGAGCCGCCGGGTCGTGACAGAAGGCCGCCGGGTCACGACAGCGCGCCGCCAGCTCATGACAGCAAGCCGCCGGGTCGCGACAGATCGGTATCTGGCTGCGATTCAAGGCGATCTGCGCCGAGTGAATTTGGGTGGTTAAGGCGTGTGATGTCCGGGCCGGGAGGAGATCGGCCGCAGACATGCAGATTTTTTCACTTTTTTCGGAGAAATCGGCGAATCCGCGAATCTCGCCGGTAAAGAGTAGTATGAACATCACTCTTATTCGAAGCGGCCGCGGATGCGGCGATGGCCCGGAGTTCCCGGCGAGGCTCCGCGGGCTAGGTCATAAATCTGCAGAAAAATGCCGGCAAAACGGCGGGAGCACCTTTCTCCGGTCTCGGGCCGGACTCACGCAGTCGATCGGGTCGGATCGAGGCGATCGGCCGGCACCTTTCCGCCTGCGTCAGCCGCGCCCGTTCGAACCCGGGCCGGGGGCGAAACGGTCGGCCCCGGGGCGGAAACCACTTTGTCAGTAAAACCTAGATACAATGAACACCACGCAAAAGAACGAACTCAGTATGATTACCGCGGTCCAGGCTGTCCTGGACTCGATTATGGCAACGGGCGCTCCCCCTCTCCTGGGGGAGAAGAACGCCGCGTTGAAAACCGCCCGCAGTCGCATCCTCCTCTTGAACGCCGCGCAGGAATTTCCCGCGCAGGCCACGATGCGGATGCGCGAGCAGGCCTTGCACGAGGCGAGCGATCTCGTGGCGCGGGTGTCCGCAATGGTGGTGGGCCATGCCCGCACCGAGGGACTCCTGGACCTCGAGACGATCGCGAAGCTCACGCGGAGCGAGCTCCATTCGATGCGCCGGGCGGAACGCATGACCCGGGCGCGGCGCGTGCTGGAAGCGGTGCGGGCGGTGGCGCCGGCCGTCGCTCCCTACGGGGTGACGTCCGACCTGCTGGACGGACTGGAGGTCTCGATCGAGACGGCTTCGGGGGCGGTGGAGAGCATGGCGAAAACCATGCTCAACAAGACCACCTCCACGGAGATGCTCGCCGAGGCGTTTCAGGAGGTGCGCGAGCTCCTCCGCAACCAGATCGATCCCATCATGGGGTTGATGGAGCGCACCCGCCCGGAGGCGGTCCTGCGCTACAAGCGCGCTCGTCGAGTCTTCAACTTCGGCGGGACCCGCGGTGGGGCGGAGGACGAGGAGACGCCGGCGACGACGCCGACGACTCCCGCCAGGGAGGTTGTGACCACGCCGGTGGAAAAGCTGCCGGTGGAAAAGCAGGCGGCGTAAGCTGCCGGGGAGTCACGTCCACGGCCACGGGGCTGGGGCGGTTGGGGTAAGGCGAAGCGCCGCACGAGTATGTGCGGCGCTTTTTTGTGGAGGCGCGGGGCGAGGGCGAGGGGCGATGGGCGCGGGGCGATGGGAGATGGGCGAGGGAGGAAAGGACCAATGACCAATGTCTAATGTCGGACGTGTGCCCGCGAATGATGCGAATGGGACGCGAATGGCGGATGGCACGGAGGCGGAAACACGAAATACACGAAACCGATGAGCCCACGGAACACGCGGAAAAGGGACGGGCCGAAGGCGAAGGGGGGAAGGATCAAGGGCCAATGATCAAGGTCCAATCCCGAGATTGGGGCGGCCTGGCCAAAACGGGCGGCTCCTGGACGTCGCGTTACAATGGTCGACACTCACTTCGCCGCAGTTGGATTCTGTGCTGCCGCAAACGGTCCCGGTTGGTGCCAGTCCTTGACGGCTCGAAACCGGCTTTCGTCGTCCACCCTCGCTCGACTTCGGCGTTCGGGTTAAGCGACACCAGCGAGTTTGGGTTGCGCATGTCACGTCCCATTCCGGCGCACTGGCGTTCCTTGGGCCTTGGTTTGGCACACAGGTTCGCTTCCGGAATTTGTGGTGTGGATCATTCGGTGGTTTGCCATCGGCGGATCTGCGCCGCACTCTGGTTTATGCATCGAGATGCCGGCTTGGACGCGATTGGTTGGACTCCGCTGACGGCGGCTTCTGCATTCACGCTGCCGCCCGACGAATTGCATGTGTGGCGGGTGTCAGTTGATCGAGTGGGAGTGAAACTAGAGGAATGGAAAGCGCTTTTGACCGCGCGTGAGCAGGCGCGGCTGGAGCGGTTTCATTTCGCTAAGGACGCGCGGCGTGAGTTGGTGAGTCGTGGGGCCTTGCGCTGGCTTTTGCAGAGCTACTTGGGCCGTTCGTTGGCGGGAGAGGAGTTTGCGATCGAAGGAAAAGGTAAGCCGGTCTTGCGGGTAGGCTCGTCCGACGACCGCTTGGAGTTCAATAGTTCGCATTCAGGAGATTGGGTCCTTTTGGGGTTCTCGCACGGACGGTCATTGGGGGTCGATCTTGAGCGTTGGCGCGAGATCGACGGTGAATCGATCGTGCGCGACTATTTCTCGCCGGCGGAATTCGCGGCGTGGAAGAACGTTCCGACGTCGTCTCAAACCCGTTTTTTCTTTGACGGATGGACGCGCAAAGAAGCCTACCTCAAAGCGCTGGGCGTGGGATTGGCCAAGCCACTGGCCAGTTTTGAGGTAGCTCTCTCCGGGGAGGCTTCGTCATCGCTGATCACCGACAGCGAAGATGAACTCGCGAGCGAGCGGTGGCAGTGGTGCGATCTCGCCGTGGCAGCAGGTTACTCCGCTGCTGCGGTGGTGCGGCGGGGAATTACCCGTGTGCGCCAGTTTGAGCTGGTCTGATCCGCGGCGCGGGAAGCGCGGCGCGGACGAATGATCATCGCCCAACGCCGTTCGTCGGCACCGTCGTGGCTACAATGTCGATCACGGGACTGGGACGAGGGGACCCAAAACCGAGTTTGGCCGTGAGTTCCTGGCGGAAGGCGCTCCAGTCGAAGTTCAGATACGAACCGCCCTTTTCCGAGTGCCGGACGAAGGACTGGCCGAGCAGGGTGGTGTATCCGGCCATCAACAACGGACCGGTGAACAGGCGAAGCGGTAGTGCGAGCCACGGCACGGTGGCATTAAGAAAGTCTCGCACGGCACGGGTGATGGGATTCTGCGACAAATAGTAGTTGAGTAAGCCGCCCGCCGCCGAGGCGAGCAGCGCCCGTCCGGCGTCGTGGGAGAAGGGCACCCCGTAGAGGCGGGAAATATCGCTCAGCATGTCGAGCTGCACGCTGGTGACGGCGATGCTGCCGGCCACGGGCAGGGGAATCATGCTGGCAGCGGCGCAAAGTGCCGCGTGGTGCCGGATAATCTTCTGGGCCTGACGGGAAAGCTCAGGGGTGGGGAGCCTCACGGAAGGTTGGGCCGAGGCGGGCGGCGCGGATGCGGCGGTCATCGGTTCGTAACAGGGCGGTTTACAACGACCGAACGAAAGCCTTGCCCTCTTCGACTTTGGCGAAAAACGCCTGGCGCATGGCGGGGGCGTCAAAATTCAGGAGATTTCCTCCCGATTCGAAATGAGAAATGAGGATGCGACCAGTCGCATAGGTGACTGCGCCGGCCATCAAAGGTATAGTCGTGGCGCCGAAAAACGTGCCGACACCCGGAATGGCTTTGGCTGCGCTGCCGAGTGCTCCGGCGGCCATGGTCCACGAGCCAACTCCGCCGACCAGTGCGACGACAATATTGCGCGCAAGGTGATGGGAAAAATCGACGCCGTATAACTGCGAAAGTTCGGAGATCAGCTTAAGTTGGACTCCGGAGATGGCGGCGACATCGAAAAAAGGCAGAGGGACCATGCCGGCGCCGAGTGCATACGGGATATGGCGCTTCAGGATTTCGTCGGCGGCGGCCGCGCGTCCCGCCGTGTCGAGAGGGACGTGCGCGCTGACGGGGGGAACGGGTTGCGCCATGAAACTCGGTTCGCCGGGCGTGCTGTCGGGCTCAGCCGGCTTCGCGGCGGACGAAATCGTCGGTTCGGTGGGGGCAGGACCTGTTTCGGGCGGCGTTTCGACCGTGTGCTGGTCGAGGGATTGACTGAGCTTGTTGAGCAGCTTGTCGCTCTTTTTGATCCGTGGCATAAATTAGGACTGAAGTGCGGCGAGTTCGAGAGCGACGTGCAAGAGTTCTTCACGACTCTCGCTGTCAAGTGCGCGCCAACCGAGGAGGGCGGCGTGTTGAAAGGCTTGTCGTCGGCTCACGTGGGTCGCGAGTGGGGTCAGGCCGATGCGTTGCGCGAGCGATGCGAGGTCTTTCCCGAGGACCGTGCGCGATTGGACCTGATTGAACAGCACACGGGCGTGGCATCCCGGTCGGAGATGAGCCCGGATCACCGCAACGCTGTCTTGAGAGGTCCAGAGGTCCGCCGGTGAAGGCGAACTCACGAGAAGCGCGCAATCGGCTTCGGCCAGCGATTGGAGCAGGAGGGGGGAATCCAGCTGCGGCGGTGTATCGATAACTTGAAGGCGGTAGTCGCCTCCGGGCTGCGCCAGTTCCACGTCGTGCGTCTCACTAATCCAGCGCGTCGCAGTGCCCTGGGGGTCGCGATCCAATAGAGCGACGCGGTGCCCGGCTTTTTGAAAGGCGACCGCGAGCAGCACAGCCAAAGTGGTCTTGCCGGCGCCGCCTTTTCCATTGCAAACCGTGATTTTCACAGGGAACGGTCAGAACAGAAGAGAGGGCACAAAAAAACTCCCGGGATTTCCCGGGAGTTTGAGGAGAGTAGGCGATTTAGACGACGGCTGCAGTGCCGCTGGCCGTGGAGCCGGAGGCGAGCGTTGCACGTTTGTCGGAGGCGAAAACAATCACGAGTCCGACGACCGGCGTGAAGATGAGGGAGCAGAAGAAATTGCCCCAGAAGCCGAATTTGCGATCCTTGCCAATGTAGGCAACGAGGGCGACCAAGATCAGGTAGGGAAGCAGTTTAACGAGCATGGGTGGGATGGATTGACGGTTGGTTTATGTGATCTGAGGGATAATTAGAAATCGACCGCTTTGGAGACCTTGGCGTCGAGATTGCGGGCCAACGTTGCGACGCGGGTCTTTCCTTCGGCGAACTTCTCATCGAACACCTTTTTGGCCTCGACCGAATTAAAGGTGAGGAAGGTGCCGCCGGATTCGAAATGTTGCGTAAAGACTTTGCCGATCGCATACGTCGTGGCGCCAGCGATCAAAGGCAGTGTGGTGGCGCCCAATATCGCACCGAAACCGGGGATGCCTTTGATCACGCTACCCAGTGTGCCTGCTGCGACCGCCGTAGAGCCCACTCCGCCGAGCAGGGAGGCAATGACAGACCTGCCTGCATTTTCGGAAAACTCCACGCCGTAGACCTGTGAGATCTCGGAGAGCATCTTGACTTGGATGCCGCCAATTAGTGCAGCATCGGCGATCGGAATCGGAACGAGACCGGCGCCCAGTGACCACGGCAGGTATTTATTAATGATGGCCTCGGCACGGACTTGTTTGCTCGGCTCGGTTTGGGTCTCAGTCATGTTGGTGGACTCCGATTATTTTAGACGAATAGTTCGGATAGTAAGGATTTGGGTGTTCTGATCCCAGGCAAGAAAAAACTTATACCGCTCAGTCACTTTCCTGTTTAAGCAATCTCAAGAATTTCGCTACGCACGCGACTACATCCGGTGCCTGGGTTTGCAGAAAAAAGTGGCCGCCGGGGAAAAACTCCGAAGTGAAGCCGCCGGTGGCGTGCAATTGCCATGCGAGCAATTCGGCGCGCAGAACGTGGCGATCGTCTTCGCCGCCGAGAGCGAGCAGGGGGAGTGAGAGCTTTGGCTCCTCAGTGGGGCGATAGGTTTCGTAGGCCGTCAGGTCTGCGCGTAAGGCCGGCAGAAACAAGGCCAGGAACTCGGGGTTCGCGCGCACGGCTGCCGGAATCCCGCCGTAACGTTGATCGACTTCAGCGACGAGTTGGTCGTCCGCGAGTCGGTGAAGATCGGTTTCGCGACGCGGGGTTCCGGGCGCCCGCGCACCGCTGACGATCAGACCGGCCGGTCCGGGCAAGCCCCGAGCGCGGAGCGCACGAGCGACTTCGAAGGCCAGTAGAGCGCCAAAGCTGTGGCCGCAGAATACGAAGGTCTGGTCGGGATACGGTGCCAGCTCGTCGGCGAGTGCCGAGGTCAAGTGATGCACCGCGCTGAGCGGAGTTTCGGCGAGCCGGTTCTCGCGACCCGGCAGCCGAACCGCCACCACCTCAGCCGCGGTGGCAAGGTGAGCAGACCAGTTGTGCCACGCGGCGGCTCCACCGCCCGCGAACGGGAAGCACCAAAGCCGCACAGGCACGGCGCTGTTGGGGCGTGGGCAACTGAGCCACTTGCTGGGGGCGAGAGGAAGTAGCATTGAGCCCGAGACGACTACCGACGTGCGTCGGCTGCCATTTTTTGGCGCAGGCTAAGGGGGCGCATGTCCGTCCATACTTCCTTGATGTAGGCGAGGCACTCCTCCTTCGAACCAGATTTTCCAGCGTCACGCCAGCCCGGCGGATTGTCGCGATAGGACGGCCAGATTGAGTATTGCTCTTCGTGATTGAGGACGACTTTGAAAATCTCGGGCGTGATTTCGGTAGGGTTCATGGAGGACGGCCTAGGGCGGCGGGCAATTTCGAGGGTGTCGATATGCGGCGCGGGACTGAGGTGGCCAGCACAAACTGTCGCCGCCTTGACATGGTTTGGCCGCTGTCGGCATATCACTGCAAACGAGCGGAGGGATCCTTCGCTATTCATGAAAACAGCCACCCGCCATCTTCTCGAGTTTCTGTTGGTCATCGCGTTGGCGGTGTCGCTATGTTTTGCTTGGTGGCACTGGTCGCGTCCGGTGCTGAGGTTATATATCTGGAATGATTATATTTACCCCGACGTGATCGCCGATTTCGAAAATGAATTTAATGTGCGAGTTGAGGTTAAGAACTACCGCAGCAACGAGGAAATGTTGGCTCGGGTGAAGGTAAGTTGGAACGAATTCGATGTGATTATGCCATCGAATCACCTTGTGCGGGGGATGCGGCGGCAAGGTTTGCTGGCCAGGCTCTCAGGCAGCGTGCTGGAGAACAGGAGCCGGATCGATCCGAGGTATTTTGACGGGCCCAAGCAAGCCGCGCAGGCCGTGAAAGACGCGAAAGCGGCGAAAGCCGCAGCCGCGAAAGCCGCGAAAGGCCAGAAGGCTTCGTTGCTGCAGGCCGCCATGGAACCGGGTGCGAATTCCGAAGCACCGCAGGAGAGTGCGGTTGATCTCGGGCGCGACGAAGATTATGCCCTGCCCTATCTTTGGAATTGTTTGGGGATTGGATATTCGAAAACGGAGTTTCCGGGGACGAAAACGGACGATAAGCCTCTGCCGCCCCAGACTTGGAGAGATTTTTTTTCCAACGAGGTAGGGTCGAAGTTCGGTCAACGCCGAATGTTGACAGCGGAGAAACGCGAGTTGGTTGGACTCGCTTTGATTGCGTCGGGAAAGTCGCCCAATTCGATCGACCGAGCGGAGATCAGGGAGGCCGGTCGCCTTTTGAAACCGCAAGTGCTAGCGGACAAGCCGCGCCTCGTATGGGATGACGGTGGCCAGCAACTGCAAAACGGCTCGGGAGTTTTGTTGCAGACCTGGGCTCCCGAGATTACGCGGCTGATCGCAGACGTTCCTGCAGGCGTAGCAGGTGACCGGTCGTGGGTGGCCAAGAATTGGCAGCGAGCCGAGAATTGGGTGTCACGCTTGTTTGTCTCCGCGGAACAGGAAGCGATTCTGCACCCCGAGATTGGCTACAAGCTGCCGGAAGATGGGTCGATCATCACGATCGATACGTTGGCTATTCCGGCCTCGTCCGGCAATCAGGTGCTCGCACAGGAGTTCATTAATTTCCTGCTGAGGAAAGAGATCGCAAAACGGGTCACAAGGGATAGCTTCTACGGCAATACGCTTCTGGCCGGGGTGGATGAATCATTGAAAAACACGCCTTCCTATATGGTGCCGGCGAAGACAAACTACCTCGTCGATGTAGACGATGCGCAGCTCTACTATGACGGAGTTTGGGCGGAATTTACGCGGATAATGAACGATAGTAACCGCTAGCTCCGGGTGCGGCAATCCAGTGCTGGTCCGATGGGGTTCATTTTGGGCTCGCCCCTTCGGCATTCAAGATCAGCGGCAAACCGTCCTTGCCGGAACCCACCACTACGACCTTTGAATTGGGAGATTTGGCGAGTTCGAGGGTGGCTTCGATTCCCTTGTAACGGAGTAACTCCGGGGTGAGGCTGCCGGAAATCGTCGTGTTGTATTTATTGATACCTTCGGCTTCGGTCTCAAGACGGGTTTTTTCGGCTGCGGCCCGCTGTTGGCGGAATAAGTATTCTTCGGCCATTTGCTCCTGCATCAGCTTACTCTCGATCGCGTTGGTCACGAGATTCGGGAGGCGGATGTTGATGATATTAATGTCGTCGAGCTGGATGAACTTCTGGCTGAGGCTGCGCGTGGCGGCCTCGATGATCTGGTCGGAAATCTCGGTGGTATTCAGGGTGTAGAGTTGGGCAGGTTCAAATTTCCCGACGACTTCACGCACGCCGGTCATCACCTCCGGCACGACAATGCGATCGGCATAGTCGGGCCCAATTCTTTGGTGCAACCACGGGAGGTTTTTCTCTTCCGGAAAATAACGCATGGAGACGGTCACACGGACGGTGAGACCGTTCTTGCTGAGCGCTTCCACGAGCTGGGTGCGCTCCTGCACGCGCATGGTGTAAATGAACATCGTGTTCCAAGGCGCGATGATCACCAAGCCCTCCTTGTAAGCGTGCGACGTTTCGGTGCCGTCGGTGAGCCGGCGAAACAGCACCCCTTCTTCGCCGGGGCCGATGAGAATGAAGATTCGGTTGGCGAGATAGACGACGAGAAAGGAAAAGATAAGGCCGCCGAGGCACAGAGGCACGATATTCTCGCGGGCCTTGAGGCGGAGACGCTCGATCCAAGCATCCAGATTTTGCCGCCAGACGGGCGGCGCGGAAGGGGCCGGGGAAGCAGGGGCCGGGGTGCCGGCAGGAGGAACGGGGCTCATAGGTCAGTTGGTGTTGGCGGCAGGGGCGGTGGGCTGGACTTGGCCATACTCCATCTTGATCACACGGTCTGCGCAGTGAAAATACCGGTCGTCGTGGGTGATGGCGATGACGGTCTTGCCCGCCGCCTTCAGTTCGGGCAAAAGGGTCTCGTAAAAGAAACGGCGGAATTCCGGATCTTGGTCGGCGGCGAATTCGTCCAAAGCGATCACGGGGCGGTCTTCGAGGAAGGCGACAATGAGAGCCAGACGTTTCTTCTGGCCGGTCGAGAGACTTAAATGCGTGAAGCGCCCGTTGGTGTAAGCAGTTTTCTCGTCGAGTTCCATGCGGGTGAGAAGCTGTGCGAGCCGCTTCTCGTCGACGTTGGTTTGCCCGTAGAGTCGGTCAAACAGGTGAAAATCGGTGAAGACGATGGAAAAAAGTTCGCGATAGCCGGCATAGTGCGAGGCCTGGAGGCGGACGCCGTCGACGAGCAGGGCACCACTCTGTGGCGCGTAGAGCCCGGTGAGCAGTTTCATCAGCGTGGACTTGCCGGAGCCGTTTCCGCCGACGATGAAGACCGTCTCGCCCGCAGCGAACGAGAGCCGAAACGGGCCAACCGAAAAGGCGGGCCGGCCTGTCATCTCGTCGAGATAGGAAAACGTCGCATCCTCGATCACGATTTCCTTGAAGCCGGTGAAATCGATGCGGGCCGGGGCGACCATGCGCTCGGCGGCCGCGATGGGCGAATCGAGGAATTCCTCCAACTTCGTGAGGTTGCCGAGCGCGACGCTGGCGCGGGCGTAGATTGGGATGGAGCTGACCAACGAGGTGAGCGGGCCAATGATGAAGAGAACCACGGCGGTCGTTTTCACGATCACATCTGCGTAGCCCTCGTTCAGGGCGGGCAGGAGAAAGACGAGCACGGCGATCAGGATGTAGAAAAAAGTTTGGGAGAAGATGAAGTTGCGGACGTATTCGAGCCCCGTGCGGATTTTTACCCGTTCGGCGTCTGCGCAGATGCGCTTGAAATGGTTCTCAAAGAGATCGTCGGACTTGGCCTGGTTGACCTTCAGCTCCTTGAAGCCGTCCATGAGATGACCGAGCGAGACGAAGAACTCGGTTTCCTTCTCGGTGGCCTGCTGGAGTTCGCGGTTGATGAGGCGTTGATTGCGCAGATAAATGGCGATGCCGCCCATGATCATGGCGGCAGTCAGCATGAACGCGACCTTGGAGAGGACGGCGAGGTAAGCGACGCAGACAACGATCATCACGGCGGACTGGGCGGCGTTGGCGATTTCGCCGGCGGCCTGCGATAGAGTGAGGGTGTCCTGGGAAAGTCGCGTCTCGACGTTGGCTTTGCCGATCCGCTCGACGACCGCAAGGTTGGAGCGGCGGAGTTTGTCGGCAATACGCACGCGTAATTTGGCGATTACTTCCTCGGCCAAAACAAAGGACCTTTCGAGGGCGACGCGTTTGGCGAGGATGAAGATCGTGATCGCGATCACGAAGAGTAGCAGATTCCGAAAATTGAGATCCGCGAACGCGGCGGTGGCGGCGGCGTTGTTGATGATCGACAACAGCAAGCCCTGCGCGACGCCTGAAACAACGGTGAGGACGAGCAATGTCTGGAGCGACGTGGTGCTCTCTTTTTTGATAAGTTTGAGAAGTTGCATGGCGCGCCGCCGATCAAATCAAGGTCGGCGAGCGAGCAAGCCGAGGGCCGTCGGGTTAATCAAGTGCCGAGTTTGCGGACGGCGAGGGGTGTGAGCAGGCGGCTCGGGACGACGGTTTCTACGCTGCAAAGAACGCTAGACAGCGATTCGCCGGGTTGGCTGAATCTTACGCCATGACAGCTGCCACCGGCTTCCCATCCATCACAGGACGAGTCTATTCTGCGGAGTATTTCCGCATTGGCGAATTCACCCGCCTCGACCCGCGCGAGATTGTCCGAGTGATGCGCGGCGAGGTAGCAGGCTGTATTTTCCGCCAGGCGATGGACTCGGCGTTGTGCCAACGCATTTGCGACAATTTCTGGAAACACCCGCAGAAACGGCAGCGGGGAGATGCGGTGCCCGCCTACTACCTGGGCACCTATCACTATGCGAAAGATCTTTCGCTCTATCTCGACGAAGCGGCGGCGACGAGTGCGGCGGTGCACGACGTGTTTGACGGTGGACGCAATGTGTTCGACGAGTTGATGGCGGAGGTTCGCGCCGAACTCGCGAGCAGTGGAGTGGGCCTGCGGGTCGCGCGGCACCAGGGACGCGATGCCGGCGAGTTTGTCATCCGGTCTTGGAGCGGTGGCGGTAAATTCGCGCTCGCGGCGCACGACGATGCGGCGCAGCTCAGCGCCAAGCAACAGGCTGGTTTCGAGATTCAGGACGTCGCGCGGAATCCGTTGGCGGCGGTCAATATGTGCCTGCAAAACGGCGCGGCCGGCGGCAACTTGGTGTATTGGAACATCGAGCCGGACTCGAACACGCGGCGCGCCCTCGGGCTGGAGGAAACCGGTTATCCCTACCAAGCGGAGTGGCTCGACAAGTTTGACCGCATCGATTTGCCGGTTCACGCGGGCGACATTTATTTCTTCAACGGCAAGCTGATCCATGCCGTGCAGGCCCAGGCCAATCCGGGCGAGTATCGCTCGACGATTTCGTTTCTGATGGGGTTTAGAGATCCGCAGACGGCGATCTACTGGACCTGAGCAGTTACGCGCGTTTCGCTGCGAGGAGGCGCTGGACGTCGGCGGCTGACATGCGGCTGACGCGCAGGTGCACGCGGGCCATCGCCTCGGCACGGCCGGGTTTGTCCGCGCCTTGATCGATCAACGCCCCGAGGGCGGCGGAAAACTTCGCGACGGTTGGCGCCTCGAAGAGCAACCGCAGTGGCGGCTCCACCCGGAAAACTTCCGAGACGCGCCACATCACCTGGGTGGCGAGCAGGGAGTGGCCGCCCAGGTCGAAAAAATCGTCCTCTGCGCCGATGCGGCCATTTTTCAAGACGGCGCCCCAGAGGCCGGCGATGGTTTCTTCCAGCGGCGTGCGGGGCGAGATGTGCCGGCGGGCGGCGGCGGTGCCAGTGCCGAGTGAGCGGAGGGCGGCGCGGTCGACTTTGTTGTGGGCCGTCAGCGGGAACTCCGGTACCAGCACGATACCGGCGGGGACCATAAAGTCGGGGAGGCGTTCGCGCACGTGTTCGCGCAGAGCGTCGTCGGTCGGAGCCGTCAGGCCGGGCCGCGGCTGCACGTAGGCCACCAGCCGTTTGTCTCCCGGGCGCGTTTCGTGGACCAGTATCAGGGTTTCCTTCACGCCCGGGTGGGCGGCGAGACAGCTCTCGATCTCGCCTAGTTCGATGCGGAACCCCCGGACTTTGACCTGGAAGTCGCGCCGACCGAGGAATTCCACCGTGCCGTCGGGCATCCAGCGGGCGAGATCGCCGGTCTTGTAAACGCGTTCACCCGGCATAACGGGAAACGGGTGGGGGACGAAGCATTCGGCGGTAAGGCCGGGGAGCAACAGGTAGCCGCGCGCGTTGCCGTCACCGCCGATATAGAGATCGCCCGGCACACCGATCGGCACGGGTTGCATTTCCCGGTCGAGGATCAGCAGGGTGGTGTTCGAGATGGGCGGCCCGATCGTGACGGTGTAGCCGACGTCTTCGGGCCGGCGCAACAGGCCGCAACTCGCAAACGTCGTAGTCTCGGTGGGGCCGTAGCCGTTGATGAGCGTAAGCCCGGGGTGCGCCGCGAGCACGCTGCGGGCGTGGGGCACGGAAATGATGTCCCCGCCCACGAGGAGGTGGCGCACGCCGTGAAACGCTTCGATGCGTTCATCGACCATCAGGTTGAACAACGCCGAAGTCAGATAGAGTGAAGTGATGCGGTGTCGCTGGATTTCCTCGCCGAGCTCGCGGAGCGAAGGTGCGCCGGCGCGGAGCACGACGAGGAGTGCGCCGTTGCAGAGCGCACCCCATAGTTCAAATGTCGAGGCATCGAACGAGACGGGCGCGAGTTCGAGGATGCGGAGGTCCGGGCCGTAAGGGAGATAGTTGGTGTCGCGCACGAGGCGCACGACGCCGCGGTGCGGAATGCAGATGCCCTTGGGCCGGCCGGTCGATCCCGACGTGTAAGTCGTGTAAGCGAGGTTGTCGGGCACGGTGACGTTCGGCAGATTCTCGGGCGACTCCGCCAGCAGGTCGGGGGCATCGAGGACCACCGCGAGAAACGGCACGTTGGTCGCCGGCATGCGGGCCGCGGCGTCAGCCGGGGCGAGGAGCAGGCGGGCCTGCACCTGATCGAAGAGAAAATTAAGCCGCTCGGCCGGATCGGCCGGATCGAAGGGGAGGTAGTGTCCGCCTGCCTTCAACACAGCTACGAGCGCCACGACCATTTCGAGGGTGCGTTCGGCGCAGACGGCGACACCGACATCGGCGCCGACGCCGCGCGCCCGCAGCAGGCGCGCGAGCCGATTGGAGGCGGAATTCAATGCGGCGTAAGTGAGCGTGCGTTCGCCGGCGGTGACGGCAGGCGCTTCCGGGTTCGCGGCCGCACAGGCTTCAAATAATTCGTGAACGCACCGATCACGCGGGTAGGCCGTCGTCGTGGCGTTCCACTCGCGGAGGAGTTGGTGGCGTTCTGCCGCGTCGAGCAAGGGGAGGAGTGCAATACGCGTCGTGGGTGCCGCGGCGGCGTGAGTGAGCAGCGCGCGGAAATTCCCCATCATGCGTCCGATGGTCGCCGACTCGAACAGATCGCGGCTGTATTCGACGCCGACCAGCAGGCCTTCGCGGGTGTCCTCAATGAAGACGGTCAGATCAAACCGGGCCGTGAACCCGGGGACGTTGAGTTGTTCGAGGGTGAGGCCGGCGCCGAGCTGCAGCGCTTCGCGGTGAGTTTGCAGGAGGGAGAAACAGACCTGGAAGAGCGGGTTTTGGCTCATCGTGCGGTCGGGCCGCACAGCTTCGATGATGCGTTCGAGCGGGGTCTCAGCGTGGGCGTAGGCGGCGGTGGCGGTGGCGCGGGTGCGACGGAGGACTTCGGCAAACGTCGGATCGCCGCCGAGCGGCGTGCGCAACGCGAGCGTGTTGGTCAGGAAGCCCACGAGCGGTTCCAGGCTGGGATGCGCGCGGTTGGCAATCGAGGTGCCGACGGCAAAATCCGTCTGGCCCGTGTAGCGGAACAAAAGACTGTTCCACCCGGCGAGCAGCACTTGGAAGAGCGTTGCACCCTCGCGGCGGGCGACGTCGCCCAAGGCGCGGGTGAGGTCGGGCGGAAAGGTGAAATATTCCGTGGCTCCTGAGTAGGTCATCGCGGGCGGACGGGGATGATCGGTCGCCAGGTTGAGGACGGGTGCGTCGGCCAGCGTGCGTTGCCAAAAAGCCAAACTTTCTGCCGCCGAAGGAGCGGCCAGTCGCTCGGATTGCCACGCGACATAATCGGCAAACTGCACGGGCATGTCGGGCAATCCGGCTGCATGGCCGGTGGTCTCAGCGCGGTAGAGTGCGGCGAGGTCGCGCACGATTACGCCCGAAGACCAACCGTCGGAGACGAGGTGGTGGATCGTGAAAACAAACACGGCCTCGCCGGGCTCAGTCACGAGTAAAGTGGTGCGCAGCAGAGGAGCGCGGGTGAGATCGAAGGCCTTCGTCGCCTCGGCACCGAGGCGGTCACGGAGCGCCTGTTCGCGGGCTGCCGGCGCGAGTGCACGCAGATCGGCGCGCTCCGTCGGCACGACGACGTGGTCGGCGATGACTTGCTGTGGCTGCCCGGCTGCGGCGATGAAACTGGTGCGGAGGACCTCGTGGCGCGCAACGAGCGCACCGACCGCGCGCTCCAGCGCGTCGGCATCCAGTGGTCCGCGAATCCTGACGGCGGCGACGATGTTGTAGGCCGCATTGCTGGCAGGGTCGAGTTGGGTGAGGAACCACAGGCGCGCCTGCGCCGAGGAGAGCGCGGCCGGACCGGAGGCAGTGCGGCGCGGGATCGCGGCGTTGGCCGGCGCGCTGGATTGCCGCGAATGCAGAAGCGCAATGAGTGCGGGCTTATGCTCCTTGAGCCGGGCTTGCAATTCCTGGGTAAGAGCTCCTTCCGGTGCCCGCACTTTCAACGCTCCGGTCGCGGTGATTTCGAGCCCGACACCGCGGGCGGCGCAGACATCGAGGAGCGCGATGAGATCGGAAGCGGGTGCAGACGGAGTGACCATGGCGGGGCAGTTACGCAGCCACGCGCGCGGGATGTGTCAATGGCATTGGCGCCGCGTCGCGACGCGACCCACGGGTGCGATCTATTTTTGAGTAACCGGGCGAGTGTGGCCCCCGAAGAGGCCGCGGGTTCGAGTTGGACAGGCTGGCTGGTCGTGGGCGGGGAACCGCGATGCTGGGCTGCGTCCGACACGGCGTGGGTAGCGCAGCGCTCAGCCTGCCCTCTTCAGGTGATCCTCGAGTGATTTGTCTCAGCCGCCGATGAAACTGGTCCAGCGCAGTCCGACCTTGCCGCAAGGTATGCGTCGTCAAACGGCTGAACGCCTGTTGGCGGCGCGAGCAGTTGCCGGATGGAGGATCCTGGCCACGGCGAGCATCAAAGCATGACTTGGATCCTTCGAGAATACTCAGCCAAATATAAATGAGCTGGGTGGTAATTCGTTCGCATCCCGCAAGCTCGCGGCACGCCTATTCTTTTTTTTCGGAAAACTTTCGGTGGTCTGCTCAGGAAGTCGCCCGTGATTACGGTTGAACGGTGGAGGGAACGCCATGAGCCGACGACATTTGCTAGGTTGGACGCTGGGACGACTTGCGGCACCGGCATGCGACGAACGGGAATATCTCTGCGGTTTGGGCATCCCTGAGAGCGCCGCTGAGGCAGGCCACGGGCCGAGCCTGGAGCGCGGGCGACGGGGTGATCGGATGGTCGGTGCTTCACGGCACCAGCGCCAGCGCCACCACTGCGTTCAACTTCCTGCCGTGCAGTGCGCGCTTTGCAGGCGGAGGCCAGGTTGATCTGGTGGCCGCTTTCTTCGCGGCTGCAATCATTTGTCTGTTGCGCGCTATGCCGTCGCTCTTTTCTGATCGTGGGACTGTGCCTAAAAAAGTGCCTATCAACGCTCCGGCGTGGAGCCATGCTTGCACGTCGACCTTGGTCGATGTTTTGCAATGGCGAGCGGCGGCACAGGCGGACCGCACAGCGTTCATTTTCCTGCCCGATGCCGGCGACGTCGAGCCAAGTCTAGCCTATGCGCAGCTCGATGCTCGGGCCCGCGCCATCGCGGGCGCGCTCGGCCAACGTTGCGCGCCCGGCGATCGTGTAGCGCTGCTCTATCCGCCCGGACTCGATTTTCTGGAAGCCTTCTTTGGCTGCCTCTATGCCGGGGTCATTGCTGTGCCCGCCTATCCTCCGAGGAACCAAGGGCACCTCCCGCGGCTGCGTGCGGTCGTCACCGACAGCGGAGCGGGGTGGGCGCTGACCAACGCGAAGACGCTTGGCAACGTCCAGGGGTTCATTGCCGGCGATGCGGGGTGGACCGCGCTGAATTGGCTGGCGACCGATACGGTCCCCGCGGGTGCCGCAGATGCGTGGCTGGCACCGGAAGTCCGGGCCGAGTCCGTGGCGTTTCTCCAGTATACCTCAGGTTCTACAGGCACGCCGCGCGGCGTGATGGTCACGCACGCCAATCTCCTCTACAACACGCACTACATCCAGGAGTCGGCCCGACTTCACGCCGACACTGTCTCGGCAACGTGGTTGCCGAGCTTTCACGACATGGGGCTGATCGACGGCCTGTTGAGCCCACTCTACACGGGTTACCTCGGCGTTGTGATGTCGCCGGTGAGTTTCATCCAGCGTCCGGCGCGCTGGCTCGAAGCGATCACACGGTTTCGTGTGACGCACTGCGGTGGACCCAATTTCGGCTACGCGCTCTGCGCGCAGAAAATCCCGCCCGAGGTGCGAGCCACCCTTGACCTTTCCAGCTGGGAAAGCGCCTACAACGGCGCGGAGCCCCTGCGCGCATCGACGTTACGCGAGTTTACGGCCGCGTTTGCGCCGTGCGGTTTCCGCGCGCGCACGCACTACCCGTGTTTCGGCATGGCCGAGGCCACGCTGTTGGTGACGGGATGCGATATCCACCGCGAGCCCGTCGTGCGCCGCGTCGAGCGCGTCGCGCTGGAGCAGGGGAAATTTGTTCTCGCCGCGGACAGCGCCTCTGACGACACGACGTTTGAAATCGTCAGCTCAGGCCGGGTTGTCCTCGAAACCCGCGTCGTGATTGTGGACCTAGCGACGGGCCGTCCCGCCACCGACGGCACCATCGGTGAACTCTGGATCGCGGGACCTACCGTGTGCGCCGGCTACTGGCAGCGGCCGGCAGAAACCGCGGAGACGTTTTTCGCACATCTGCCCGGTGATGATACGCCGTGGTTGCGCACCGGCGACCTCGGTCACCTCGATGCCGAAGGGGAGCTCTACATCTGCGGACGAGCGAAAGATCTCATCATCATTCGCGGCCGAAACCACTACCCACAGGATCTGGAGCTGACGGCCGAGCGCGCGCATCCAGCCTTGCGCGCCGGTTGCGGGGCGGCGTTTTCCATCGCCATCGACGGGGAGGAACACCTCGTGGTCGTGCAGGAACTTGAGCGCACCGCCCTGCGCAAGGCAAACGTCCCCGAGATTGCGGCCGCGCTCGCCGCCGCCCTCGCGGCCCAGCACGAACTCCAGCCGCACACCGTAGTTCTGTTGAAAACCGGCACGGTGCCGAAAACCTCTTCCGGTAAAATTCAGCGTCGCAACGCCCGTGCCCAATTCCTCGCCGGCGAGCTCGACGAGGTCGGGCGTTGGGAGAACCCGGTCGCACGCGTGATCTCCTTCGCTCCCACACTCGCACCCGCGCCTGCCGTGACGGACATGCGCGCGGAATCCGGGCGCAGCACGGGTGGTGCGATCGCTGCTTGGTTGCGCGCGCGGCTGGCCCGCCAGATCGGAATCGATCCCGCCGCGGTCGATGTAACCAAAGCGTTTTCCGCCTACGGACTCGATTCGGCCACCGTCGTCGCGCTCTCGGGCGAGCTCCAAGAATTTCTCGGTCGGCCGGTTTCCCCCACGCTCCTTTACGACTATCCCGATATCAACCGCCTGAGCGCTGCGCTCGGCGAGACGGTCCCGGGCAGCGTCGCGACTGCTCCCGGTGCTCCGAACCCGCCCTCCGAGCCTGACAGTATTGCGATCATCGGACTAGGCCTGCGTTTCCCGGGCGGAGCCCACGATGCCGCGTCCTTCTGGCAACTGCTCCGCGACGGCGTGGATGCAATCGGCGAGATTCCGTCCGACCGCTTTGACGTTGCTGCGGTCTACGCGGCGGAACCTGCGACACCAGGAAAGACAAATTCGCGCCACGGCAGTTTTCTCAACGGGATCGACCGCTTTGACGCCGAGTTTTTCGGCATTGCTCCGCGCGAAGCGGCTGCGCTCGACCCGCAGCAACGTCTGCTACTTGAAGTCGCTTGGCACGCACTGGAGAATGCAGGGCTCGCTCCCGCATCGCTCGCGGGCAGCGACACGGGAGTCTTCGTCGGCATCAGCACGCAGGACTACGCGCGCCGCGCGCTGCCCGCCGATGATCTCACCCGCATCGACGCGTATGGTGGCACCGGCAACGCCCTCTCAGCGGCGGCGGGACGGCTCGCGTATTTTTTCGGTTTCCACGGTCCCGCGCTCGCGCTCGACACGGCGTGCTCCTCCTCGCTCGTGGCGGTGCATCAGGCATGTGCGGCGCTGCGGGCCGGCGAGTGTTCGCTCGCACTCGCGGGCGGCGTGAACGTGATTCTCGATCCGGCGCTGGCGGTTAATTTTTCCCAGGCCCGCATGCTCGCGCCCGACGGGCGCTGCAAAGCCTTCGCCGCCGAAGCCGACGGCTACGTGCGCGCCGAAGGCTGCGGGCTCGTGGTGTTGAAGCGGCTCTCGGCCGCCCGCGCGGCGGGAGATCCGATCCTCGCCGTGATCCGCGGCAGCGCGGTCAACCAAGACGGTCGCAGCAACGGCCTCACCGCGCCGAATGGTCCCGCGCAGACGCGCGTCGTGCGCGCGGCGTTGGCCCGCGCCGGTTTGCCGCCCGTCTCGATTGGCTACGTCGAGGCGCACGGCACGGGCACCGCCCTCGGCGACCCGATCGAAGCGCAGGCACTCGCCGCGGCGCTCGGCGCGGACCGTGCCGCCACCGCACCGCTCCTCGTCGGATCGGTGAAAACCAATCTCGGCCACCTCGAAGCGGCCGCCGGGATCGCGAGTCTCATCAAGGTCGTGCTCGCTCTGCGGCACGGCGAATTGCCCGCGAGCCTGCACTTCCGCACCCCGAATCCCTACATCCCGTGGGCGGCGCTGCCGCTGCGCATCGTCGCCAACCGCACGCCGTGGCCGGCGGAGACGGGCGGCCCGTTGCGCCGCGCCGGCGTCAGTTCCTTCGGTTTCACCGGCACGAATGCCCACGTGGTGTTGGAAGAGGAACCCTCGGCTCCGGCGGTTTCGTCCGCGGCGGCCGTTGGGTCGCGCGCCCACCTGGTCGCGCTTTCGGCCACCGCATCGGCCGCGCTCGTGGCGCTGGCGCGCGATGTTGCCACTTGGTTCGACGCGCATCCAAACGCGCCGCTCGCCGATGTGTGCGCGACGATCAATGCCACGCGCACCACTTTTCCGCACCGGATCGCGGTGGTCGGGCGCACCGCCGGTGAGCTCGCGGCCGAGCTTCGCGCGGCGGCGCCGGCCGAAAAGTCCGCGGTGCCGTCGGTTGCGTTTCTGTTTACGGGGCAGGGCGCGCAATTTCCCTGCATGGGCCGCGGTCTCTATGAAAATGAGCCGGTGTTCCGCGGCGCGCTCGACCGCTGCGCGGCCGTGCTCGACCCGCTGCTGCCGGTTCCGCTGCTGAGTGTCATGCACGCCGCGCCCGACAGTCCGGCCGCGGCGCGGCTCGCGCAGACCGAATTCACCCAGCCCGCGCTCTTCGCGCTCGAATGGTCGCTGGCGGAACTTCTGCGCGCGCGCGGCGTGCGGCCGGCGGTGGTGACCGGACACAGCGTCGGTGAGTTCGTCGCCGCGTGCGTGGCGGGCGTTTTCTCGCTCGAGGACGGTCTGCGGCTCATCGCGGCGCGCGGGCGGCTGATGGGCGCATTGCCAG
>CANGHW010000019.1 GCA_947453695.1 Opitutia bacterium
CGGTGACGGCCACGCAACTGGGGCTGTCGCTGGGTAAGACATGGACGGCGCTCAATATGGACATGGCCTTCGACCTGCTTATCGCGGATTCTGAGGAGGGGGCGGCGCTATAATGTCCATTACGCCCACAGAGCTTCAGATCCGCTCCGAGAGCGACATCGTCACCGCCCGGAAGCTCGTGCGCGAGGCGGCGACGTTTCTGGGCTTCGGCCTGACCGATGTGACCCGCATTGTGACGGCGGCCTCGGAGTTGACCCGTAACATTTACGTCTACGCGGGCTCGGGCCTGATGGTGTGCATGCCGATTGAGCGCGGCACCAAGTATGGGGTGGAGATCACTTTTCAGGACAACGGTCCGGGCATTGCCGATTTGGCCCAGGCGATGCAGCCGGGCTTTTCCACGAAAAAAAGCATGGGGATGGGCCTGCCTGGCTCGAAGCGGCTGATGGATGAACTGGAAATCAGCTCGGTAGTGGGGAAAGGGACGACCGTCGTGGTGAGAAAATGGCTGCGAAAGTAGCTGCCACGGGCATCTCAAGCTGTGAGGCGGAGGTTGGCCACCCTGCCGATGTGCCGAGGGCGCGCCGACTGGCTGCAACTACCGCCGCGGCAGTTGGGTTCCCGCCCGACGCGTGCGCAGAAATGGTTTTGGTGGCGAGCGAGCTAGCGACCAATCTCGTCAAGTATGCGGGCGGCGGACGGCTCATTTTTTCGACTTTGCACGAGGCGGGCCGGAAAGGTTTACAGATCGAGTCACTGGACGAGGGGCCGGGCATTGCGGACCTCAGGAAGTCGGTATGTGACGGATATTCCACCGCCGGCAGTTTGGGCGTCGGGCTCGGTGCGGTGAATAGATTGATGGATGAACTTAAGATTCGGGCGCGGGCCAAGGGCGGAATGAAGTTGGTTTGTCGCAAGTGGCTGCGGGAGGCGGTGCTTCCGCTCGTCAATTCGCCCTTGGATTTCGGGGCGGCCTCGCGGGCTAAGGCCGAGGACAACGGGGATGATTTCGTGATCAAGCAATGGGGCGCACATGCTTTGGTGGGCGTGATTGATGGCTGCGGTCATGGAACTCTGGCCCATCGCGCCGCGCGGATCGCGCGCCACTACGTCGAAGGACACTTCGACCGGCCGCTGGGGGAGATCTTCTCCGGCGTGGAACTGGCCTGTCAGGGATCGCGCGGAGTGGTGATGGCCCTGCTGCGATTCAATTGGATGCAAGGCGAGGTGATCGCCGCTTCGGTCGGAAATGTGGAGGTGCGGATCTTCGACGCCGGGCAAAGTCTGCCGGTGCGGGTGCGTCGGGGCATATTAGGAGTCCACGCGCCCCGTCCTCTTCTAACTACGCTGCCTTGGACGCGCACCAGCATGGCGGTTTTGTTTTCGGACGGGGTGAGTTCCCGTTGGGGACCAGAGGAAGTTGTTCCCTGGGCCGGGCTCAAGGCGGACGCCATGGCGCAGGCGGTGCTCCGCGCGCGCGGGAAAACTTCAGATGATGCCACGGTGCTCGTGGTCAAACAGAAGATACCATGACCACCGACGAACTCCGCCGCGAAATCGAACGACGCCACGCAGAATTGAGCGCGGTGCACCTCGAGCTGAGCCAGACGAACTCCGAGCTCATGCTCATGACGCTGGAGCTAGATGAACGCGTGGCGCAGCGCACGACGGAACTGTTACAGTCCAACGAGGCATTGTTGGCCGAGAACGAGGCGCGCCGGCAGGCGGAGCGGCGGCTGATCGAGCAGGCTGAATTGCTGGACAAGGCCAATGAGGCCATCATCACGACCGACCTTAATCACCGGGTTATATTTTGGAACCGAGGCGCCGAGCGATTGTTGGGCTGGACGGATCGGGAAATCAAGGGGCGCAGTTTGGGAGAGATCTTTGCGCTGCCCGGCTTCACTGGTTACGTGCCAGTGGCAGGAATCTTTCAGGGCGTCGGCGATTGGCGGGGCGAAATCCAAAGCCAGCGGCGAAGCGGTGAGGCACTCATCCTGGAGGCCAGCGTAACCAGTCTGCGCGATGACGAAGGGCGGACGACGGGATGGCTCTGTATCGGCAACGACGTCACGGAAAACAAGAAACTGGAGGAGCAGTTCTTCCGGTCGCAGCGACTTGAGAGTATCGGTCTGCTGGCTTCCGGAATTGCACACGATCTCAACAACGCGCTGGCCCCGGTGGCGATGGTGGCCAGTTTGCTCCGCGGTCGGCTCAAGCATCCCGAAGATGAGCGATGGATCGACACGTTGGAAAAGTGCGTTACCCGGGGGTCGGGACTGGTGCGGCAGATTTTGGGCTTCGCCCACGGAGTCGGCGGCGAGCCTAGAATCGTGCAAATGCAGCATTTGATGCGGGAGATTGTGGAGGTCATCGCGCAGACCTTTCCCAAGTCGATTCAGCTGGAGCAATGGGTGGCGCACGAACTCTGGACGATCAAAGCGCAGGTCACCCAGATGCATCAGGTGCTGCTCAATTTGTGCGTCAATGCCCGCGATGCCATGCCCGAGGGTGGTAAATTGCGTCTGAAGGCCGAGAACTGCCGGCTCGATACGGCAGCAGCGCAGGCGATTGAGGGGGCCAAGCCGGGAGCATGGGTGATGCTGCAGGTCGAAGACAACGGCACCGGCATCCCGCCGGAGGTGGCGGCCCGGATCTGGGAACCATTCTTCACCACCAAGGAGGCCGACAAAGGCACGGGACTCGGTCTCTCGACGGTGCGGGGGATCATCGAGGCGCACCAGGGGTTCATCGTGATGAGCACCGAGGTCGGGCGCGGCACCACCTTTCGGGTTTATTTGCCGGCGGCGGAATTGCCGGAGGAGGTGGTGGCGCATCCGCCCGCTGAATTGAAGTGTGCGGCGTCGAATCAACTCGTCTTGATCGTGGATGACGAAAGTCCCAATCGCGAGGGGTTGAAGGAAGTATTGTCCATGAGTGGCTACCGCGCCATCACGGCGGGCAACGGAGTGGAAGCAACCGGGCTACTGGAAAAGCATGGTAAGGAAATCGCCGCTATCATCACCGATTACGATATGCCCATGATGCATGGCGGGCGCCTCGCCAGCGTGGTCAGAGCCCAGCAACCCGGGATTAAAATTCTGATGGTGAGCGGAGACGAACGCATGAATGGTTCGGTGTGCGACGCGCGTCTGGCCAAACCCTACACCGTCGATCAATTGCTCGCCTTGCTGGCGCAAATGCTGAGTTCCTGATGGTGATTGGTCGCGTGCAGATCGGGTGCGCCGGTGGCCCGGCTGAGCACCGGCCTCCGGCGGACGGCGTTTGACCGGCGGAGATAATCTGTCGCGCGACGCGGGAGAAACGGTTTCAGTGGAGGAAGTCCCCCTCTAGCATGAAACCTTACTCGTGGGCGCGGGCCCTGATCGTCGGCTTTTTTCTTTCGCGGTTAGGGGCTCTGGCCCTCGACCTCTACGTGAGCCCGCAGGGTAACGATGCATGGACCGGCCGGCCGGCGGTGCCCAATGCCGCGCAGACCGACGGCCCGCTTGCCTCATTCGACGGGGCGCGTCGCGCGGTGCGACAGCTGGCCCGACCGCTGGCAGAGCCTGTGCGGGTGATCTTCGCCGGGGGCCTCTATCGCATCGAGCAAGCGGTGGCCTTTGACGCGCGCGACTCGGGCGAGAGCGGCCGGGTGGTGTCGTATGAGGCCGCGCCGGGCGCCGAGGTGATCATCTCCGGGGGCAAGACGCTCCCGCCCTTCACGGCGGGCGAGGCCGGGCGCTGGGAACTAAAGCTGCCGGCGGGCGTAGCGAACTTCGAACAACTCTGGGTGGGAGAACGCCGGGCCGTGCGCGCGCGGACGGTGAGCCAGGGCTATCCTTTCATGCGCAGTCTCGAGGAGGAGAAGCGGGTGCAGTCCGAGCTGGGGACGGAAGTCTACGAGCAAACGCTGCGGGTCTCGCCGACGGATCTGCAGGCCTTTGTCGGCGTGTCGGCGGCGGAGACGAAGGACGCGGTGATCAATTTTTATCACAAATGGGACAACACGCGGCGCCGCGTGGAGTCCGTCGATCCGGTCAACGGCACGGTGGTGATCCGCGGAGGGGCGGTGAAGCCGCACAACACGCTCGACCACAATACGGGCTTCATCATCGAGAATTTGCCGTCGCTCCTCGATCTGCCGGGAGAGTGGTTTCTCTCCCGCGAAGGTGCGCTGGCCTATCTGCCGCGGCCGGGGGAGAAGGTGGGTCAGGTGAGCGCGACCTATCCCCACGCGGAAAAATTGCTCACGCTAACCGGCGATGCGTCGCGCCCGGTGGGATTCATCCGCTTTCAAGGGCTGAAGTTCCGGCACGCCAAGGGCATCGCCTCGGTCGCCACCTTTGAGCCGAATCAGGCGGCGGTGCGCAGTGTGGATGGAGTGATCACGCTCGCGCACGCACGGCAGGTGGTCTTCACGGGCTGCGAGTTGGCGCATTTCGGCAGTTACGGTTTTTCCCTGCAGCAGGGCTGCCGCGAGGTGTCCGTGGAGCAATGTCTCATCACCGACATGGGCGCCGGCGGGATCAAGATCGGCACGCTGAACGACGAGCCGAAGGCGGAAAACCACACGAGTCACAATCGCGTGCACAATAATATCATTCGCGATGGCGGCCTGCTCTTTCCCTGCGCCGTGGGCGTGTGGATCGGCTCGTCGTCGGACAACGAAGTCACGCACAACGAGATTTCGGATCTCTACTACTCGGCGATCTCGGTCGGCTGGCGCTGGGGCTACGCGCCGAGCAACGCGAAGCGCAATCGCATCGAGCAAAATCACCTCCACCACCTCGGCAAGGGCCTGCTCTCCGACATGGGCGGCGTTTACACGCTCGGACCCTCGGAAGGCACGAGTGTGAGTCACAACCTCATCCACGATGTGACCTGCTTCAGCTACGGCGGCTGGGGACTCTACACCGACGAAGGCAGCACGGGGATCACGATGGAAGGCAACGTGGTCTACAACACGACCGACGGCGGATTTCACCAGCATTACGGCCGGGACAATGTCATTCGAAACAACATCCTCGCCTTCGCGAGTGAAGTGCAGGTGAAGCGCAGCCGGGCGGAAGAGCACCGCTCGTTTACGTTTGAAAACAATCTCGTGGTGTTTGAGCGCGGTGACCTGCTCGGCGGCAATTGGAGCGGGACGACGGCGAATTTTCTGCTGAAGGGAAATCTCTATTGGAATTACGCGGGCCGCCCGGTGACGTTTACGAACAAGGCGCTCGCGCTGGCGGACTGGCAGAAGACGGGGCAGGACGCGGGTTCGGTGGTGGCCGATCCGCTCTTTGAAAATCCGGCGGCGCGGGATTTTCGGCTGAAGGCGAATTCGCCGGCGCTCGCGCTCGGCTTCAAGCCGATCGATATCTCGACAATGGGCGTCGTCGGCGATCCGGCGTGGCGGGCGCTCGCGGCGGTGTTTGTGCGGGAGGCGGAGGCGCCGAGGCCGGCCAAGCCAATGCCACCGGCGCTCAATATCCGGCAGAATTTTGAAGGGCGGATCGTCGATCCCAAGCATCCCTTTCCTCATGCGACCGGGGCGATGTCGGAGCGCAAAGCCGGGAAACCGTCGCTGGGCGACTCCCTCAATCTGACGGGAGCCAAGAAGTCGGAAGGAAAGCAGAGCCTGCTGTTTCTCGATGCGCCGGGCTTGCCGGCAACCTACTATCCGATGGTGACGTTTCTCCCGAATCACCACACGGGGACGTCGACGGTGAGCTTCGATCTCTATCTCGAACCGAAGGCGATTTTTCAGCACGAATGGCGCAACAAGGCTTCGCCGTATCAGTCGGGCCCCAATCTGCAGATCAAGGACGGCAAGCTGGCCGGGGTGAAAGGCCTGACCGGGACGATCCCGCTGCAGCAGTGGGTGCACTTTGAGCTCGTGGCTGAGCTGGGCGCGGCGAGCCGGGAGCGGTGGAACCTCCGCGTGACCCCGGCCGGGGGCGCGACGCAGGAGTATAAGGACCTACCTTTCCGCAGCACGGGGATGAAAACGCTCGATTGGGTGGGCTTCATCAGCGCGGCCAATGAGCGGACTGAGTTCTACCTGGATAACCTCGAGATCACGACGACGGCGCCGGGGCCGTAAAGGGGCCGGAAACGCGTCGACGGAGCAGGTCGGAGGGAGCGCTAAACCAAAAGCTGAGGTGGTCCGCGCAAGGGGCGAGAGCCCGCGGAGCGGAGGTAAGGCGACGCGCAACGACGATTAAGGTCCGCGCGACGAAGCGCGGAGGAGGCGCAATCGAGGTAAATCGGCGCGTGACCGAAGTAAATGGACGCGTGATGGAAGTAAATGGACGCGTGACGGAGGTAAATGGAGGCGCGACGGAGGTAAATGGAGGCGTGACCGAAGTAGATGCGGGCGTGATGGAGGTAAATGCGGGCGTGACGGCGGTAGAAGGCGGCGTGACGGCGGTGGGAAGACGCTCGTCGGAGGTAAATGCCGTCTGATCGGAGGTAGATGCGCCAATGACGGAAGAAAATGTCGTCTATTCGGCGGTAAATGAGCGCGTGACGAAGGTGGGAGCCGTCGTGACGGAAGGAAATGGCCGCGGTGCGGTGGTCGAGACGCGCAGCGGCGAAGTAGAGGCGGGGGCCGCGGCGTCGGCGGCAGGCAGGGCGACGGTGGGAGTCGTCACCGGGGCGGTAGTGGGCGGCACGCGCGCGGGGGGAGAGGCCCACTTTGGCGGGGGAATCGCGGGTCGCGGCCGGCGGAGGAAAAAAATGAAGATTTTTTCGCGAAATCGGCGAAAACGGTATTCTCGCCGGTAAGGGAGGGTAGGCACACTTCGTGCGCGTGGGCGACAAAGGCGGCGTCACGATCAATGCCGCGATCCCTGAGGAGGGCCGCCGGCGGTTTGCGCTGGCGCACGAGCCCGGGCACTGGCTGCTGCACGCCGATCGCACGCAACGCTTTCTCTGCTGGCAGGAAAATCTGCGCGACTACGATGGCAGCGCGGAAGACATCGAGGCCAACGCCTTTGCGGCCGCGCTGCTCCTGCCGCGACCGATGATGTTCCCCGCGCACCTCGCGGCGCTGCCCAGTCTCGGCTTGATCGCCGCGATCGCCGCGCGCTTCCACGTCACACTCATGGCCGCCGCGCTGCGCTACGTGAGCACGTTGGAAAAACCGGTGATGGTGGTCTTTTCCCGCGAGGGAAAAATCGCGTGGTGGCGGAGAAACGACGACCAGATGAAAGGCCTGTATGGCGAAAAAGCGCAGGCGCTGTCGCCGCGCAGCCTCGCGAGTGCAGTCGCGGAGACGGGGCAGCCGAGTGGCGACATGCAGCCGGTCGAGTGGGACGTGTGGTTTCCTCATCTGGCGCCGCGCAGTGGCCGGACGTTACACGAGCAATCCGTGCGCCTCGAGCATGCGCCCATCGTGATGACGCTGTGGTGGGCGAAGTGAGGGGCGGGGCGGAAGTTGAGACCTCAGCGCGCAGGAGTCAGGAGAATGCGGGACTCGGCCACCTGTTCGACGGCGGCGCGGGTGTAGGTGAGCGGGAAGTAGCGGTCCTCGGCCCAGTCGGCGAAGAGATCGCGGTAGTGGGGGCTGCGTGGATCGCCGGACTGACCGGGGGAATTGGTGGCGAGGCTGCGATCCCAGTCGCCCACATCGGCGACGAAACGGGCGGAGGCGCCAGAGATGAGGCGGAAATCAGCCGCCCGCCACGTGCTGCGGCCGAGAGATTCGTTGTCCCCGGCCTTGCTGACGGGGCCGAGGTTGAATTGCTGCGCGGCGGCCGCGGCGGGAAAGGCGCCGGTGAGCGCGTGGATGAACTCGGCTTGGTGGAGCCGGCCCCAGCGCCACGCGGCTGGGTCGGGCCCAAGTCGGGTGACGAGATCGGCGGCGGCGGCGGTGAGCGTGGTGCGGAAGAGCTCCGTGCGGGCCCGTTGGGGATCGGGGCCGAGGCGGGTGTCGGGTTTCTCCAAGTAGTCGATCGCCATGGCGGATTCGGCGGTGGGAATGAGCGAACGGGCGGCGGCGGGCACGAGAGCGCGGGCAAGGGCGGGCCGCACATGTTGGTGAAACCAGACGTTGAAGACGGCGGCGCCGACGGAGTCGCGGGTGGAGCGGTGGTCCCAGCTCCGGAGGGCGGCGAGCGCGGCGGCCGTGGGGGCATCGGCGGGCGGAGGCAGATCGGCGAGGAGTGCGGTGACGCGCTGGCCGGTGACATTGACGACGTCGGTCTGCGCGCGGACGAGGGCGGCGACGTCGAGCTTGGCCGGACCGTCGAAGAGCTGGTGCTGGCGGCGCATGCGGGCAGGGTCGGCCCACTCGAAGCCGAGCTTGGTCGCGGCGGCATCGTAGCCGGGCGGGAGGTTCATCTCGTTGGATGTGCCGAGCCAACCGGCGGGCGGATCGAGGCGGCGGGGGAACTCATCCGCGGGGCGGAAGCCGGCCCACTCGAAGCGGCCGTCGCCGGGCACGGGCAGGAGGCCGTCCCAATTGGGCCGGATCGGAGCGAGCCCGGAAGGAGCCCAGCCGATGTGACCGGCGCGATCGGCGTAAAGGTAGTTGAGGCCGGGCAGGCCGTGGCGGTTCATCGCGGCGAGAAACTCGTCCCACGAGCGGGCGCGCATGTAGTCGAGGCTCGCGAGGTAGGGCGCCATGCCGGGTTCGAGCCACGCGAGGCGGGCGGCATAGGCGCGGTGCCGGGCGCGGTCTTCGAAGAGGACGGGGCCGTGGCGGGTGAACTTGAGCTGCACGGTGCGGGGCGCCTCGCCCTTGACCGCGATGGTCTCGGTGCGCACGACGAACGGCTCCCACCGATCGCCATAGCGGTAGTCGTCGGGGGCGGTGGGATTGGTGGCGTAGACGTAGAGATCCTCCTGATCGAGGGCGAAGATGGTGAGGCCGACGGCGATGGTGCCGTTGTGCCCGAGCGAGACGCCGGGCAGGAACGGCTCGCCGGCGCCGATCACATCGAGGCCCGGCGCGGAGAGATGCGCGAAATACCGCAGACTCGGGACGCCGTGGGTGCGGTGAGGATCATTGGCGAGGAGCGGGCGACCCGTCGCGCTGCGACCGGCTGCGATGGCGAAATTGTTACTCGCATAGGCGGGACGCGCGAGGGCGTGGGCGAGCTCGGTGACGCCCCGGGCCGGGGCGGGCAGGCCGCGCAGCGTGTCGGCGGTAAACGTAACGGGATCGCGCGCGAGATTGTAGGCGCGCAGGACGGCGTCGGGGAAATCAGCGACGTCGAGGCCCTCCGGGATCGACGACGTCCAGGCGGGCTCGAGGCTGCGACGGATCAGATCGGTGGAGAGACCGGCGACAGCGGCGACACGCGCGCGGGCGACCTCGCTGGGGAGATTGCCGACGAGGCCGTGACTGCGCAGCCGCACGATATCGGCGGCTTGCCAGAGCGACGGACGATAGCCGAGCAAGGTGAACTCGGGCGGGAGCAAGTCGGGTTGGGCGAGGACGAGGGCGACGTAGGCGTTGATGCCGGCGACGAAGTTTTCCGCGATGCGCTTGGTGTCAGAACTATAGGCGATCCACTCGGTGCGCAGATCGCCGCGGTAGAGAAACAAGCGGGCGGCGCGATCCTGCTCGACGTAGGCGGGGCCGAAGTCGCGGGCGAGTTCGCCGAGGCCGCGTTTGCGCCAGAGATCGATCTGCCAGAGGCGGTCGCGGGCGGCGTTGAATCCCTGGGCGAAGTAGGCGGAGTAGGCGTCGGGCGCGTAGATGTGCGGCACACCCCAGCGGTCGACAAGGATTTCGACCGGGGCGCCGAGACCGGCGACGGTGTGGCGGGTGGTGGGGAGCGACGCGACCTCGGCGGCGAGGGCGGCGGAGGCCAGGGCGAGGCACAGGAGCAGGCGGAAGAGCGACGTCATCGGGTGGGAGCGGAGACCGGACTGAACAGCGGGGATGGGCGCGGCGACGGGGAGGATTTTCGAGCTGAGGTGAAGGAGGGGCTGACCAGGGACGGGTCAACCGGCGGTGAGGACTTTGGCCTGTTGCTGGATGCCGGTGAAAATTTTGTCGCCAACGTAAGAAGGAAATTTTTTTGGGAGCAGCGCGCCGACGGCAGAGAGGGCGGTCGGCACGAGGGTGAGGATTTCGTGGATGAGTGCGTCAGCGTCGCCGAGGCCGGCTTGCTTGGCGACGGCGGACCAGTGGCGCGGGCGGATGTCTTTGATTTTCCAATGGGCGTTGGTGGCGCGCACGGCCATGGCGAGGGAGGCTTTTTGCCAGGGGACCTGATTGGGCTTCGGGCCTATCACGGGCCAAACGGAGAGCACATCGTAGAAGGGCGTCATGCGATACGCCCCGCCGGCTTCGTGAAACAGAGAGAAGTTTTTCGCGTGACCGTCGGTCGCGGCGAGGAGCCAAAAGAGAATCTGGGCTTTGACGAAGTCGCGGCGATTGCGCGCGGCTTCGGCGCTGAAGGCCAGGGTGTGGAGGATTTCGGCCATGCCGGGGCCGCCCTGATTTTCGTATTTCTTCCAACCGGCGACACCGAGCGCCTGGCAGAAATCTTCCTGCGGACGGCGCGCGATCCACTTTGTGCCCTGCCAGACGCGGTCGAAGCGCTCTACGATGAGCACTTGGTGCTTTCCGAAGCGGGCGATCTCGGCGGTGGCGGTTTCCAGTCCGAAGGCGGCGAGCAGTTTTAAGCACAGCCACTCGTTTTCAATCGAGTCGCTGAGGTCGATCTGCAGGTTGCCGACGACACCGAGCGGAAGCTTGAAGATGTGGGTGGTCGGCGTGGCGCCGGCGGGACGGCACCAGCGATCTTTATGGCGGAGCAGCGCAGTTTTTTCCTGGGCGCCGGCGAGTGAGATGCGGAAGTCCTCGTCGTCGGTTTGGCCCAACCCGCGTCCGTCGGAGAGTGCGGCGCTGATTGCTTGTTCGACTGCGGCTTCGTCCAGCGGCTCGGCAGTGACCTTTTCCACGCCCGACGGTTCCTCGCCCTCGGGCAGCAGTTGCACGGCGCCGACGCAATCGCGACCGATGGCGGCGAGGAGGTCGAAAGCTTCGCGGGAGTCTGTGCCAAAGCGGCTTTGGAGACGTCTACGGATGGGTTCGCTGTCGGGCAGGAGGTTGTCGAAGTAGCTTTCGACGACCGCACCTTTGTGCGGCGCATTGCCGGGCTGGAAATCGAGGGACAGTGACAGGCGCCGGCGGTCGCTGGCGGCCGCCCACACGGCGTCATACTGGAAACTCGCAGTGCCGCGGGTGTGCGTCCAGATGCCGACGTGGCGGCCGTTCATCCAGACATGGAGCGAGGCGGGCATGGGCTACCACGTAGACTTGGGCTGCTTGGTGTCGGTCTGGCCGTCGTCGATGACGAGGCGCCCGCCGAGCAGGGCGACCAACTTGGCGACCTGCGCAACGCTCGTGCTGCCAGGCTCGGCTTCGATGCGCGCGATGCGCTTCTGGTTTACGCCCATCAATTCGCCGACCTGCGCCTGGGTGAGGCCCTTGGCTGCGCGCAGGGCCCGGAGCACGGCCTGAGCTTGGGCCGGCGTGTCGATTGGGTAGTTCATGGCGGAATGATTACTACTTAATGATAGTAATGTCGAATTACTATCTTATTGTAGTAGTTTGGACTTACTACTTGTGGGTAGTTTCGTTGCGAAGATCCTCTTTCGGGGATTCGCCTTTGGTTTTAGGCGGACAGCTCACCTGTCGTTCGGATGTGTGTGTTTGAGATAGGCGGCGTGCTTTGTGCCGTCACCGATAAAGTCCGGCCGGGTTTTTCTTATTCGCGTCGCAAAAAAGGCCGCCCCGGTGTGGGGCGGCCTGAAGGGGGAGCCAGCGTGGGCGTGGAGGGAATCAGCGGTATTCTTCGCCGGTGAGGGCGTTGATGATCTTGAAGTTCTCGACGTGGTAGTTGAGGTCGGCGCGGAAGGCCAACTTCACCCCGAAGAGCTTCTCCATGCGCACGAGGAGGTCGGCGTCTTCGCTGCGGAGACGCTCGAGGATGCTCGGGTGCACGAGGACACGGAGGGAATACTCCTTGCCGTCGTTGCGCAGCTGGAGGCGGCGGACGACGGAGCTGAGTTTGCGCTGGAGCTCGACTGAGACGGTGGTCGCGCTCTTCACAATGCCGCGGCCGCGGCAATACGGGCAGTCCGTGTAGAGATTGCTCGAGAGCGACTCGCTCTGGCGCTGGCGGGTCATCTGCATGATGCCGAGCGACGAGATGGGGAGGATGTGGTTCTTCGCTTTGTCGGTGGCCATCAGCTCGACCATCTTTTCGTAGACGGCGTTGCGGTGGCGGCGCTCCTTCATGTCGATGAAGTCCATGATGATCAGGCCGCCGAGGTTGCGGAGGCGGATCTGGCGCGCGATTTCGGCCGCGGCCTCAAGGTTCACGGCGTAGATGACGTTCTTCTCTTCGCCACCGCGGTTCTTGTGGGAACCGGTGTTCACGTCGACGGCGATGAGGGCCTCGGTCTCATCGATGATGATTTCGCCGCCGGACGGGAGCGGGACCTTGCGCTGGCCGGTCTGCTCGATCTGACGCTCGATGTTAAAGCGTTCGAAAATCGGGATGCTGTCCTTGTAGAAGGCGATCTTGCCGGCGCTGCGTTTCGAGATTTGGCCGACGAGTTTCTGGGTGCGCTCGTGGTCGGGTTTGCTGTCGATGAGGACGCGGTCGACCTCCTCGGTGAGGAAGTCGCGGACGGTGCGCTCGACGATGTCGGGCTCCTGGTAGAGGCACGCGGGGGCGCGGTCGTTCTTCATCTTGGCCTGGATGTCTTCCCAAGTCTTGAGGAGGAGGTGGAGATCGCGAACGAAGTAACGGGCCTTCTTACCCTCGCCGGCGGTGCGGACGATCACGCCCACGCCTTCCGGGATGGTGAGCTCGTTGATGAGGGTCTTGAGGCGCTTGCGCTCGGCGGGGTCCTCGATCTTGCGGGAGATGCCGCAGCCATCGGAGAACGGCGTGAGGATCAGGTAGCGACCGGGAATGGAGAGATTGGTGGTGGTGCGGGGGCCTTTGGTGCCGATGGGGCCCTTGGTGACCTGGATCACGATCTCGGAGCCGGGAGGATACATCGAGGGGATGTCCTTCACGGTGGGCTCGGCGGGGCGGGGGGCGGCGTTCTTGCGCTTGTTGACGCGGACGACCTCGACGGAGGAGTCGGTCGCGGCGGGGAGCATGTCCCAGTAGTGGAGAAACGCGTTCTTGGTGTAGCCGATGTCGACGAAGGCGGCCTTGAGGCCGGGATCGAGGTTCTTGATCTTACCCTTGTAGATGCCGCCAACCATGCGGTTGTCGGACTCGCGCTCGATTTCGAACTTCTCGAGGCGGCCATCGACCAGGAGGGCGACGCGCTTTTCGAGCGGTTCGGAATTGATGATGAGCTCGCGGTAGGAGCCCTTTTCCTTCTGGAAGACCGCGAGGATCTTTTGAAGGAGAGGACGTTGCTTGGCCCGTTCTTGGGCGCCGGCTTTTAGTTCGGCTGCGTCGACGGGACCGGCTTCGGACGGGGCGGGAGGATTGACGAGTTCTTCGTCATACTTGGCGGCAACGTCCGAAGGGTTGCCGGGGTTGGGTTGCGATTGATCGCTCATGGTGGGTGTCGTGTGGTTTAGTCACGGTGGACCCCGGTGCGGCAGTCGCGGCGCAGGAAATTCCGGCAGGGCGGTCAATGGCGCGGGCGGATCTCATGCGAAATCCTTCCTGAAGCGCCAGACGCTCTGGACCAGTCCTTGCAGCAAGCAGCAACTAAGCACAAAAGAGCCACCGTAGCTGATGAAGGGAAGCGGTATGCCCGTAATGGGCACAAGCCCGATGGTCATGGCGATGTTCACGAACACATGCACCGCAAACAGCACGGTGATGCCGATGGCGAGCAGCGTGCCGAAGCGGTCCCTCGCGGAACCGGCGATGCGTATGCCGTTGAACAGAACCAGACCAAACAGACCGAGAACCGTGAGGCTTCCCAGAAATCCTTTTTCCTCGGCGATGACCGAGAAGATAAAATCGTTGTGCGCGACGGAGCGCGGTAAATAGCCGAGCTGGGCTTGCGTGCCCTCGGTCCAGCCCTTGCCGGCGAGTCCACCGGAGCCGACGGAGATGATGGACTGGGTGCGATTCCAGCCGACGCCGGTGGGGTCGATCTGGTCGGGCCAGATGAAGCCGACGATGCGATTGCGCTGGTAGTCGCGGAGGGGAAGCCAGGAGCCGGAGACATTACGCTCCTCGTGTTTCCACGGGATGTCGTGGCTGAGAATGTAGCTGCGGTAGTGGGCGGTATCCCAAGCGACGAACGCGAGGACGATGGCAAACGCGCCGAGCGCTCCCGCGAAGAAACGCGCGGAGAGGCGGGAAACGTAGAGCATCGAGAACACCATCGGGGGCAAAACAATCGCCGACTTTAGGTCGGGTTGTTTCAGGATAAGGAACATGGGTGCGCCTACCGCAAGGGCCAATTTCCCCAGTGTGCCCAGAGACTGCGTCACGGTGCCGATTTTCGAGTGAATCAAGATGCTCGCGGTGATGAGGAGCACGGCGATCTTGGCGGTTTCCGAGGGTTGGAAGGAGAAGAACCCAAGATCGATCCAACGATTGGCGCCCCAGCGGGAGTTGTTGGCGTTGTGCAGGAAGAGGACGACGACGAGAGGGATGAGGCACGCGAGGTAGAACCAGTGCGCGACGCTGAGCCAGAAGCGGTAGTCGATCAGCGACACCGCAAAGTAGATGCCGGCGCCGAGGACCAGAAAGACGGCCTGTTTTTGCCAATCGTTGCCGTGGGCGGAGAGCTGGGCGGAGTAGATAAACGCCAGGCCGAAGAGGCTGAGGCCGATCAGCGCCAGTGGCGTGACCAAGTCCCACGACGTGCGGGTCGTGGGCTTGAAGACGCTGAAGAGATCGGCGGGAGAGGCGAGGTTCACGGGGCGGAACGGGAGGCGAGTGCAGGCTCAGGCGCGGCGGGGTGCAAGTCTGCAGGGAGGATTACGGCCAGGGCGGGCTCGGTCAGACGTGCATTGGCCGTGCCGAGCGCGGTCCAAAAGATCACGGCGCCCATCGGGCCCTCGAGGACGACGCCGAAACAGGCGCTGACGAGGATAATACCGGCCACGCACCAAAGGGCGGTGTCGTCGGACGGGCCGGCGCGGGCGGCGCGCACCGTGCGGCGAACCAAAACCACAATGAGGAGAAGAAAAGGGAGAAGGCCGGCGAGGCCGAGCCGGCCGAAGATGGTCAGGAGGACGTTGTGCGGACTGCGGGTGGAGAATTCGTCGCCGGCGTTGGGGTAGTATTCGCGCAGGAAGCGGTCGGCGAGGTCGCGACCCCAGCCGAGGCCGACCCAAGGGTTCTCGGCCATGGTGTCGTCGTAGACGGCGCGCCACCAGACGGCGCGGAAGAGGTTGTTGTCGCCCTTGTAGTAGGTGTCCTCGCCCGAGTAGGTGCGCTGGCCGAAGGGATCGAAGACGGAGAGGGCGCGCTCGTAGACGCCGTAAAGCGGGGTTTTTTCCCAACGGGAGTTGGAGAGATTGGCGGCGAGGATCAGGACGAGGGCCGCGCCAAGGCCGGCCGCGCCGAGCGTGACCGCGTAGCGGCGGCGACCCGCGACGAAGAGCAGGATGGTCACGACGGCCAGGCCGAGCATCGAGGCGCGGTTGTTGGTCGCGAGGGCGCCGGCGGCGAGCGCGAGGCTGAGGGCGGCCTGCCACCGGGAGCCGCCGGATTCGAAGCGCAGAAAGAAAAGGACGGAGCCGGCGGCGAGAAAGGTGCCCGCGAGGTCGCCCTTGTAGAAAATCAGCGGAGCGCCGCGGAAGGTGAGCGTGCCGAGGAAGAAGTCCGGGTAGACCTGATAGAGCGCGTGGAGGGGGAGCAGCACGGCACAGCCGACCAGGAGACAATGGTGCAGGAAGCGCCGGCCGGCGGGATCGCGCGCCGCGTGTTGGGCGAGAAAGAAAAAGCCAACGTAGTAGACCAAGGCGAAGTCGCGGAGGGCGGCGAAGCCGTAGCTGCGCACGTCCTGAAAAAGGCGGCCGGTGCCGATGACGAGCCAGACGAGCAGAATGAGATTGAGCGCATCACGCTGGAGCGGGAGTTCGCGGCGGAGGGCGCTCTGCACGAGCAAGAAGGTGACGCCGATGACCAGGGCGATCTCGGCCGGGAACAACGGGAAGAAACTGACGGGCGAGATTTGGGCGAAACCGCGATTGCCGATCAGGTAGCCGCAGGCGACGCCGCCGAGGACGAGCGTCGGGAGTGGCAGGGGTTGGAGCCACGCCAGAGCGAGACCGACCAAACCGAGGGCAAAGAGAACCGGCAGGACAAACTCCTGGTTCGCGATGGCCACGCCCATCCACACGGCGACGAGGGCCGCGCCGGTGGCAAAAAGGCGGGTGCGCCAAGCGGGAGCGAGGGTCATGCGGGCAGGCGGGACGAATGACAGCGGGGCGGGCGGCAAACGAGTCTGAAACGTGCGGTGGGCTTGCCTCGCGGGAGGCGGGCGGTTTTCTGCGTGCCATGCCCGCCGTCTCGGTGCTCATGGTGTTTCACCGCGACACGCCTTTTTTGAGGCCTGCGATCGCGAGTGTCGTCGCGCAGACGTGGACGGATTGGGAGCTGGTGCTGGTGGACAATGGCACGGGCCTCGCGCCGGAGGCGTTGGGCGAGATCGGGCGTGATCCGCGGTTGCGGTGGGTGCGACTTCCGCGGAACGAAGGCATTGGCGCGGGCCACAACGCGGGCGTGGCCGCGGCGCGCGGGGAGTTTTTGGCGCTGTTGGACTATGACGACGTGATGACGCCAACACGGCTGGAGCGGCAGGTGGCGCGATTGCGGGCGGAGCCGGCGCTCGGGCTGGTGAGCGCGCGCGCGGAATCGATCGACGCGACGGGACGCGTGACCGGGCGCGAGTTCTCATTGGACGACGGCGAGGCGCAGCGGGCCTACACGCAATACGCGGCGCCGGTGGTGACCCCGGCGTTTGCGGGGCGGCGCGACGTGTTTGCCGCGCTGCCGTATCGGGCGGAATTTTCGTGGACGGCGGATTTCGATTTTCTCGCGCGGGCAGCGGAGCGGTGGCCGATGGCGGCCGTGCCGGAAGTGCTGCTGCAGTATCGGCATCACCCGGGGCAGACTACGCAAGTGAAGGCGGCGCAGATCGCCGCGGAACGGTGCGCGGTGCGCCTGTTCACGGCCCGGCGGCGGGCCGGGCGGGCAGAAGGTGGGCTGCCGTCGGTGGGGGCGAAGGCATCGAGCGGAGAGGTGCTGCGCACCTATGCTCGCGTCTGTCTGACGGAGCGGTTTCCGGTGCTGGCGGCGTATCACGCGCGCCGGAGCTTGGCCGAAGAGCGGACGCTGCGGTCACTCGTGATGGCGGGACGGATTTACGCGGCGGTCAGGCGCGAGGCGGGGGCTGAAGCGACCTTGGTGCGGCGGATGTTTTTCAGCGGGCCGGTGCGGGCGCTGGGGCTGCGGCCATCATAAAGAAATAGCGGCGGGCCAGTGGGCGGTTGATGAGCCACGGGAGCAGCGGGGTGACCATGCACCAGGTTTCCCAGCAGGTGCGGTTGACCGCGGCCGCGGCGACGGAGCCGAGGAGGATGACTGCGGCGGCGGTGAGCTCGACGTAGCTGCAGGCGGCCTCACGACGACCAGCGAGGAGCAGCGAATGGTAAAACCAGCCGGTCACGAGGGCGAGCATCGCACAACCGGTGGGCAGCAGGTAGCCGAGCGCGGCTCGGTAGCTCTCGCCGATGATCGGTCCGACCAAGAACGGGGCGATGAAACGCAAGGCGAGCAAGGCGCCGATCGCGCAGGCACCGTGGGTGAACGCCGCGCGGTCGATGCGGCGGGCGAGGGCGTGTCGGTCGGCGTCGGAGGTGAGGGTGGCGGCGAAGAAGCCCGGCTGGAAATATTGCAGGAAGATGGTGCCGAGGATGGCGGGAACCAACGTCGCGAGGTTGGAGGCGAGGGTCACGTAGCCGGCTTTCTCCGCGCCGAAGAAGGCGGCGGTGACCCAGCGCTGGAGGCCGGACATGACCCAGCCGTTGAGCGAGAGCACCACGAAGAGCGGGCCGGCGTAGGCGTTTTCGAGTGCGGGGGCGGTATTCGAATCGGAGGTGGAGCGCGCGGGGCGCAGGGCGAGTTGCCCGGCGACCGCGGCGGCCAAACCGTGAAGGGCAAGACCGGCAAACAACGACCACGAGGCTCCGTCGGTGAACCAATAGAGGCCGGCGGGGAGGAACGAGCGCGAGAGTGAGGCGGTGGCCGAGACGGCGAAATCACGCCAGTGGAGTTGGGCAGCCTGAAGTTCGGCTTGGGCGAGGGCCGACCACGACAGGAGTGCGGCGGTGGTGAAGAGAAGGGCGAAGTTGGCGGGCCAGTTCGCCAGACCGAAGCTCAGCGCAGCGGCGGCGGTGGCGCCGGCGAGCCAGGGGAGCAGCCGGAAAAACGCGGCGGTGCGCGTGCGGCGCAGGGCGGCCTGGTCGGTGGCACCGGCCCAGTGGCGCGTGATGAACTTGATGAGGCCGATGTGCACGACCCACATGCCGAGCGGAGCGAAGCTGAGAAAGACGCCGAGGCGTCCCATGTCCGCGGGCGGCAGGAGCGTGCTGGTGAGTTTCACGCCAGCGACGCCGCAGAGCAGGCCGAAGGCGTGGCTTGCGGCAATGGGGAGAAGCCGCGAATGGGGCAGGCGGGAGGCTTTTGACGGAGCGGTCACAGAGGGGGAAGGGCGGCGGCAAGGGCGAGCGGATCGAGGCCGGTCAGGCAGGCGACCGTGGGTTGCGTGCAGTGCCAACCGCAGGAATAGCAGGCCGTGCGGTGCTGCGCGATGACCTGGCGGGTCGACCGGCGCCACGGTGAGCAGAGGCCAAAGAGGCCGCCGCCGACGGCGACGACCGCGCGTTTGTCGAGGGCGGTGGCGAAGTGGCCGGGGGCGCTCTCGGTGGCGAGCACGGCGCCGGCGGCGGCGAGACGCGCGGCGAAGGCGGGAAACGAATCGTGGACGGCAATGTTGACCAAGCCGGAGACGGCGGCGCGCAGGCGGGCCGCGAGGGCGTTTAGTTCGGCTTCGGCCGACGGAGGCCCCGAAAAGGTGATGGGGGCGATGCTGCGCGTGCGCCAGCGGATGAGCGCGGGGAGGAGGACGGAATCAGGGAGGCGACGGAGGGCGTCGGTGGAGACGGGGCAAACGACGAGCTCAGGGCCGTCGTGGCTCGAGAGTTGGGTGAAGTGGGGAGTGATTTCGTCGGCAGAAACGGGCCGACCGAGGGCGGCTTGGGTGAGCTGGTGGTGGGCGGTGAGTTCGAGGCAGGAGTCGGCGGCGTGGGCGGTGGGATACGTGGAGCGATCCAACTGATGGATCTGCGGCGTGCGGAGCCAAGAGAGGGCGACCTGTTTATAGAGATCGCGATGATGGCTGAGGCAGACGACGCGTTCGCAGGCGAGGCCACGGAAGAGGGGACGTTCGCGTCGCCAGAGCGGGAGTAGGTCGTGCAAGACCCCCGGCGCGCTATCGGTCAGGACGAGGCGCGGGGTGTGGGGAAACTCCAGCGCGGCGAGGGGCGCGGCGGAGCGCGAGACGACGAGCAGGCAGGAGTCTGCGCCCCAAGTGGCCAGCATGGTGCGCACGGCGGACAGGGTGAGCACAAAGTCGCCGAGGCGGTCCAACTGGAAGATCGCGGCGCGGAAAGGGCGGGTCGGGCCGCCGCGCGGTGGTCCGCCGAGGAGTTGGCCGATACGCTCCCGCAGCGGCGCCGGCAGGCGGGTGCGCGGCGGACGGAGGAGCGGTGAGCTGAACATGGTGACACGTGGGCAGGAAACGCGGGCCGATGCACTTTTTTTTCGGCGGGTGGCGCGGAACGGAAAGGGGAGCGGTGCGTTGACCGCCGCTACAGGGAGCGGAGGGTTTTCGCGGGGCTTGCGGGCGGCAGGGGAAGTCCGTGCGATGGAGCATCGACCATGGCGAATGATCCGCGATTCACGGTGCTCCACTACCTCGGCTGCGACGAGGATCGAGGGGGCATCGCGGCGGTGGTCCGAGCCTTGGCGACAGCGAATCGGTTCGACTGCGTGCTCGGCGTGAATGCAGGCGCGCAACAACGGCGGACGCCGGTGTTGGTGCAGCGGGAGTTTCCGCGGGTGGCGGGCGAGTCGCTCGGGCTCACGACGCTGTGGCGCACGCGAAGCGTGGCGCGGGAGGTGCGCGCGTGGCTGGCGGGCGGTCCAGAGCGGATTTTTCACGGACACTCGCGGGCGGGGTTGGCGGTGGCGGTGTGGTTGGCGGCGATGGGTGAGCGTCGCGTGGTGGTGAGCGTGCACTGCTATGGGCGGCGGAAATGGTTTTATCGGTGGGCGGCGCGGCAGTTGGGGGAGCGGATGTTTTGGCTCACCCCGGCGATGAAAGCCTATTATGGAGTGGGTGACGCGGGGTCTTGGAGGCAGTGCGTGCCCTCGTGTGCCATTCCCCGGGTGCGGGAGTCGCGCCTCGCGGGCGCGACGGGCGTGCTGCGGCTGGGAGGCATCGGTGCGCTCGTGCGTTGGAAGGGGTGGGGGGTGGTGCTGGAGGCGTTGGAAAAACTACCGGAAGCGGTCCGGGCGCAGGTGCGATTTTCACACATCGGAAGTGCAGAAGAGGCGAAGGCGTCGCAGGCGTTTGCGGAGGAGTTGCGAACCCGAACGGCGGCGCGGGGGTGGGAGAAGATCGTGACGTGGCGCGGCGAGGAGCCGAACTCGGCGGCACTGTTGCGGGAAACCGACGTGTTGGTGATTCCGTCGGTGAACGAACCGTTTTCGGTGGCCATGCTGGAGGCACTGGCGGCGGGAGTGCCGGTGCTGGCGGCGGACTCGGGCGGGCCCCGCGATGTGCTGACGGTGGGCGAAGACGGCTGGTTGTTTCGCACGGGCGAGGCGCAGGATTTGGCGCGGGCAATCACGATGCTCGTGGAAACCGATGCGCGGGATCGGGTGAGGTTCTCAGCGGGGAAGTTGGAACGATTTTCGGCGGCGGCGGTGGCCGAGCAGTGGCGGGAGATTTACGCGCGGCTCGGGCCTTAGGTGGAGCGGCGGTTTTTGCTTCGCCGCGGGCGGCGGGCGGCGCTCAAATCTCGGGGCTTGCGACTCGCGCTCTCCATTCTCTGTGAAAATCCGCACCGACGCACGGGGCTTACGACCTTGTTTCACGAGTTCGTGGCGCAGGCGCTGCGGCAATTTCCGGAGGTGTCGTGGGTGGTGTTTGCCGGGCCCGAGCAGGCGTGGACGGTGGTGGACCCACGCGTCGAAGTCGTGCGGGATTTTCCGGCCAACGATCGTCGACCGGCGCGACTGTGGGCCGATCACGTTCGGGTGGGGCCGGCGGCGCGGGCGCGCGGAGCGGCGGCGCTGTTGACGGTGGGCTTCATGCCGTTGCGCACGGGTGGGCTCCCCGTGGTGATGCATGTGTTTTCCGTGCACCACTTGCGCACGGGAGCGCGCGGCGGGCCGGGGGCGTGGTATCGACGCTGGGCGGTGGCGCGTGGGTTGCGGCAGGCGGCGCTGGTGATCGCCAATTCGCGGTGGACGGCGGAGCAGTTGGGTGCCGGAGGTGGCCGGACGGCGGGCGGAGCCGGCGGAAAAAAGCGCGCGCCGGGGCGGGTGCTGGTGAGCTACGAAGGGGTGGACCACGGGCGGTTTCACGCGGATCTGACAGCCGAAGATGAAGCGGTGCGCGCACGGGAAGGGTGGCCGCGTGAATACCTGCTCTGGGCGTCGAATTTCTACGACTACAAGCGGGCGGAGTTGGCGATCGCCGCGTATGCGCGGTTGGCGCCGGAGTGGCGGAAGCGCTTTCCGCTGGTGATGGCCGGCGGGGATTGGGCGGGAGGACGGGCGCGGGCCGAGCAGGCGGCGCGAGAGGGCGGAGTCGAACGAGACGTGCGATTTCTCGGGTGGGTGGATGATGCAGTGCTGCCGGCGTTGAACCGCGGGGCGCGAGCGCTGGTGCTGGCGACGCGGGAGGAAACGTTTGGCCGGAGCGTGGCGGAGGCGATGGCGTGCGGGTGTCCGTGTGTGGTGCAGGATCTGCCGGTGTTGCGCGAGGTGACGGCGGGTGCGGCGCTGCTGGTGGACTTTGCGGACACGGCGGCGGCCGGGGCGGCGTTGGCGAAGATTTGTCGCGAGGACGAGACAGTGGCGCGCTTGCGGGTGGCGGGAGTGCGGCGGGCGCAGGCCTTTAGCTTTGAGCAACTGGCCCGCGAACGGGTCGCGGCAATCGTCAGTATTCTAGGTGCAAAGCGGTGAAGACAACGTGGGCCAGATCTTCAGGGGGGCCGGCGCTGGCGCTTGCCGTTGTGGGCGCGGGGGTGTGGCACTTTTTCGGCAATGCGACGCGCGGCTACATCGATTCCGCGTCGGTTTTTTGGTGGTGGGGCTACCAGTGGTTTGATCCGCGGTCAGAGGCGGAGCATGGATTGCTCATTCTGGGACTAAGTGGGTGGTTGCTGGGGAGGAACGCGCGCGGAAGGACCAATCGCCAAGGACCAAGGCCCAAGGACCAACGAACGGAGGACGTGAGCTCGCTGTGGCCGGTGGGATTGGCATTGGGGTTTGGGCTGGCGCTGCATGCGCTCGGGTTTGCGGCGCAGCAGACACGGGTGTCGGTGGTGGCGCTACTGGTGTTTGCGTGGGGAGTGGTGCGGCTCGGAGGCGGTCGGCGCTGGGGCACGGCGGCGGCGTTCCCGCTGGGATTTCTGGTGTTTGCGATTCCCGTGGGGGGAATCGACGAGATCGGGCTGCCCCTGCGGCTGCGCGTGGTGGAGGCGGGCGAGGTGTTGGCGAAGGCCATGGGGATCGCGGTGGTGCGCAACGGAACGCAACTCGTCGCGCCGGACGGGCGGTTCAACTACGACGTGGCGGCGCCGTGCTCGGGGGTAAACTCGCTGGTGGCGCTGGTGGCGTTGTCGGCGCTGGTGGGTTATTTGAATTTCCGCGGGTGGGCGCGACGTGCGCTAGTGTTGGTGCCCTGTCTGCCGCTGGTCTACGCGGGCAATGTTGCACGGATCACGTCGATTGTCGCGGCTGCGCAGTGGGGCGGGACCAAGGCCGGTGAATGGGCCCACGCGGTGATGGGTTATGGAGTGTTTGTGATTGTGTTGGGTGGCGTGTGGGCCGCGGCGGCGGCGGTGCGGCGGTGGTGGCCGGAGCCGGATGAGGCGGCGAGTGAGGCGCGTGAGGTTGATCCAGCGGACGCCTCGGAGAGGCGTCCCTACCTCACGGCGACGGTGATTATTGCGCTCGCGGTGGGGGAGATGTTTTTTCTGAGTGCGCTGGCGGCGCGGCCGGCGCAGGGAGAAGCCGGGGTCGCGCTCGCGGCCGACGGACTGAATCCGGTGGAACTGCCGGCCTTTCTCGGCACGGAGTGGATTGGGCGTCGGGCCGAGGTTACGACGGTGGAGCGGGACCTGTTGCCGGCCGATACGGGGTTTGCGCGGAAGAGCTACGTAGCGGTGGCGAATCCCACCCAGCAGGTATTTCTCTCGGTGGTCTTGAGCGGGCGGGACCGGTCGTCGATCCATCGCCCCGAGCTGTGTTTGGTGGGGCAAGGCTGGACGATCGAGAGCGGGCAAGAGCGGCGGTTTTCACTGCCGACGGCCGACGGCGGGCGGGCGGAGTTTCCGGTGACGTTGCTGCGCGTGCGGCGTGAAATCACCTCGCCGCGGGGGCCGGTGGTGGTGCCTCAACTGGTGGCGTATTGGTTTGTCGGCGCGGACACAGTGGTGGCGACGCATGGGCGCCGCATAGCGCGCGACGCGTGGAATCGCGTGGCCCACGGTCGGGCCGATCGCTGGGCTTACATATTGGCTCAGACGGATGCCGTCGACGGGGAGGAAGCGGCATTGGCACGAATGAAGGGGGTCCTGGATGTTGCCCTGCCAGGGGTGCAGCGGATGGTGGGAGTCCGACCCTAGGGTGTTTCCCGCGTTGGGGTCGCCTCGCCGGAAGAAGGCTTGAGCTTTGAAGGTCCCCTCCTACGTTGCCCGTCCCTTGACGTCAGTGAGCGCAGCCGACTTCGCGTTTCTGATCGCCGAAAGCGACGCATTTGATTGGTCGATTCCGGCGGCCTTGGTCGTCGGCGGAGGTATCGGTTTTTGGGTGGTTTGGCGGCTCACCCGGCACACGCGCCGGGCGGCGCACGAACAGGCAGCCGAATTGATCGAGGTGGCGCGGCGCGAAGCGGCCGTGGCCGCCGAGGAACTCAAGCAGAAAGCCGAGTCGGAAATTCAGGAAAAGCGGGCGGAGCTAAACCGCGAATTCGACCGCCGCGAGATTGAGAGCGACGTGCGGTTGCGCGAGATCCGGGCCCACGAGGAATCGCTGGCGTTGCTCGACTACCAATTGGAACAGCGGCAGGAGCGCCTGAACCGCGAGAGCGCCGCGGTGAAACAGGCGCGCGACGCGATTCGGGCCCTCTCCAAGAGTGTGCGCAAGCGCCTCGAAGGCGTCTCGCAGATGGATGCCGACGAGATCAAGAAGCAGCTTCGCGAGGAGGTCCTCTTGGAGTGCGGCGATGAACTCCGGGCGTTGCGTCGGGCGACACTCGAGAAATCGGAGCAGGAACTGCAAAACGACGCGCGCCGTATTCTCGTCGCCGCGATGCAGCGGATCTCGAGCAAGCCCAACAACGATCTCACCGCGACCATTGTGCAGCTGCCGACCGAGGACATGAAGGGCCGTATTATCGGCCGTGAGGGGCGCAATATTAAGTCCTTCGAGGCCGCGACCGGCGTGACTCTGCTGATCGATGAATCGCCGCAGATGGTGCTCATCTCCTCGTTTGATCCCGTGCGCCGCGAAGTGGCCCGCTCGGCGCTGGATGCGTTGGTGAAAGACGGCCGCATTCATCCGGCCTCGATCGAGGAATTCGTGAAGCGGGCCGCGGAAGAGGTCGAACTCGTGACCACCCAGGCCGGTGAGGAGGCCGTCGCGAAGCTCAACATCAACGGTCTGCACCCCGAGATCATCAAGCTGCTCGGCCGCCTCAAATACCGCTTCTCTTACAACCAAAACGCCCTCGATCACTCGGTGGAGACGGCGTTTCTCGCCTCGCTGATCGCGAGTGAGGTCGGCCTCGATCCGAATGTAGCGAAGCGCGCCGGACTCCTTCACGACGTGGGCAAGGCCGTTTCGGGCGAACTCGAGGGCAGCCACGCCATGATCGGCGCCGAGTTTATCAAGCGCTTTGGCGAGACCCCCATTGTGGTGAATGCGGTGGCGGCGCACCACGAAGAGGTAAAGCCCGAGACCGTTTACGCCGGACTGGTGATCCTCGCCGACACGATTTCCGCCGTGCGCCCGGGGGCGCGCGCCGAGTCGATGACGAGCTATATCCAGCGCCTCGGTCGCCTGGAGAAACTCGCGCTCTCGCTCGAAGGCGTGCAGCAGGCGTTTGCCATTCAGGCTGGCCGTGAGATCCGCGTGGTTGTGTCCCCGAGTGAGGTTACCGACGACCGCGCCCGCGAGATCGCGAAGGAGCTTCGCGGCCGCATCGAGGCCGAGCTGCAGTATCCCAGCACCATCAAGATCACCGTCATTCGCGAATCGCGGTTTACTGAGACGGCGACCTAACGCGGAAGTAGCGGGAGCGGGTCGGGCGTAACATGCGGGTTACGCTCGATGACTCGCCCCGGCGACCCCACTAGGTTTGTCCTCGCTACCTGTTATTCGCTACCCACTACTTTCTGCATCATGGCCGATCCCAAGATCCTCGAAACCTTCCCGAATCCTGCTCCGCATCGCGACTACGTGATCGAGCATTCGCACCACGAATTTACGTCGATGTGCCCAATCACCGGACATCCTGATTTCGCCACGATCAAGGTCCGCTTCGTGCCCGAAAAGACCTGCGTCGAGTTGAAATCGCTCAAGCTATATTTTCACGCCTTCCGCAATGCCGGCATCTTTTTCGAAGCGGTGACCAACAAGATTTGCGATGATATTGGCAATACCCTGCAGCCCCGCGAGCTGACCATCATTGCCGATTGGAAAGGCCGCGGTGGCATCACCTCGATCGTGACGGCCACGTGGTCCCCCAAGAAGGCCAAGAAGCGGGGCTGACCCTCCCGACCGACGTCGTTCCCTCGACGGGTCGCCAAGCCGGATGACGCCCATCCGGCTTGGCGACCGTCAAGTTGCACCGCTCCGCAACTATGCATCTTGGAGCTCCTGACTTAAATCCCAGCTACCGATGACACCTGCCACCCAGCGTCCGATTACTCTTGTTGCCCTCCTTGCGATGGCCGCCACTGCCCGCGCGCAGACTGCGACTGATCCGGTCGTGGCGCTCGATGAAATCACGGTATCCGCGACGCGTATCGCGCAGCCCGTCTCCGACGTGCCGGCGAGTGTGTCGGTGATCCGGCTCAACGACGTCTTCAACAACGTGAGCACGTTGCGTGATCTCGCCAAGGCCGAGCCGGGCGTGTCGGTGCCGGTGTCCTTTGGCGCGACCGGCAATGCGCCCCGCAATTTCCCCACGGCGCGGTCGTTCAACATCCGCGGCCTCGACGGCAATCGCGTGCTCATCCAAGTCGATGGTGTGCGCCAGCCCGAGCAGTTTACCTTTGGCAACGCGCAGCTCATTGGCCGCGACTACTTCGAGCCCTCGCTCTACCGCACCGCGGAAATCCTCAAGGGCTCCGCTTCCGCGCTCTACGGCTCCGATGCCGTCGGTGGCGTGTTGTCGTTCATCAGCCCGGCGCCTTCCGCGCTCCTGGCGGAAACGAAGCGCGACGTGATGGGCGGTCTCTCCTCGTCGTATGCTTCTTCCACGCAGGAGTGGACGCACACGGGTAGCGCGGCCGGACGCTCGGGAGCCGTGGCGGCTTTGGCGACGGCGACGCATCGCACGGGTCATGAGGCCGAGCCCAACGGCACCTACAAGGCTGACCCCTCGAGCTTCACAATTGATGCCGGGCTGTTCCGCGTGGATTACACGCCGGCCAAGGACCAAGTGCTGTTCCTCACTGGAGAAACGTTTACCAAGAAAACCGATGCGGCGTTTCCGAGTCTCATCTCGGCGACGTTTGCCGGCCAGACCGGCCGCCAGCGCATCACGCGCGACCGCGCGACGCTGGGCTACGACTTTGCAACGACCTCCGGCTACTTCCGCAATGTGCAGGCCCGCCTTTCGTGGCAGGGCGCCAAAGTCCGCGAGATCTATGAAACGCGGCAATCGATTCCGGTCGGCCCGCCGCCGCCCGCGCCGCAGACCTTTGTGCCGCGCCTGCGTCTGCGCGATTCTGACTTCCGCAACCGCGGCCTTTCGGGCTCGGTGCAAGTCGAGAGCGCCGCGCAGCTCGGGGGGCGCGCTCACCGCATTCTCTGGGGCGTGGACGGCTCCGAGACCAAGCAGACGCGCTACGAAGACTTCTCGCAGTTCGACGGCACGACGGGCGCGTTTCTTAACAAGGTGTTCGTCGGGGAAAACTTCCCGCTGAAGCGCATCCCGGACGGCAAGGTCTCGCGCTACGCCTTCTTCGCGCAGGATGAGGTCAATCTCGATGCGGCGCAGCGCTTCATCGGCACGTGGGGCCTACGCTTCGATCACTACCGCCTCGGCGTGAGCGATGATGCGCTCTACCAAAACCTCGCCAAGGGCACGCCTCCGGTCGGATTTCAGGAGTGGGCGGTCGCGCCGAAGCTCGGGCTGCTCTGGCGCGTGAGCGCGCAGGAGACGTTCTTCGCCCGCTATCACCGCGGCTTCCGCAATCCCACCAACGAAGACCTCAATGGTTCGATCGTGAACCTCACGACGCCGCCCGTATTTTACCGCACGAAGCCGAATCCTGCGCTCAAGGCGGAGACGAGTGACAGCTTCGATTTCGGCATGCGCGCGCGCCGTCCCGGTGCGACTTATGTGATCAGCGTGTTCTACAACGCCTACGAAAACTTCATCGAGACCTTCAGCCCGACGCGCGATCCACAGCTGCCGAGCTCGCCGACGGATCCGGTGGTCTACCAGTCCAAGAATATCAACCGCGCCCGCATCCATGGAGCGGAGGCGACGGTCGAGTTGCCCTTGGGCCACTATGAGAAGTCCCTCGCGGGCACGACATGGTCCAACTCGCTCGCGTGGTCGCGGGGTGACAATCTCGAGGCGGGCAAGCCGCTCAATTCCGTCGAGCCCCTCAAGTGGGTGAGCGCACTCAGCTATTCGGCCAAGGATAGTTGGGGCGTCCGCCTCACGGGCACGACCCATGCGCGCCAGCGCCGGGTCGATTCCGGTGCGATCCTCGCCCTGTGGGACGGCCGTCCGCCGGCCCCGGTGCAGTTTGTGCCCGCGGGTGTGACGCTGCTGGATCTCACGGGCTACGTTAACGTGTCGAAGAATGTCCGCCTCAGCGGTGGACTCTACAACGTCACCGACCGCCAATACTGGTATTGGCAGGACGTGCGTGAACTCGACCGGGGTCGCGCCGACCTCCAGCGCTTCTCCCAGCCCGGGATGAATGCGCGGGTGTCGCTCACGTTGAGCTTCTGATTCGGCTGGCGCCGGGACCGCGGGGTGTGTTTTCGAATTCACCATGAAAGCGGTCCTGTGGCTGATGGCATTACTCGTCGGCGAGATCGTCGCCGCCGATTCCGGCGCGCCCGTGCAACTGGAGCCGGTGCGCGTGGCGGCGATCTGGGCAAGTGCCGAGGTAAGGATTGTTTATCAGCGGTCCAACGAAGATCCGCGCATCTCGTATTTACGCGTCGAGTCCGTGCGCGAAAAATCTGCAGCGGAGCGTGCGGGGCTGGAGAAAGGCATGTAGATCGTCGCGATCCAGGGTGTCGCGCTCAACGGCCTGTCCGAGGAGGAATACCAGCGGTTGATGCGCACGCCCATGGCGGAAACGTTGGCGTTACGAGTGCGTCGCGCCGGGCGCGTGCGCACGGAGGAGCTGCGGATTGCGGTGGCGAAGTGATGGGGCCGGGGGGGCTTGGCCGACTCGGGCGTCGAGACGAAATCCAGTCGCCGCGTGATTCGATCCGGCCACTTTGGCCCGCATGAAGAGTGCAGCTCTCGTGCATCCAGCGTTAGAGGTTCAGGCATAGTCAGTTTCTTTGTGCCAATGCTTGCCGCGTAGCTTCGGTCCGCCAGCGTGGCGGTCATTCCCCTCGGCCTGTCCCGGCCGTTTTATACTCCCCCGCTACGCCATGATTCCCCTGATTCGCTCACGCCTGCGCCACGTTGCCGTCGGCTATGCCCTCGCTGCGTCCCATGCCCTCGCTCAGTCGATTGCGCCGACTGCTCCCCGACCTGCCACCGAGGAAAAACCAGTGGCGCCCGAGGCCGTCATGCTCTCGGTCTTCGAGGTGAACACCGACAAGGACAATGGCTTTGCCGCCGCCAGTTCGCTCGCCGGCGGTCGCCTCGCGCTCGATTTGCGCGATACCCCCGCGGCCTACTCTGTCATCACGCGCGAGTTCATCGACGCGCTCGGCATCACCGATCTGCAGAACGCCGCCGAGTGGACCACCGGAGGCACACTCAACGTCGATAATGGCCTGCAGAATTTTTTCGCGTCCCCGATTAACTACACCATCCGCGGCACCGGCAACAGCCGCCCGCAGAGGAATTTCTTCCCGCAGTTCAACAACGGCGACAGCTACAACCTTGAGCGTTACGACTTTGGCCGTGGGCCCAACGCCATCCTCTTCGGCAACGGCTCGATCGGCGGCGTGAGTTCGTCTACCACCAAACGCGCGCAGACGAACCGCCAGTCGCAGACCGTGCAGCTCAGTGTCGGCTCGTGGCGCAATTACCGCGCAACGTTCGACGTCAACCAGCCGCTCACCAAGAAGCTCGCCCTCCGCACCGCGGCGGTCTGGGGCGACAGCGATGGCTGGCGCATGAAGGACTTCGACAAGCGCAAGGCAGCCTTCGTCACCACCACACTGCGTCCCTGGCGCGATGCCGAGTTTCGTCTCGAGGGTGAATACGGCACCAATTCCCGCCAGTCTGGCTTCACCACGCTCGATGACCGCCTCTCGGGTTGGGACGGGAAGACGACCTATAACGCGCCAGTCGCAGCCACCACGCTGCCCACCAACGCCAACGCGCTCGGAATTACGCGGCGCGGTGCCAACTACTTCGTCTACGACCCGTTTTCGTCATCGCGGGCGATCATGAACTATCAGAACGACCCCGTGACGCTCTCCGGCGGCGCGAGCACCACAACCCCGATTGGTAATTTCCTGCAGGGCGCGCTGCCCACGTTTAACAGCGCCAACACCACTTTCCTCCACGCGATCGACATTCCGTCGAACCGCTTTGATCGCGCCATTGCGGGCTCGTTCTTCCGCATCCCTTCGGAGGAATTTACTATTTCGCCCGATGCCCCCGTGCTCCAGCAGCAGTTCAAGGATCTTCAGTTTACCTACAACCAGCGGCTCGGAAGTTTCTTCTTCGAGGTCGCCGCCGACGTGAACCGCGCGCGCTCCTTCATTAACGGCGAACAGAACCGCAGCAGCGCCGACACCTACATCGACATCAATCGCGTGCGCCCCGACGGCTCCAATAACCCGAATTTCCTCCAGCCCTACGGTGACGGCCAACTCATGCGCGGTTACCGCACGTTTGACTACAATAACATCCGTGGCGCCGCGGCCTACGTTTGGAATACTCGCTTCGGTAACTTCTCCTTCAATGCCCTCGGCGGCATCAACCAAGGCGAGGAAACCTCCGACTACCGCTACCTCAGCATCGCCCAAGGCAACGACCACCGGCAGTGGGGCTTCCTCGAGTCCACCGTGCTCCAGAGTGTCCGTATCCGCCGCTATTGGAACGAGCTCAGCCGCCCCATCCCGGACCTCTCGCTCGGCACGATCCGCCTCTACGATCCGAATCCTGCCACGCGCACGGACAAGGAAATCAAGCCGATCTGGGCCGTGAACATCGCGCGGCGCGACACCGAGTCCATCAACACCTCCAACTTCAAATACCTCCTCGGCTCCATCAACGCGAAGTTCTTCAAAGACCGCCTCGTGATCCTTGGTGCGCTGCGCTACGACTCCTATTTCTTCCGCACGCTGCAGCAGCTCGACAAGGGCGACTACCCGCTCGATTGGGACGGCCTGCACCGCATCATGCGCCCGGCCGCACCGGCTGACTATTCGACGCTTACCTTCCGCCAACGGGATAACAACGGGAACCCAATCGGCGCGCCCCAGGAAGCCGCCATCCGGCCGCGCATCGCGCCCAACGGCGACCGCGACCCGCTCTACGCCAACGACCGCTTCAAGGACGACTTCAATCCGCCGCCCGTCACCGGCAGCCAGATCACCCGTTCCATGGGCTCGGTGCTCCATCTCACCAATTGGATCAACCCGTCGTTCAACTTCTCGGAGACCTTCAATCCCCCCAGCGGCATCGTCCGCATCGACGGCCGCCTCCTCGATCCCACCATCGCGACCGGCACGGACTACGGTTTGCGCATGGAGCTTTTCCAAAACCGCCTGAATCTCAATTTTACCTACTACGAGACCAAGGAGGTAAATAGCATCATCGGCACGGACGGCCCGAACTTCTTCACGACGCTCTACCAGGCCAATGTTGTCGGCGACCTCTCGGCGACCGGTCGCAACATCCGCGGCGCTGGCGACCTGCCCGTGCAATATCGCGACATCCGCACTCGCTCCGGCAAAGGCTTTGAAGTCGAGGTGGTCTTCAATCCCACCAAGGCGTTCCGGCTCACCGGCAGCGTCAGCCTGCCGAAAGTCTACGAGTCCAATCTCAATCCCGATGTGAAGGCCTACATCGACAAAAACATGACGCTCTTCCAGCAGATCGCTGCGGATGCCGGTGTGCTGATCGACGCCAACAACGTCGCGAGCGTGAACCTCGCCATCCCGGTTAATCAGCGCTCGCCTGACGCGACGAACGCGACGAACGCCTACAACAACATCGTCGCCTTCCGGCAGAACATCATCGAAGGCAAGCGCCTCAACCAGGACCAACCCATCGTCAATATTTTCGCCGACTATACGATCCAACGCACCCTGCTGAAGGGGCTGCGCGTCGGCGCCGGCGTGCGCTACCGTGGAAAGCAGATCGTCGGCTCGCGCGGCTCCGACACGATCGCGGATCCAGCCAATCCATTGCGTGCCATCGACGATCCTAATGTCAGCGCTTACACGCCGGTCTATACGCCCAACGACTACTACATCGTGACGTCGACGTTGAACTATACCTGGCGCTTCAAGAATCGCCGCGAAATGCAGGCGAATCTCGTGATTAACAATCTCCTCAATGACCGCGGTCCGCAGTATTCGTCGATTGCGCAGGCCGCGTCGGCCCTCAGGCCCAAGGGCGGAGATTACACGAGTCCGGCGCGCGAGACCGTGCCGATCTCTTTCGCGCTAAAACAGCCGATCAGCTACAATTTTCAGCTTACCCTGAAGCTCTGATCCGCGCCCGGTGACTTGCGGAACGAGGGAATCTCACCTCGTTCCGCGAATGATTGAATCGTTTCTCGCTCCCGTCGCCGGTGCGCCGGCGGATGAAGGTTTGCTCGACGCTTACTCCCAAGCGGTCTCGTCGGCGGTGGTTGCGGCGCATCCGGCCGTGGTTCACATTGAGGTGCGCGGCAACGACGCGCCCGGCGGCTCGGGCTCCGGATTTTTCATTTCTCCGGACGGCTATCTGGTGACCAACAGTCATGTCGTGCACGGCGCGCGCGAACTGCGCGTCTTCCTCGCTGACGGACGCAAGCTCGCCGCGGACCTCATCGGTGACGACCCCGACACGGACCTCGCGGTATTGCGCGTAAGTGCGGATGAGATTGCGCATCTATCGCTCGCTGACAGTGCCGCGGTGCGTCCCGGGCAGATCGCCATCGCGATTGGCTCGCCGATGGGTTTCCAGCAAACGGTCACGGCCGGGGTGGTGAGTGGTCTCGGACGTTCGTTGCGCGGTGCGTCGGGCCGGCTCATCGACAATGTGATCCAGACGGATGCCGCTTTGAATCCGGGCAACTCCGGCGGGCCGCTGATCAACACGAGTGGCAGCGTGATTGGCGTCAACACGGCCATCATCCGCCCGGCGCAGGGCATCTGCTTTGCCATCGCGAGCAATACTGTGCGCTGGGTGGTCGCATGGCTCATTAAGGACGGACGCATTCGGCGGAGCTACATCGGCGTCGCTGGACAGACCGTGCCACTCATCCGCAAGGTGGCGCGTTACCACCGCCTCGTTCAAGATACGGGCGTGCTCGTGGCGGGCCTCGAATCCGCGAGCCCCGCAGTCCGCGCGGGGCTACAGGAAGGTGACATCGTGATCGCACTCGATGGAGTGGAGACTCCCGCGGTGGATGCACTGCACAAGCAACTCACCGGCGAGCGAATCGGTGAGCGCGCGATTGTGACTTTTCTCCGCGGTGCCGAGCTGCGCCGTCACGCAATTATTCCGATGGAAATGCCCCCACCGCAGGTGCGAAACGGGTAGCGATAGAGTCGAGGCGTGTGGCCCAAGCCTATTCCAGTGAGGTGACCTTGCCGGCGGGGCCCGATGATTGGACGGACTGCCACTTGGCGAGGGACTTTTGAGCGGCGGCGAGTTTGGCGCGGGCTTCCTCAATGGAAGTCTTCGCGGTAGCAACGGACTTGGCGGCGGTCTCTAGCCGCTTGTTGGCCTCGGCGATAGTTTTCTGCTGGTCGACGAGTTTGGCCTCGAGGGATTTGAGCGTGGCGGGCGTCTGTTCGGCGGCGGGCTTGGCTTTTTCGGCGGTGAGCGCCGTGCGTGTGACGTCACGGTTGAGTTTGAGCTCTTCGAGCTTGGCCTTGGCGGCGATGACTTCCTTTTCGGCGGGAGCAACGGAGGCGACGGCTTGATCGATGGACTTTTGGATCGCCGGGATACTCTCGGTGAGACGTTGGACGCGTTCGGCGAGCGGGGGCGGATTCGATTCGAGTTCGCCGAGCGGTTTGCCGGTTTCGGTGTCCCAGACGAAGACGCGACCGACCCAGTCGCTGGCGATGATGCGTTTGTCGTCGTCGCTGAAGGTCACGCGGTGCGGGAGGTCGCCGGTAAAGGCGTAGGCGCGGACGTTGCGGCCGGCGGTTTCCCAGAGCTGGACTTTGTTATCGCGGCCGGCCGAGACGATGCGGCCGTCGTGCGAGAAGCGGGCGGAGAGGACGCCGCCGGGGTTGGCGTTGAGGGAGCGGAGGGCGGTGCCGTCGGAGGCCTTCCAGAGTTTCACCGTGCCGTCTTCGGAGGCGGAGAGGAGCATCTCGGAGTCGGCGCGCCAGCTGACGGAGGTGATGGCGCCTTTGTGGCCGGGGAGGGTGAACATTTCCTGGCCGGTGCCGGCTTCCCAGAGGACGAGGCCGCCGTTGCGGTCGCCGCTGGCGAGAAACTTGCCGTCGGGGGAAAACTCCACGGCGGTGACCCATTCGGTGTGTTTCTTGAGGCGGTGTTCGAGGGTGCCGTCGGCGGTGCGGTAGATCTTGAGGACGCGGTCCGGGCCGCCGAGGGCGATCCATTTTTGATCGGAGCTGAGGTCGGCGGAGAGGACAGAGTCGTATTGGTCGCCGACGGTGATGACGCGTTCGCCGGTGGTGATGTCCCAGACGACGACGGCGCCGGAGTGGCCGCCGCGGCCGCCGCCGGCGAGGAGAAGTTTGCCGTTGCGGGAGAATTTCAGGTCGTGCGGGAAGCCCTCGGGAAACGGGAGGACGCCGGCGAACTCGAGGTCGTCGGTGCGGTAGAGGACGACTTGCTTGGACTCGGCGAGGGCGACGACGGGCGCCCATGGACTGCGCGCGAGGGCGCCGAGCGCGGAGCCATGGAGGGCGCGGACGACGGGGTCGAGCGGGAGCTTGCCCGGGAGCGGGGGCGGGCCCTCGGGTTTGCCGACCGCGGTGACTTTGAGGGAAAGGTCGGCGGTGGGCTTGCCGGCGAGGGCTTTGCTGTTGAGGCCTTGGAGGAGGCCGCCGGCGATCCAAGCTTTGATGACGCCGATTTCCTTGTCGGAGAGCTTCGACTTCGGCGGCATCGCCGGCTCGTCAGTTTGGAGAACGGATTTGTAGAGCTGGCTGCCATCAGGGTCACCGGCGTTGACGGTGGCGCCGCTGCCGCCGCCCTTCATAACGGCGCTGAAGGAGGTGAGATCGAGGTCGCCCTTAATCTTGTCGGGGTTGTGACACTTGAGGCAGTTGTCGCGGAAGATCGGCAGAACGTCGTCCTCGTAGGTGACCTTCTTCGCGTCGGCAGCGAATGCGACTGCAGCGGTGGCGAGCAGCGAGGTGAGCAGGGAACGAGCGGCGGGCATGGGCGGCTCAGTGGTTGAAGACGAATTCTTTGGCGTTGAGGAGGGACCAGAAGAGGTCGTTCAGAACGACGTCCTCCTTTTTGCTTTCGCCGAAAAAGGCGGCGAGGGCGGTGGTTTCCTTCTCGGTGGGCGGCCGGCTCAAGGTGCGGACGTAGAGCTCGTCGATAATCTCGGCGCGGGTGCGGCCGGCTTTCTGGAGTTTCTTCACGAGACCGCCGTTGAGGACCTTGGCGTTGACGGTGTCACCGTTGAGGAGGTGGAGGGCTTGGGAGAGGTTGGGCTCCATCTTCACTTCGCAAGAGCAGGGGGTTTCGCGGGTGGCGCGGCCGAAGGTGGTGAGGAAATAGGTGCTGGTGCGACCGTCGGCGATCTCGACGGCGCGGGCACCGTCGGGGAGGCCCTTGAGTTTTTCGGCGGCGCCGGTGACGGCGGTGATGGCGTCGAGGAGGACCTCAGCGCGGATGCGGCGGACGGCGGCGTGCGAGAAGTTGCGGTCGTCGCCGGCGTTGGAGTCGTTGGGCGCGGAGGAGAGCTGGTAGGTGCGCGAGGTGCAGATGTCGCGGACGAGCTGCTTGAAGTCGTAGCGGGAGGAAACCAGGCGTGCGGCGAGGGCGTCGAGGAGCTCGGGGTTGAGCGCGGGGTTGGAGACGCGCACGTCGTCGACGGGATCGACGATCCCGCGGCCGAGGAAGTGGGACCACACGAGGTTGGCGAGATTGCGGGCGAAGAACGGGTTGTCGGGCGCGGTGAGCCAGTCGGCGAGGGCGGCGCGGCGGTCGGCGCCCTTGGCGAGTTCGGGAGCGGGGCCGCCGAGGAATTTCGGGGCGACGTCTTTACCGCCGACGGGGTGCTTCACGCCGCCGCTGGCGCTGTTGGTGATGATGGTCTCACGGGGATCTTCACCGGGTTTGCGGCCGACTTGGGAGAAGAAGGCGGCGAAGCCGTAGTAGTCGTTCATCGTCCAGCGGTCGAACGGATGGTTGTGGCACTGGGCGCACTGGATGCGGACGCCCATGAGGGCTTGGGCGGCGTTTTCGGCGAGCTTCAGGGTGTCGCGCTCGACTTTGTAGAAATTGGCGGCGGGGTTTTCGAAGGTGGGGCCGGAGGCGGTGACGAGGTTTTTCACCATCACGTCGACGGGGACGTTTTGGGTGATTTGGTCCTCGAGCCAGTCGAAGTATTGGAGGGCGGACTTGGTGCTCATCTGCTCCTGTTGGTCGGCACTGCGGATCTGGAGGAGCTCGGCCCACTTCATGACCCAGACATCGACGAACTCGCGGCGGGAGAGCAGGGCGTCGACGGCGGTTTCGCGTTTCTGCGGAGAAGAGTCGGCAAGGAAGGCGCGGACGGCTTCGGGTGTGGGGAGAGTGCCGGTGATGTCGAGCGTGGCACGGCGGAGGAAGGTGGCGTCGTCGCAGACAGCGGAGGGCGCGAGGCGGAGTTTGCGGAGCTTGGCGTTGACGTGGGTGTCGATGTAGTTGGCCTCGGCGACGGAGGCGGGCCAGGTGAAGTTCAGGTCCTTCGGAATCGAGAGTGCTTGGACGCCGGTGGCTTGGGTCTCAAAGCGAGCGGTGATGAAGGCCTCGCCCCGGGCGAGGGCAGTCAGTTTGCCGGTTTCGGAAACTTTCACGGCCACGTCGTTGTTGGTCATGAAGACCGTGAGCGTCGTGACGTCGCGGTCGGAGCCGTCGGAGTAGAAGGCGCGGGCGTTGAGCTGCTGCGTCGTGCCCTCGCCGGCGAGCACGGATTGTTTCGGGTGGACCTCGAGGCGGACGACCTGGGGCACGTTGGCCTTGTCCTTGGGGGCGCCGGCCTGGAGCCAGGCGAGGATCGTCCGGTAGTGTTCGCTCTCGGGCGTGAAGAGTTTGCCGCCGGTGTGCGGGACGCGGTTGGTGGCTTTTTCGAGGACGAGGCTTTCTTCCGGGAGAGCGAGGTTGATGCGGCGGGTGATGGATTCGCGGGTGAGGCGATAGTAATCGCCGTCGGGATCGTAGCCGAAGAGGGAGAGACGGAAGCCGTCTTTGCCGCGGGACGAGCCGTGGCAGCCGCCGGTGTTGCAGCCGGCCTTGGTGAAGACGGGCATGACGTCGCGGATGAAGCTGATGGGCTCGGCGGTCTTGGCGGCTTCGACTTTGACGGGGACGACGAGGGACTTACCGGAGAATTTAACGCGGAGCTCGGTGGTGCCGTCGACGAGCGGAGTGAGGGTGGAGCCGGTGGCGGTGACCGCGAGGTTGGCGAGTTTCTTGTTGGCGAGGGCGAAGGAAGACTCGGCGGTGACGTCGCGGGTGAGGCCGTCGGCGTAGGTGGCCTGGACGATCACGGACTGGCGGTCGCCGGAGGTGCGGAGATTGATGTCAGCGGGGTAGACGCGGACCTCGGTGAGGGCGGGCTTGGCGGCGTGGGCGTTGAGCGCAGACAGGCAGAGAAGGAGAGAGAGGGGGAGCAGGAGAGAACAGATGGCAGGCGTAAAGCCGGCCCCACAGAGGCGGACGCGGGAGCGAGCGAAGTGGTGTGCGACGACGGCGAGGAAGGCTTTCATTGCTTGGCGTCGGCGAGGGTGGCGGGTTTCGCGGCGTTGATGCGCAGGACGCTGCCGGAGGCGATGGTTTGGGAGATGGGTTCGCCGTTTTTCGTGATGACGATATTGCACGCGAGCGACTTGGTGAGACCGGGCGTGGCTTTGTCGGAGGCGACCACCTCGAACACAGCTTCGGTGCTCGCGGAGGTGATCTCCACGTCCTTGGCGGTGGTGTTGGCGGGGAGGCCGACGAGGCGGGCGACGGCGGTGCCTTCGAAGGGAATCTTCTGCTCGAGCTTCACGGTGAGCGGGGCGCTGCCGCCGCGCGGGACCTTGGTGAGGGCGATCTTGCCGGCGAGGAAACCGGCGGAGATTTCGAGCGGTGCAAGTTGGGACGAAACGTGAGCAAGGCCGCCTTTGACCGTGGCGCTGGCGATGACGGCAGTCTTCCACGCGCGGATCTCGGCCTTGTCAGTGGCGGTGAGTTTATAGGCGATGGTGGACGAACCCTTCGGAATCGTGAGGTCGGGCTGCGAGGTGACGCCGGGGGGATTCCAAAGCATCTTTACCGTGATGGGCTCATCGAAGCCCTCGGCGCGCTCGGCGACGATCTTGAGGTCCATCTCGCCGGCTTGGACGAGGGGAACCTTGGGCTCGACGATGCTGATCTTAAAAGGGACTTCCTCGACGACGGCGGTGGCGAGCTGGCCGACTTCGGAGCGGACGTAGACGGTGTCGTTTTGGATGCGGACCCAATCGACCGTGTGGCGGTAGCGGCTGGCGACGGTGGGGCGCTTGGCCTCGTCGGTGGGAATGCCGGCAGGGGTGACGAGGGCGCCGGCGAGCGGCGCATCGGCGGCGGCTTCGAAGACGACGGGGACGGCGGAGAGACTGCCGGGGACGACGTCGGAGGTGGCGGTGACGCCGGCGGGGAGGCCGTCGAGGGCGACGCGGAGATCGCCGTTGAACGAGTCGCGCGTGACGTTCATGAGCACGGCGAAACGATTGCCGCGCGGAATGGCGGGAGACTTACGGGTCTCGTAGTCGTAGCGGGCCGGATCAGGGATCGAGAGCACGAGGGACGGACGGACCTCGGCGATTTCAACGCGGTAGACAAAGGTGGGGCCGGCGCGGCCGAGTTGATCGGCGATCTTCACGGTGTAGTCACCGTCTTCGGGAATGCGCACGCGGAGGGAGCTGTCGGGATTGCCGGCGGCATCGTCGTTATTGCCGAGCTGCTTGCCCTTCGCGTCGAGGACGGTGAGCACCGAGTCGACGGGCGAGCCGAGGCGGCGGGCGAAGACGGTGAACTCGAGGTTTTGGTCTTTCTTGGCCTTGAAGCGGAAGAAGCCGGGCGTGTCTTTGGCGGTGAAGGCGCCGTTGAAGGCGAAGGGGGCGGTGGCGGTCAGCAGAGGAGCCGCGGCGGCGGTGGCGCCGGCGGGCACGGAGTCGGCGTTGGCGAAGGGCGAGACGCGCAGCCAGTTGGGCGAGGCGGCGAGGCCGTCGCGCTCGGCGAGAATCGGGGTGCGGAGCGGACCGACGGCGGTGGGATTCGCCGGCGCGGCGGGCAGAGTAAGGGATTGGGTGAAGTCGCCGGTGGGATCGCCGATCCAAGTGACGGCGAGCGTGTCGCCGGCTTTGCCGCCGAGGGGAGCGGCGATGGTCGGACGCGGGAAGGTGCCGAGGTGGAGGCGGTAGACGTGGCCGTTGCCGCTGTAGGCCATGTCGCGGATCTGGACGAAGTATTTGCCGTCAGCCGGGGCGAAGAAGGAGACGAAGCCGTCATGCCCGAGGAGTGGGGTGTCGTCAGAGCGGGCGACGATTTTGCCGGCGGCGTCCTGCACGGTGATGATGGGGTCAAACATCGTGCGGCCGAGGCGGGCGCCCTCGATCTCGACGGAGAGGCGCTGGTCCTTTTTCGCTTCGACGGAGAACCAATCGATGTCCTCGGCGCCAATGGTGCCGTGCACGGTGGTGTTGAGCGCGACGGGTTGGGCGGCGTCGGCTTTGTTGTTCGGTTCCTTCTCTTCGACTGCGGCAAACGGGCCGACGTAGAACACGCGGAGCGCGGAGATGCCGCTGGCGGTGCGGAGGCGGATGGGGTGTTCGCCGAGCGGGCAATCGGGGGCGACGGCGAGGGTGAGTTTTACCTGTTTGTCGGCGGCCTCGGTGATCTTCGCGACGCTGAGGCCGGGACGGTAGAAAAACACTTCCTGCGCGTCGGCCAGACGGTCGCCGCGGAGGGTGACGGTGACCTCGGAGCCGCGCTGGCCGCCGGCGGGGGTGACGGTGGTGAGGTTGGGCGCGACGGCGTGGGCGAAGGGCGCGGAGCAGGCAAGAACGAGGGCGAGGGAGAGGGGGAGACGGCGGGACCGGATAGCAGGCATAAAGCCTGCCCCACCGTGGCTGGTCTGACTTGGGCCTGCCCCGCAACCGTGAGGGAAGGCGGAGGGGCCGCGCGAGAAGAGGGCCATGGCTCAGGCGAGGAGTTCTTTGACGATGTGACCGTCTTTCACGATGAACTGCGGGCGGCCGCCGGGCGTCATGATCGCCTTGCCGGGATCGATACCGACCTGGTTGAAGATGGTGGCGGCGTAGTCTTCGACGCTAAGCGGATCAGCGTCGGGTTCGCCACCGGTGGCGTCGGAGGAGCCGTGGACGTAGCCGCGTTTCATGCCGCCGCCGGCGAGGGCGATGGAGAAGACTTTGGGCCAGTGATCGCGACCGGCGGTGCCGTTGATCTTGGGAGTGCGGCCGAACTCGGTGTTGACGATGACGAGGGTGGAGTCGAGGAGGCCGCGTTCGTCGAGGTCGCGGATGAGCGTGGCGTAGGCCTTGTCGAAGTTGGGCATCTGGGTGCCGTTGGCGCGCTTGATATTGTCGTGGTGATCCCAGCTGCCGTAGGTGAGCGAGACGAAGCGCACACCGGCCTCGACGAGGCGGCGGGCGAGGAGCATGCGCTGACCGGCGGCGTTGCGGCCGTAGTCGTCACGGACTTTCTTGGGCTCGGCCTTGATGTCGAAGGCGGCGCGGGCCTTATCGGAGCTGATCATGGCGTAGGCGCGCTGGTAGAATGAATCCATGCCGTCGAGGGCGTCGGATTTTTCGAGGGCGCTGAAGTGCGCGTCGACGACGCTGCGCATCTCGCGGCGCTCGGCGAAGCGGGCGGGATCGATGCCGCCGGGTAGAGTGAGATCGCGGACGGAGTAGCCATCGGTAGCCGGATCGCTGCCGACCGCGAAGGCGCCGTAAGCGGAACCGAGGTAGCCGGTGCCGGCATAGGGCGTGGATTGGTTCGGGATCAGGATGTAGGGCGGCAGGTCGTTGCGCGGGCCGAGCTCATGGGAGACGATGCTGCCCATGCTCGGATACTGGATCGCGGGGCTGGGGCGGTAGCCCGTAAACATCGAGTGCGTGCCGCGCTCGTGGGCGGCCTCGCCGTGGGTCATCGAGCGGACGACGGTGATCTTGTCGGCGATCTGGGCGGTCTCCTTGAGGTTTTCGGAGAAGTAGACGCCGTCGACTTTGGTCTTAATCGCCTCAAGCGGGCCGCGGTATTCGATGGGGGAGTTGATCTTCGGGTCGAAGGACTCCTGGTGCGACATGCCGCCGGGCAGATAAATATTGATGACGGATTTGGCGCGGGGATTGGCGGCGACGGCCTTGGCGACGGTGTCGAGGGTGGCGGCGTCGGCCGGAGTGGCAGCGTGAGCTTGGGCGCGAAAGAGGTCGCTCATCGTCGCGCCGATGGTGCCGAGCAGGCCGACATAGAGGAACTCGCGGCGGTTGGGCTGCCAGGGGGCGTGCGGGGGCGGTTGTTGCATGGGCGACGAAAACGATGGTGGGACCTAAGGAGGCGAAGCAGCGTGGGGGAGCGCGCAGGGGAACTACGACGTTGGGGCAGCGAAAGCGGTTACGTGGGGAGGTGGGAAGTAACCGAATGGGTAGCCGCGGTGCAAGTCTGCGAACGCGGTTTACCCGCAGGGTGATTTACCCTCGGACGGTAGTGGGATTGCCGGGTGGGAACGTAGTCTTCCGGCGAAGGAGCTAACCTCCTTACCGGACCTCGACGGTGTGGGTGCCGGTGAGCTCGTCGGCGAGGAGGAGCCAGTCGCCGGACTTGGTGGCGTTGACGCGCTTGCCGTCGACGAAGACTTTAGCTTCGCCGATGGCGGGGAGGTCGACGCGCGCGGTGGTTTTCGGCGGGACGGTGAACGTGAGCGAGAAGGTGGTGGCGCGTTTCCACGCGACCTCGACGGGACCGCGGGGCGTGGGGATCTTGCCCGACGCGAAGGTGAGGGCGCCGGTGTGCGGACGAAGGCGGATGCTGTTCCAGCCCGGGGTGAGCGGGCGGGCGCCGAGGACGTAACGGGAGAGGAGGTTGACGGGGGCGGCGCCCCAGGCGTGGTTCCAGTCCTGGTTGGGTTTGTATTTCTGGTCCCACGCTTCCCACGTGATGGTGGTGCCGCTGTTGACCATGTGGCGCCAGCTGCGGTCGCCGGGGGCGATCATGAGATCGAGGGCGGTGGTGGCGCCGCCGTTTTCGAAGAGGCCCTCGAGGAGATATTGGGCGGCGTAGACGGAGCAGGCCATGCCGCGTTCGCCGAGCCATTGGGCAACGGCGGGGCGCTGGGGTTCGGGGACGAGGCCGAAGGCGAGCGGGAACAGGTTGGCGTGGAGCGAGGCGTGGTCGGTGCCCTCGCCGTCGCGATAGAGGCCGCGGGTGGCGTCGAAGAGCTTGGCTTGGAAAGCGGCGCGCGTGGTGCGCTCGCGGGCGGCGAAGGCGGCGGCTTCGTCGTCGCGGTGGAGGGCGCGGGCGAGCTCGGTCATGAGCGCGAGGGCGCGGAGGTGGAAGGCGTTGACGACCGTGTTGACGGGTTTGAAGACGTAGCCGTCGCGCTCGCCGAGGGGCCAGTCGACGATGTCGCCGCGTTTGACCTGGGCCTCGGAGCTGACGAGGAGGCCGTCTTCGCGGGCGCGCTCGGTGAGGAGTTTGGATTTCAGGGATTCGAAGCGCGGAGATAGCCAGGCGGTGTCGCCGGTCTGGAGCCAGTCGGCGTGGGCCATGAAGACCATGTGCGGCGCCCACTCGGTCGGCCACGTGGGGAACTTGATCAGGTGGTCAAAGGTGTCGCGCGTCATCGTGGGGTCGGGGTCGCTGGCGTAATGGGAGAGCTGGTTGAGGTAGGCATCGGCCTCGTAGGCGATGCGCTCACGGTCGCCGTCGACGTAGACGCCGGCAAACGTCGTGGCCTTGATGGAGTAGCGGGAGAGTTCCCAGATGCGGTCGAAGAGCGGCTCGGACGAGCGGAAGCTGGCGGCGTGGTCATTCCACGTGCTGGCGAAGGCGGCGCGGCGCTGGATCTGGTCGGCGCGGAGTTCGCCGGACCAACCCTCGATCTCGACCCAGCGAAACGGGAGCACGACGCCCCACTCAGCGGGCGTGAGCACGGCGGGCGCGGTGGTGTTGCGCTTGTCGGCGGCGGGGGCGGCGATGAGGGGTTGCCCGCCGACTAGGGTGGGAGTGGTGGTGGCGTAGCGGACGGTGCCGGGGGGCTTGCGGTTGATGCGGCCGTCGGTGAGGGCTTCGCCGAAATGGACGGTGATCGGGCCGGTCGCGTCGGCGCCGGGGAGAAGGCGGATGTTGCCGAATGCGACCTGGCCAAAATCGACCAGCACAAGGCCGGGGGCGACAGTGGTGATCTTTACCGGGGCCTGGTCGACGAGCCGGGTCGGGGCGGCGGCGGCGGTGACGATCGAGGCGAGGAGCAGAAGAGCGCCGAAGGTGGACGCGAAGAGGCGGGAAAGCGGCATGGCGCCGAGTGTGGGCGGCGCCGGGGAAAAAGAAAGACCGCGTTCAGTCGGCTGACGTGGGGGGCGCGGCCGGCGGGCGCGGACGGAGCTCCCAGAGCAATAAGGCGAGGAAAACGAAGCCGAAGACCGGGCGGTAAGTGGTGGCGACGCGGGAGATCAGTGACCAGCGGAAGTCGCCCTCGCGCAGGGCTAAAACGAGCAGCGCGACCGTGGCGATGATGGCGGTGGAGCGCAGGGCGCGCAGCAGGGCGAGAGCGAAACGGAAACCCGGGGAGAGCGGGCGGGGGGTGAGGGCGGCCACAGGTCCGGAGTGTGGAGAAGGAGTATGCACGCCGAGACGACGGATGAGGCGGACGTTTCTTAGACGGACGGCGGCCGGAGTTCGTAGCGCGGTTGCGGGGAAGGCTGGAAAAGTTCGGCGGGGCGGTCGCGGGCGGTGATGCGGCCGGCGGTGAGGACAAGAACATCGTCGCAGAGCGCCATGACCTCGTCGGGCGAGTGCGTGACGTAGAGCATGGGGATCACGAACTCGTCGCGCACGCGGGCAAGGTAGGGGAGGAGACGCGCGCGCAGCGGGGCGTCGAGGCCGGCGAGCGGTTCGTCGAGGAGGAGCAGGCGCGGCGCAGCGAGGAGGGCGCGGCCGAGGGCGACGCGTTGTTTCTCACCGCCGGAGAGAGTGGCGGTCGCGCGCTCGAGCAGCGGGTCGATCTCCAGGACTGCCGTGACGTGAGCCAGCGTGAGGTCGGCCGGGCGCGTGCGAGCCGAGGCGAAACCGTAAAGGAGATTTTGGCGGACGGAGAGATGGGGGAAGAGCGCGCCCTCCTGCGGGACGTAGCCGATGGCGCGGTGTTCGGGTCGGACGAAGGTGAAGGTGGCGACGTCGGTGAGCGTGGTGTCGGCGAGGCGGATGGCGCCGGCGGCGGGGCGGCGGAGACCAGCGATGAGTTCGAGCAGGGAAGTCTTGCCGGCACCAGAGGCGCCGAAGATCGCGGTGACGCGCCCGGGGAGCGTTGCGTCGAGCTCGAGCGTAAACGCGCCGAGCGGGAGGCGGAGTTGGGTGAGCGTGAGCGTCATGCCGGGCGCCTCCGGAGAAACCATTCGCTCAACCAGACGGCGGCGAAGGCAATGGCGACGGAGACGCCGAGCAGCGAGAAGGCCTCGGCGTCGCGGCCGAGTTGGACAAGGTGATAGATCGAGAGGGAAAGCGTGGCGGTCTGGCCTGGGATAAAGCCGGCGACCATAATCGTCGCGCCGAATTCGCCGAGGGCGCGGGCGAAGGCGAGGACGGCGCCAGCGAGGAGACCGCGCGCGGCGAGCGGCAGCGTGATCGTGACAAAGACGCGCCACGGCCCGGCGCCCAGCGTGCGCGCGACGTGTTCGAGCCGGGGGCTCACGCCTTCGAAGGCGATGCGCGCGGTGCGGACGAGGAGAGGGAAGGACATGACGGCAGTGGCGACGACCACGCCGCGCCACGTGAAGACGATTTCCCAGCCGAAGGTGGATTCGAGCCACGCGCCGAGCGGGCCGCGGCGGCCGAGGAGCTTGAGCAGAATGAGTCCCGTGGCGACAGGTGGGATGACGAGCGGGAGCGCGACGAAGGTTTCGACGAGGGATTTTCCCGGCCAGTCACGGCGCGCGAGGAGCCACGCGAGCGCGACGCCGAACGGCAAGATCGCGAGCGTGCTGAGCGCGGCGACGCCGACGGTGAACCAGGTGATTTGCCACGCTTCAGCGGACATGCGCAGCACGGTGCGGGGCGATCACGGCGCAGGCAAGAAGCCGTATTTCACAAAGACGTCGCGGGCGGCGGGGCTGGCCAAGTAGGCGGTGAACTTGCGCGCTCCGGTGGCGTGCCTGGCGTCTTTGAGCACGGCGAGTGGATAGGAAATTTTCGGAGCGGCGGGATCGGCGGCGGAAATTTCGAGGGCGATCTTCACCCGCTTCGAGATGAGGGCATCGGTCTTGTAGACGATGCCGGCGTCGGCATTGCCGGCCTCGACGGCGGCGAGGCAGGCGCGGACGTTTTCGGTGGGGACGACCTTGTCGATGACCTTATTCCACAGGCCGATTTTCTGGAGCCATTGTTTCGCGTAGATGCCAGCCGGCACGGTCTGCGGTTCGGCGAGCGCGATGCGGCCCACGGCGGTGAGGACGAGATCGTCGGGCCGGGTGACGGCTGCGCCGCGCTCGGCGTGGGTGACGATGACGAGGGTGTTGGAGAGCAGACTGCGACGGGTGTCGTCGGCGAGGAGGCCGGCCTTGGCGAGGTCGTTCATCTTCGCTTCGTCGGCGGAGAAAAAGACGTCGGCGGGCGCGCCGTTCTTGATCTGGAGCGCGAGCGCGCTGGAGGCCGCGAGGTTGAAAACCAGTTTGTCGCCGCTCGCGGGTTCATAGGCTTGGGCGATTTCTTTCAGCGCATCGGAGAGGCTGGCGGCGGCGTAGATCTGCAGATCCGCGGCGCGCAACGAAAGTCCCGCGAGGAAGACGGCGAAGAGGAGGAGGCGCGGGAGTTTCATGTCGGAGGCGGAATCAGAAAATCGTTTGGAGGCGCATGATCAGCTTTTTGTTTTTGGCCGGCACGCCCTCGAGATCGGTGAGGAGATAGTTGAACTGGAGCTTAATGTCATCGGCTTTGATCAGCCAGTTGGCGCCGAGCGTCCAGGTGCGGGTGCGGGTGCGGTTGTGGCTGAGGGCAAGGTTGGGGTCGAAGGTGTCGTATTTCAGGATCGTTTGGAGGATTTGCGGGACGACGAAACAGGTGGCCTGCGCATACCAACCGTCGGCGTCGAAGCGGCGAGACGGGATCGCCGAGGAGGGTTGGAGCCGGGCGCGCAGGTATTCGAACCAAAGGTCGAACGGTCCGAGGTGGAGCTGGGTGTCGAGGCCCCCGGCGCGGCGGCGGCCGGCGAAGGCGTTGTCGCGCGCGCCGCCGGGCACGAGGTCGAAGCCGAACTCGGCGGGCTGGGCAGGGAGATTGCTGTCGCTAGCAGTGAGGGCGTTGGCCCCGAGCGTCCACTTGGCATCCTGCTCACCGATCCGGCCCTGCCACGCGGTGGCGGAGACGCGCCCGGCCCAAAGAAAACGGTCGTTGTCGTTGGCGGTGGTGTTGACGCCGGTGCCGTTGAAGAGACCGAGGGCGTAGGAAAATTGTTTATTGGAAAGATCGCCGCCGAGCTGGACGCCGAGTTGGCGGCCGGCGGTTAGGCGGTCGTTGGCGAGGGAGCGTTCCACCACGAAGAGGCGCGGGTCGGCGTAGAGCTGCTCGTAGCCAAACGGGGTCTTGAATTGGCCGACCTTGATGTTGGCGAATTCATAGCGGTTCCAGTTGATGAACCCGTCGGTGAGCTGCGCGCGGGTGCCGGTTGCCTCGGCAAGGGAGCCGGCGAGGTCGAGCTCCACGCGGAAGTCGAACTCCTCGAGGAAGCGGCCCTGGGCATTGAGGCGCGCGCGGCGGAGGTAGAAGCGGTCGTTGCCCGTGGCGAACCGGGCGTCGCCCTTGTCGCCGAAATCGGCCTGGGCCTGCACGAGACCTCCGACGCTGATGGTGGGCGCGCGGCCCGCTGGTCGCACGATCGTCTGGCCGGCACGGCCCTCGAGGCCGAGCTCGGCGCGGAGTTGCTGATTTTCCTGCCGGAGCGAGCCGACCTCGGATTCGAGGCGGAGGAGGCGTTCCTCGAGCGAAGGGGATGGGGCCGCGGCCGCGGCGGCGGTAGCGAAGACGGCAACGGCGGCGGCGAGCAGGCGGGGCGACGCGGCGGACATGCCGGCGAAGCAAGCCGAGCGTTATACTTTGTCAAATATAACGGTTGGCAAGGAAGACGGATGGCAGGCGTAAAGCCCGCCCCACCGTGGACGGAGGGCCGGGTCAGCGCAGTAGGCGGGTGAGGGCGAGCCAGTCGGTGCGGGTGGCGGTGCGGGCGGCCTCCTCCATGCGGGAGTAGCGGGTGAGGACCTCTTCTCCGAGGGCGGTGAGCGCGGCGCCGCCGCCGGTGCCGCCGCCGCGGGTGACAGTCACGAGGGGATCGCGGAAGAGGGCGTTCATCGCAGTGACGAGCTGCCAGGCGCGGTTGTAGGACATGCCGAGTTCGGTGGCGGCGGTGCGGATGGAGCCGGTGGCGGCGATGTGGCGGAGGAGTTCGGCTTTGCCGGGACCGAAGGCATCGGGGCCGGCGTGGGGGAAGCGCAGGCGGGGTTCGAGGGCGGGAGCGGGGCGGGGCATCCGGGATGATTGAGAGAACGAGAGACGGAGGGGGAGTAGCGGGGAGGGCGATGCGCGGTGGCGGCCTGCCGCGCCAAGATTCTGAAGGCGGTTGGAAACTTCGGCCCCGCTCGGAACTCAGATTTTCAAATGCGAGAGGAGGGAGCGCTCTTCTTCAGCGGGGAGGGGGTCGCCGTCGACTTCGAGGATGCGGCGGGCGAGGGGTTCGAGTTGCTCGGCGGGGACTTCAACGACGCCGCGGCCCTCGCGCCACTGGATCACGGGGAGGCCCCAGGCTTTGTTTTCCTGGACGACTCGGGCGTAGGCGCGGCGCATGGCGCGTAGGGAGCGCCGGGTTTCCTCGGAGGGCGTGTAGGCCGGTTGCTCCTGAAGCGTGAACGGATCAGCGGCGGGCATGAAGCGGACGTTGCTGGACTGCTCGATGAAGGCAAGGCGGGCGGCATCGGGCTCGTGATAGGAGTGGCAGGCGTAAAGCCTGCCCCACACGGAGCGCGGGGGGCACAGGGGGCACGCGGAGACCGGGCTGAAGCTCCGGGCTACGGGCGACGGGAGTTACTTTTTCGCGGCGGGGGCGGCGGGCTTCACTTCTTCGAGGACCCAGCCGGTGGGTTGGCGGGACATGAGGCCGGTGATGGCGTCGCCGGCCTTGAAGATCTTGAGGGTGGGTTCGTCGACTTTGAACATCATCGTCATGGCGCGCATCACGCCGGGGATTTCTTCGTGTTTCACCATGAACGCGGATTTGTCGGCGAGGACAGACGTGATGACGCCCCGGAGCGGGTGGCGCTTGGGAGCGGCGGGAGCTTCGGCGGGAGCGGGAGCTTTTTCGGCGGCGAAGGCCGCGACTGGGGCGAGGGCGAGTGTGGCGAGAGTGAGGAGGTGACGCATGGGAGAAACAAAAGGGTCAGGGTGGCCGACGGGGGAGGAGCGAGGAAAGGAGGGCTAGTGGCTGGCCAGAGTGGGAGCGATACAGAATTCGAGGGCGGTGGGGGAGGAGTTGAGCGTTGAGAGCTGTGAGTTGAGTGTCTTGGAGGTGGTGGTGAGGGCACGGGAGGTGGGACGTGTGAGGGTCGCGGGGTCGAGGGAAAGGAGTCCGACTTGGGAGGTTTCGCCGGTTTGGGTGTAGGAGAGCACGACTTGGCCGCTGGGGCGGAGGGCGGCGCGGGGGAAACCGCTGGAGCGGGCCGACGAGCTGGCGGCGACGAGCTGCGGGGCGGAGAGGGTGCTGTCGGGCCAGAGGCGGCGGGTGTAAATGCCGGCGGCGTTTTCGGCGGTGCCCAGTTCCATCCAAAAGATGAGGGCGGATTGGTCGCCGAGCATGACGGTCTCGAGGCGACCCATGGGGCGGCCGAGGTCGATGACAACCGGGGCGGTGAAGGTGCGGGCGGAGTTGGCGGAGTAGGCGGATTGGACGCGGGGCGTGCCGTTGGCGGCGGTGAACCAGGCGACGGCGAGGGCGGGGCCGCGGGTATCGGCGGCGGGGCCGTTGACGGGGCAGGCTGGGATTTTCCAGCCGTCGTCGCGGAGCGTGGCGGGAGCGGTCCAAGTGCCGGATTTGAGATCGAAGAGGGAGAACTTGTTGTCGCGGATTTCGTCGGCGGTATGGCCGCGGTAGGCGGCGAAGACGCGGTCGCCGGGGAGGACGGCGACGGTGTTTTGGCAACAGGTGCAAACATCGGGATCGACGGTCCAGTCGCCGAGGGAAGTGCCATCGGGCGCGAGGAGGCGGGCCATGAGTTTCATGGCCGGGGCGTAGGGAGCATTCGGATCTCGCGGGGGGCGGGGGGCGTTGGGATCGCGTTTGGGGCGGGGAGCGGCGGAGGGGTCGTGCTGGCGGGTGCTCGCGAGCCAGACGGCGAGGGTGCGGCCCGAGCTGAGCGGGGCGAGGGCGACGAATTCTTTGCCGAGGGGAGCGGGCGTGCGCCACGTGAGGCCGCCGTCGTCGGAGCGGGAGAACCAGCCGGAGTAACTGTGCTGGCCGCCAGAATCGTTGTTCTGAAACCACTGGGCGGTGAGGGCGCCGTCGGTGCCGACGGCGAGGGACGCGAAATCGGCCCAGTTTTCCATGAGGAGCGGGGTCGTGATGATCGCGTGCGGCGAGGAGAAGGCGGTGGCGCCAGGGGAGAGGGAGGCATGCCAGAGCGTGCGGGCGGCGGGCTCAACGCCGGACGCGGAGGCAGTGGCGGGGCCGTAGTAGGTGAGGTGCAGCGTGCCGTCGGGGGCCGCAGTGAGGTTGGAGCACTGGGAAGCTGCGGGGGCGGGGGAAGGAAGATTTTCGATCTTGGATTTCGGATTTTCGATCGAGGCACCAAAGGCGAGGGCCGGCAAAAGGAGGCAGAGGACGAGTTTCATGGGGCGGGTGGAGACGTTTAGAAGAATTTGAGGATGTCGTCGGGGGACCAGGCGGAGCCGTCTTCGCGGTGGAGGATCTTGCCGTCGGCGCCGATGAGCAGCGTGGCGAGGGTGTGCTTGAAGACGTTTTCGCCGGGCTCGGCGATGATGCCGAACTGGGCGAGGAGATCGCGGATGGCGTTTTCGGGTCCGGTGAGGAAGGAGAAGTTGGTGGTGTCGATGCCGCGCTCGGCGGCGTATTTCTTCAGGATGGGCGGGGTGTCGTAGGCGGAGTCGAAGGAGATGGAGACGAGTTCGAGGTTGGTGATGCCGCGCTTCTTGGCGGCGGCTTGGAGGGACATCATCTTAGCGGTGGAGGCGGGGCACATGGTCGCGACGGGGCAACGGGTGAAGATGAAGTTGAGGACGACGCGCTTGCCGCGGAACGTGTCGAAGGAGACGGCGCGGCCGTCCTGATTGTAGAGCGTGAACGACGGGACGGCCTCGCCGACCTCGCGGTAGGCGTTCTTGCCGCGAGTGAAGGTTTCCTGGCGGAGGGCGAGGGCGGCGGCCGCGACGGCCTGGTCGGCGGGGGAATGGAGGAGCTTGAAATCGGTAAGCGGAAAAATGCCGTCGACGGGTGCGCCCATGGTGGCGGTGAGGCGCTGGCCCTCGCGGACGGTGGCGAGGTCGAGGCCGGCGACGGAAAACTCCATCGTCATCGCGGGCATGTAGCCGGGGATTTCCTCGTGGTGGATGAGGAGGACTTTGCGCGGGAGATCGAGGCCGACGATTTCACCGCGGATGGGATGGGTAGCGGTGGCGGAGCTGGCGCCGGAAGATGGGGTAGCGGAGTTGGGAGATGAGGGAGCGGAAGAGGTGGCGGTCTCGGTGCGCGTGCAGGAGGCGGTGAGGAGAAGGAGGGAGAGGGGGACGGAGAGACGGAGGAGTGGGGCGACGTTCATGGGAGATGATGGAGTGACTAGGGATTGCTCGGGTGGAGGCTACGGAGAATCCCGCCTCTCACGAGGCGGGCTACAAGGGGAAAGGGCGGACTGAAGTCCGCCCTACGGGGATCAGAAGGAAGTGCGGATGCTGAGTTCGGCGGTGCGGGGGTCGGAGAGGCGGCGCATGGTGGTGCCGGCGACGGTCTCGTAGGTCTCGTCGAGGAGATTGCGACCTCGCAAGGTGAACGTCGTGCGGCGGTAGGTGTAGCTCGCGGACGCGTCGAGAACGACATAGCCATCGGCGACGACGGAGTTGTTGGTGTTGCCAAAGCGGTCGCTCACGTAGCGCGGGCCGCCGCTGAGGGCGAAGCCGGAGGCGAAGCGTTTCGCGACGAAGAAATTCGCGACCCACTCAGGGACATTGCTCGGGCGTTTGCCTGCGCGGGAGATGATGCCGGTGCCGAGGTTTTCGTTGAAGTCGGCGAAGGTGGAATCGGTGTAGGCGCCGTTGAGTTCGACGCGCCAGCCGTCGCCGGGGGAAACGGCGAGGGCGGCTTCGATGCCTTTCGATTTTTGCGCGCCGATTTGCTGATTCGTGCGGATGCCGGTGACGGGATCAGTCGTGCTCGTGAGGAGATCTTTTTTGAGGAGATCGAAGACGGCGACGGTGGCGTCGAGTTTGCCGCGGAGGAACGTGCCCTTGAGGCCGGCCTCGTATTGCTGGCCTTTCTGGAGGGAGAAGTCGGCGCTGGTGGCGGTGAGCGAGACGAGCTGCGTGACGGGCTCGGCGGCGCGACTGAAGGAGGCGTAGGCGTTGATTTCCTTGGTGAAGATGAACACGCCGCCGATGCGGCCGGTGGTGGTGCGGTAGCCCTTCTTGAAGGTGGAGAACGGCGTGGCGGGCGTGGTGGTGTTGTTGGCGAGCGTGTCGCGCTGGAGCGAGATGTGGTCGTAGCGCAGGCCGACGACGGCGCGGAAATTCGACGTGACGTCGAAGACATCCTGCAGGTGGAACGCGTGCGTCTCGACGCCGATGCGGGACGTCTTCTGGAAGCGCGAGGCGGGGCCGTAGCCGACATTCGGATTCAGGATCGTGACGGCGGGAATGGCGGTAACCTGGTTGCCGGCGGCGCCGCCGCGGATCTGGTCGTTGTGCTCGAAGACGGCGCCGACGACGAGGCGGTTGGCGTGGCCCGCGACCCGTTTCTTCAATGTGAGATCGAGGCGGTCGCCGATGAGCAGGTCGTCGCGGTAGATGAGGGTGAGGCCGCCGCGGGTGATATTCTTCGCGACGGGATTCCAAGTGTTGCTCTCGGTGTTCTTCCACTTGAGGAGCTGGTTGGCGACGTAGGACTCATTCCGGAGCTCGAGCTCGGGTGAGAGGCGGAGATCGGCGCGGACGCGGTTGAAGACGTTCTCGGTCGTCGCGTAGTTGTCGAAGAAGTTGTAGTTCGTGCGGCGGGCGGCGGGATCGACGCGGGGGTTGACCAGGCGGTCGGTGGCGTTGGCGAAGAGCCGGACCTCGGGCTGGGCGTTGGCGACGGTGGAGTTGACGACGGCGTCGTAGATGACGGGGTTGCCGTAGTAACTCTCGTTCCAATCGTCGAGGAAGGTGCCGAACCACGTGAGCGTGAGTTTATCGGTGGCGCGCCACGCGAGGGAGAGGGAAACTGCGTCGTAGCGCTGAGAGTTTCGCTCCTGGTAGGCGTAGGTTTGGTTATGCGAGTAATCGGCGCGGTAGCTGACGCCGGACTTGCCGAGCGGGCCGCCGACGCCGAGGCCGACGCGGTAGCTGCCCCAGGCGCCGTAGCTGGCGAGGGCATCGTCGCGAAACTCGGACGAAGGGGATTTCGAGATGTAGTTTACGGCGCCGCCGATGGCGCCCTCGCCGAACATGAGGCCGTCGGGGCCTTTGAGGACTTCGATGCGGTCGAGGATGAAGGAGTCGACGGTGCGCGAGGACTGGGAGGCGGTGTTTTGGCGGATGCCGTCGCGCATGACGGTGACGTTGTTGCCGCCGAAGCCGCGGGTGGAGTAGGTGGGGATGGAGCCGAAGCTGGTGCCGCCGGTCATGCCGACGGCGGCTTCGACGGCCTCGACGGCGGTGCGGAGGCCGCGGAGCTGCATCATCTCCTGGGTGATGATGGAAACGCTGGCAGGAAGATCGCGGCTGGTGAGACCGAGGCGAGAGCCGGAGGTGGAGATGGCGTCGAGCGGGAGGGAGAAGTTGTTTTCCTTCTCGGCAGCGACGGCAAATTTATCGAGCTGGACGGGCTCATCTTTGGTGGCCGAGGCCGGAGCGGCGGGAGCGGATTTAGTCGCTTGCGCGTGAAGGGCGCTCGCGGAGACGGAGAGGAGGAGAGCCGCAGTCGTGTAGACGCGGAGTGGACGGGAGAGAGAGAAGGAGAGACGGAGAGACATGTGAGAAAAACGCGTGGGTGGAGCTGGGTTCACGCCGGCGGGCACGCGGACGCGCGGGCGTGGGAAGTTCGCGCAGGGGCGAACGAGTGGGTGGAGGCGCGGGCCACGAAGGGGATCGCGGGTCGGGAGACCCGGGCCACTAGGGCGGACGCGGTGGGGTCACGGGCTGGAAAGCCCGTGCCGCTTAGGCGCGCGGGGGTGGTAGCGGCGGGGCGGCGCGCTCGACGCTGGCGGGAGTGTGGTCGCTACGCGACCAGCGGACAGACGAAGGGACGAGGGCGACGAGCGAGGTGGACTCGGGCTCGTGCGCGAGGACGAGTTTGCCGGAGAATTTTCCGGACGGAATATCGCCGGGCGTGTCGGGCGAATCGGACTGCGCTTGCTTGGCGTGCGTCACGACGACGCAGACGCCGCAGCGGCCCTCGGGACTGAAGGTGCGGTCGAGGGCGATCCGGAGGGGAAGCGTTCGGTAGTTTTCGGTGAACATGCGCGCCCACGCGAAGGTCTGCACGACATCCCACTGGCTGCCGGTGGCGAGGAGCCACGCGGTCAGCGTGAGGACGAGGGCGAGTTTGCGGCGCATGGGCGAGAGTGGGCGGGGAAGGAGGCCGGGGGCGATAGCCGCGACGGTCCCGCCTCTCACGAGGCGGGACACGGGGAGGCGGGTTTAGAAAATATACTTCACGTTCAGGACCGTGGTGCGGTTGGGGAACGGGTGGAAGATGAAGTATTTTCGGTTGAGGACATTATCCACGCCGAGGCCGGCGTTCCACTGGCGGTTAAGGCGGAGATTGGCGTGGAAGTCGGCGACGAACCAGGCGGCGAAGCCCTGCCACGTGTTCGGGTTGACGTCCGTGTTGTCGAGGGTGGTCCAGAGTTTGTCGCTGTAGCGGCCGGCGATGCTGAAAGCCCAGCGTTGGTCGGGGCGGTAGGTGAGGACGAAGGAGGCGCGCCAGTCGGGGATGTTGGGGAGCTTCTTGCCGATGGCGGCGTAGGCGGGCGCGGTGGCGCTGGCGCGGCCGGAGAGGGCGAGGGTCTGGGCGTCGAGGTAGGTGAGGCTGCCGGTGAACTCGAGGCCGCGGATCCCGACGTTGTTTTGTTCGAGGACGAGTTCGGCGCCGCGGGCGCGGACGTGGTCGACGTTGGAGAGGAAGGAGAAGAGTTGCGTGGAGCCGGGGAGGAGCGGGTTGAACTGCGCGATGATGGCGTCGTGGATGTCGTCCTGGAACAACGAGAGGCGGATGCGGCCGGCGGGGAGGTTGCGCTGGAGCTTGAGCTCGGTGGCGAGGACGTCGTCGGGCTTCAGGTTGGGATTGGGCGAGGTGAACGTGGTCCCGGTGGAGACGAGTTGGTAGAGCTCGGCGGCGGTGGCGAAGCGGTAGGCTTGGCCGACGGAAGCGGTGACGAGCCAGTCGGCGGATGGGGTGTAGGCGAGGACGGCTTTCGGGGAGAGGCCGTGGTCGCGGACGGTGGGTTGGCGGACGGTGGTGGGGCCATTGACGTTGAGGCCGTCAGAGGCGCGGAACTCTTCGTAGCGGGCGCCGGCGGTGAGCTTCAGCGTCGGGGTGAACGTGATGACATCCTGCAGCCAGAGGGCCTGAGTGCGGGTCTTGCCGCTGCCTTCGGTGGCGATGGCGGTGTAGGGGGAATCGGCGTTGCGCCAATCGGCGGTGTTGAAGGTGGGGTTGTAGAGTTTGGCGCGCTGATCCTGCGCGCCGAAGGTGACGGTGTGCGCGCCGGCGGCGGTGGTCGCGGATGATTTGCCGGGCCGCCAAGTGCCCTTGAGGTCGAGGGTGGACCAGCCGGTGCCGCCGAGGACGGCGACGCGACCGGCGGCGCCGACGGTGGGCGTGGCGGCGGTGGTGGCGGAGGCCGTGGTGGGCGTGAGCTGGCGATCGCGGTCCATGCGGTAGAGCGTGGCGATGGCCTCGAAGTCGAAGGCGCCGCGCGTATCGGAGCGGAGCGACAGACTGTGCGCGGAGTGCTCCTGGAGGAGGTCGTAGGTGCCGGAGGCGAAACCGGCGAGGCCGGCGAACGTGGGCTGGCCGGCGGTGTTGCGGAGGTAGGTCTCGGCGGTGGCGTCGGCGTCGTTGCGCCAGGCACCGATGGTGTAGGCGGCGCGGAGGGTGGTGGTGAGATCGTAGGCGAGTTTGAGTTTCGCATTGGTCATGCGCGTGTGGAGGAGCCCCGAGGCGCCGACAACCTGGGCGGGGGCGCCGAGGCGGCTGGTGGCGGCATAGCCACCGGTGGTGCCAGTAGGGAAGGTGGCGTTGGTGACGTAGGAAAGCGGTTGGGAATAGCTGTCCTGGTAGTTGGCGCTGACCCAGAAGGAGAACTGGCCGAGGCGGTGGCCGACGGTGGCGGCGGTCTGGGAGGTGCGGTAGGTGTCCTGGGTGTCGTATTGGGAAAAATTTTGGAACGCGAAGGTCTGCTGCAGCGAAGCCTCGAACTTTTCCGGGAGGCGGGTGGTGATCTCCATGACGGCGCCCATGGAGTTGCCGGCGTAGGAGGCGGCGTAGGGGCCATACATCATGTCGACCCGCTCGATCTCGGCGGGGGAGACGAGGCCCCAGCGCGGGCCGCCGATGTTGTTGTTGTTGGCGATGAGCGCGGTGAGGAGCACGCCGTCGGCGTAGACGAGACTGCGCGCGCTGGAACTCACGCCCCAGACGCGCGTGGCCATGATGGCTTGGGTGTCGCCGTAGTTGCGTTTGCGGAGGAAGACGCTCGGGAGGTATTTCACGGCGTCCTCGGGATCGACGATGTTGATCGTCTCCTCGATGCGGGTGGCGGTGACGCTCTCGGTGACCTGCGGGAGCAGGAATTTCTCGGCGACGGACGGAGCTTCGCGGATGACGAGCGGAGAGAGTTTTTCCACCGGGGCGGGGGCGGGCGCGGGCGTCTGGGCCGAGAGCGCGGAGACGGCGACGGAGAGAAGGAGGGACAGAGAGACAGAGAGACGGAGAGAGGGAGACATGGTGTGAGACGCGTGGGTGGTAAGTAGGACACGGCGGCGGGCACGCGGACGCGCGGACGTGGTGTAGGTTCGCCGCGACGGTGGGCGAACGGTGGGGGGAGGCGCGGGCCGAGGGGAATCACGGGTCGGGAGACCCGTGTCACGAGGACGGACGCGGTGGGGTCACGGGCTGGAAAGCCCGTGCCACTCAGGCCCGTGGGGGCGGGACGGGCACGGCCTCGGTGCGCGACGGTGCGACGCGCGCAAGCGTCGCGGGCCAGTCGGCGGAGGGGAGCAGGAAAACGGGGCGCGCGGGAGAGTGGAGCGCGAGGAGGAGTTTCTCGGCGGAGGCGCGCTCGACCGTGGCGGGGAGCTCGCGGGCCGCGGTGTCCTTGGCGGTGGCGACGCTCACGCAGAGTTCGCAGGCCTTGGCAGGATCGAAGGTCGCACGCAAGGCGGCGGCCACATCCATGGTGCGGGTATTGTCGGAAAACATCTTGCCCCAAGCGAAGACCTGCACGGCGTCCAGCAGCGCGCCATTGGCGCAGAGCCAGGCGAAGAGGAGGCAGGCGATGGAGAGTTTTTTCCGCACGGGTGGGACGTGTCGGCGGAAAGTGCGCGAAGGAGGCGGGCGGCGGCAAGTGGGATTTCGTAACGGCTCCGATGGTATTAGCGCGGCATGCTGGACGCGGTGCGGCCAATTCATTGAGGTGGCGCGATGTCGATCACGCCCAGCCCACGTTCGTTGCCACCGGTCACGGTGCTCAGTGGTTTTCTGGGCGCGGGGAAGACGACGCTGTTGCGTCATCTGCTCGGGCAGGCCGAAGGGCGGCGCTGGGCGGCGGTGGTGAACGATGTGGCGGCGATCAATGTCGATGCGCAACTCGTGCAAGGCGCGGGGGCGGCACGCGTGGTGGAGTTGGGCAACGGGTGCGTGTGCTGCTCGGTGCGCGACGATCTGGCGGAGACGATCGCGGAGCTGTGCGCGGGCGAGAAATACGATCAGGTGATCGTGGAAACGACCGGGGTGGCGGAGCCGCGCGGGGTGGCGGATCTGTTTGTGCGGAAGAACGAGTTTTGGCGGAGCCTGAGTGATTTCGCGGCGTTGAGCGCGCTGGTGACGGTGGTGGATGCGCGGGGATTCTTGGCGGAAATCGGGCGCAAGGCGGAGGGTCGAAACGAGGGCGAAAATGAGCCGCGTGGAAGCGGGAAGAAGCCGGTGGTCGAGTTGATGATCGATCAGGTGGAGTGCGCGGACGTGGTGGTCGTGAATAAATGCGATCTGGTGAGCGATGCGGAGCTGGCGCGGGTGGAAGGGATTTTGCGCGGACTGAATCCGCGGGCGGAACTTGTGCGGGCCGAACGCGGGCAGGTGGCGAGCGAGTTCTTGCTGGGGCGCGTGCGGTTTGACGCGACAGCGACGCTGGGGGCGGCGCGGTGGATGCGCGTGCTCAACGACGCGGCGGCGCGCGGCGCGAAGGGTGGAGCGGGGAGTGGAGCGGGAGTGGGTGTGTGGAAACCGGGCGCAGCGGGGCCGGGCGCAGCGAAGCACGAGGACGAGTATGGGATCGCGAGCTTCGTGTTTGCGGCGCGGCGGTCGCTGGTGCGGGAGAAGTTTATCGCGTGGCTCGCGACGGAGTTGCCCGCGGGAGTATTGCGGGCAAAGGGGTTTTTCTGGCTCGCCGAGCAGGCGGCGGACATCGGCTTTTTGTCGGTCGCGGGTGGCTTGGTGCGGCACGAGTTTGTCGGACCGTGGTCGGCGGCGCTGGTGGAGGCGGGCGTGATCACCGCAGCGGCGGTGCCAGCCAGTGCGCGTGAGCGATGGGCCGAGCCGCACGGGGATCGGCGCGTGGAGTTGGTGTTTATCGGTGTCGGACTCGATGAGGCGGCGATGCGTGCGGGGCTGGAGCGTTGCTTGGGGTAGAGTGGGCGACGCCGGGTAGGGCATGACCCCATAGTTGGGTCGGCGAGGGCGCCTATAGTGGCGCGATGAAATTCCGATATTTTGTAAACGTGGCGGCCGGATTGATGTTGGCCGTGAGTGCGGGGGCGCAGCCCGGTTCGAAAGAGACGCTGGCGAATCTCAATGCGGCTCATCTGGGCGAAGCCAACGCGCAGCACCGCTATTTGGTCTTCGCGCGCACGGCCGATGCCGAGGGCTATGTCCAGGTGGCGAAGTTGTTTCGCGCCGCGTCCGTTGCCGAGGCGACGCACGAATACACGCACATGGGCGCGATCCGAAATCTCGGCGGCAAAGTGGAGAACGGCGCGCTCGAGGCGGTGGCGCCCGGCACGACGCGGACGAATCTCAAGCAAGTGGTGGAGGGCGAGAGCTACGAGCGCGACACGATGTATCCCGGCTATCTCAAACTCGCCGAGCAGGAAAAGGCGCACGAGGCGGTGCGGTCGTTTGGTTTTGCGATGGCAGTCGAGAAGCAGCACGCCGCGCTGTTTACCGCGGCGCTGAGTCAGCTGGGAAAGAATCCGTCGGTCGCCTATTTCGTGTGTCCAAGTTGCGGCACCACGACCGAAGGCACTCCGGCGAAGGGCAAGTGCCCGACGTGCAAAAATCCGACGGCGAAATACGTGAGTATTCTCTGAGTCACGCGCCCTCCGATGCTGACCGTGTTTACACTGCCGACCCCGCTGCACCCGGCTGTGGTGCATTTTCCGATCGTGATCCTGCTGCTGGGTGCGGCGGCGGCTTGGGTGATGGTGTTTCGGCCCACGGGGATGTGGCCGCGAATCGCGGCGGCGTGTTTTATTCTAGGGGCGCTCGGCGCCGTGGCGGCGGGACAAACGGGCGAAGAGGAAGCCGAAAGCGTGAAGAAGCCCTGGGGCAGCAAGGGCGTGCGGGAGGCGCACGAGGAGTGGGCAGAGCGCACACAAGTCGCGGCGGGGGTGGTCGCGGTGCTGGCGATCGCAGTGGTGGGGGTGCAGCGGTGGCCGAAGGTCGCACGCGGGATCGCCATCGTCACGGCGGTGGGGTCGTTGGGGTCGACGTGGTGCGTGATCGAGACGGGGCACTACGGTGGCCTGCTGGTCTACCGGTATGGCATGGGCATCCGCTCGGCGGCGGATTTTCCGGCGGAGAAAACTCCGGCGGATCACCACCGGTGGTGGCGCGGTGACGATTACTAGGGCCTGTCTGCAAATTAGATCAAGCCGTCGAACCCTGCGGGTGGGAGGGCAACCACGCTGGGCCGGCGTTGTCCTCGGTGGCATGGACCGCTGGTCCACCTCCACCTCGGCCGCCTTGGCCGAGCCCGGTTTCCCTCCCACGCCGGCCCGATCTATTTTGAAGACACGCCCTAGGCGAGTCCTACTTGGCCGCGGGCAGCGCGGCGAGGACGGCGGCGGAGATTTTTTCGGCGACGGCGGGTGCGCTCGCATCGTCGAGGGGGAACGTGGCCGACCACGCGACGACGCCGTTTTCGGTGCGCAGGAGAAGGACGGCGAGGGCAGGCGGCGCGTCCGGGGAGAGTTGCGCGGCGAGGATGAAGTCGGCGTCGAGTTTTTGACCTTGGGCGACCAGCGCGGCGTCGGTGAGGGCAGCGGGCGCCTCAGGCGCGAGCGTAACATCGCCGGGTCGGGCCACACTCAGGCGGCCGAAGGCGGCGGTGAAGACGGTGTCGGCAAATTTCGTGGCGGCGGCATCGGTGAGGCCGAGAGCAAACGGGACGACGGCGAGCGGTTTGCCGGCGCCGGGATGACCGAGGCCCGCGGCCAGGCCGCGGACGAATTCCTTGCCGAGCTTGGCGGCCTCGGCGGGCGTGAGGTTGGGATCAGCTTTGGCCTGTTCGGCGGCGGCGCGGATGAATTTTTCCCCCTTGGGGGTGATGAGCGCCGCTTTCCGTTCGCGGGCGGGCTTTTTGTCCGTGTCGATCTCGGCGGTGTCTTTGCCGCAACGCGAGAAGAGCAACAGCACGAACCAGACGGTGAGCACGATGCGGAGCCACTTGGGCGCGCGCTTGAAGAGCATCCAGCCGGCGGTGAGCGCCCACCAGAGGACTTCGGCGAGGAATTTCAGGCCATGACCGAGGTGACCGAATTTATCGGGCACGTGCGGAAACGGCGGCATCGGCGGCGGGGCATGGTGTGCGGACTCCTCGACCGAAGGTGGCTCGGGTGGCGGAGGCGGGGGCGTGACCGGGGCTTTGCGCGCGGCGGAGGGATGGGACGGGCGATAGACCGGAGGGGTGGGGCGCGGCGGGGCCGAGTGTTCGCCGGCGAGGAGGCGGCGGCAGAGGGCCTCGAGCGCGGGGGTGGACTGGCCGCCCGGCAGGCGAAGCCATTGCACGGCAAGAAATTTGTCGGGGACGCGCGCGCCGGACTCACTCGTGTCGTCGATGACGACGGGGAGGAGGAACATCACGTCGTCGGCCATATCGAGCGTGCGCTCGGCGGCGAGGCGCCACTCGCGGCGGAAGTAGCCCTCCTTGCGCGCCTCGGTGGCGGCCGAGATCATCGGCATAAAGTAGTCGCAGTCGCGGATTTGGCGGCGGATTTTTTGGTCCCAGGCGTCGCCCCCGCCCAACTCGTTTTCGTCATACCATACCTCGAGGCCGGTGGCAGAGAGGACGTCGCGCAAGGTGCGTGCGGCCGTGCGGTCTTCGGAGGCGTAGCTGATGAAGACGGACGGGCGCGGCAAGAGAGGAGGTGCGGCGTCGCTGGACATGGGAACAGCCGTGAAGCTCGTGCCGTGCCGGGGGCGGGTCAAGCCGGGGGCAGGCGTGGCGTGCCGTAGAAAAAGGGGACCGCTGAGCAGGAGGGCGGCGAATGGGGAGACAGCGAAACCAAAGATGACGAAAGATTTTTGAAACACGGATGCGCCTGAGGCGTCGATACGCCCATGATTTTGGGAAAACTTCGGTGGCAGTGGCTGGGCTTGGTGTTGGCGGTGACGGCCATGTGGATGGCGCGGAGTGGCGCGGCCGAGGCCGTAGCTGGGACCCACGATGCACTCGTCTACAAAGATGGTGATCGGGTGCAGGGCAGGCTCGTAAGCCGCGAGGGTGGGGTGATTGTTTTTAAGTCGGATCGTTTTGGGGAACTCCGGGTCCCGGCGGCTGATGCGGTCGTGATTTTGGCGGAGAAACCGAAGGCGACCACCCCGGCGCCTACTCCGGCGGCGGCGGGCGGGACGGCAGTGGCAGGTGCGAGCGCCAAGCCGGCGGGGGCCGTGCCGGGGGGCAAGACCGCGGCGGAGCGTGACGAAGAGGAGCGGATGACCCTGTGGGAACGTTTCTCGCCGTGGGTGTTGACGGCGCAGGTGCGCAATTTCTTCGGGCCGTGGCACGGGCGGCTGGCGCTCTCGACCGAGACCGTGGCGGATAGCACGGACCGGAAAAATTCGTCGGTCGACGCGACCTTGCGGCGCAAGTGGGAGCGCGACGAAGTGCAGCTCAATGGTCGCTTTGAATATAGCGAAACCGACTCGATCGCGACGACGGACGTGGTGAAGGCGACGGGGTTGTGGCGGCACGATTTTACCGGGCGGCAGTTTGCCCAGTATCGCCCGAGCCTCGAATGGAACCGCGCCAATCGGAAGGCAGGGCTGCCGGCGGACTACTTGCTACTCCAGCAGGAGATCGGCACCGGCTTCACGGTGCTAAACACACCGGGCCGCAAGCTGCGCACGGGCATTTCGCAGAATCTTTTCGACCTGTGGAACGCGCAGGAGTTTTCGCAGCACAATTCGCGCGGCGTGCAGTCGGCGTTTGAAGAAGTGGAGTGGACGCTGCCGTGGCGGATGTCGCTGGCGCAGCGCGGCGTATGGTATCCGGTGCCGAGCCAGGACGACGGGTGGGAAAACCGCGTCGAGCTCAACAAGAAGCTGACGGAGACGCTCAGCACCTCGCTGCGCCACGAGATCCGGCGCAACAATCCCGACGGCACGGCGCAGGATTTCACGCGCTTGAAGTTGCTGGTGGGGCTGGATTTTTGAGCCCCGGAACTACGTCGGCGAACTAATCGCGTTGGGAGCGGAACGACGCCGCGGGTTGACCACTCGTATAGAAGAACTGGCGGTGGAGGCGGGTTTTAATGCGAACCAAAGTGGCGCAATAACCACCTCAGGCCCCCGCGCCGCTCAGGGCAGAAGTGCTACCGGATCCATACCGTAGGTGTTTGCGACTTTTCGAATCTGGGTGGCGGTCAATTGCCGTTCACCACGCAGGAGCCGATAGGCGAGAGATGCATCAATCCCGAGAAGTTTCGCGAGGTTCGTAGCCCCTTCGTTGCGTTCCGCGAGCACGAGACGCAGCAGTTCCGCCCCCGTTGCCCGGCTCAGGGGAAACTGCGTGCTCTCCCATTTTTCATAAAGATCACTCAGGAGGTCGAGGTAATCGGCCTGCTCGGCGTTGAGCGTGTGCCCGGCGAGCAGGCCAATCATCTCAGCGGCATTATCCGCATCAACCTGATCCCGAATGGGCCGTAGCAAGTGAAGGGCCATCAAGCCGGCGTAGCTCTTGGGAATCTTCGCGTAAGGAGTTGAGGTCTGACTAGTGGTTTTCATAGTCGGGTCTTCCAATGGTCGCGGCTGTATTCGGCGTGAGTGAGAAAATTGAGGACAAATACCTTTCGTCGGTCGTAGTGGATGGCGGTGATGAGGCGGAAGTCGTTGCCGCACACATTGAAGATGGTGACGACCTTCCCGCTCTTCACTTTAACTTGGTCGGCGTGGGGAAACATGCGGCGGGTTTGGACGAGATTCTGCCACGTGCCGGAAAGCACCAGTCGGGCCCAGTCGTTCAGCGCACGATCGGCCTTGGGGAACCGGGAGGCGTAGTGGCTCAGGGTGCTTCGTTTAATCAACCTCACAGCGAGGACAATATGTCCTATTCTTGGCCCGTTTGTCAAACCCCAGAAACCATGGCTTTAATTTTTTGCCCAGGATTTCGCGTTACCCAACCACTCGCCTGCTGGGGTAGGAGTGCAACTGACCGATTTACGGTTCTTTAGGAAACTGGCGGAGGAGACGCGATTTCAACGCGAACCAAAGGCGTGCTAATATCACGGAGTCGCGCGGAATTTAGTCAGGAAAAATGCCATCAGGTGCACTAACCTTCAAGGCAGGTTAGGATTTCTTCCACGAAAAGTCCGTGGCCGAAGGCGTTCGGGTGGTTGTACGCGTTCGCGAATAGAGCGAAGTACGGGATGCCTTCGCGGTGCAAGTGGCTCCAGCGGGCGGCGGTGTCCGCGAGGGCGTGGCCATGAAGATCTGCGAACCGACGAAGGAAGGAATCGAGAGGTCGCACTTCGGTGGCCTTCATCTCTGCGAGGTTGGAGTTCGAAGGGATCTTTTGACTGGGTGTGACGATGATCCACTCGATGCCACGGGCTGTGAAGGCATCATGGATTGCCTTGTAAGTTCGCTCGAGCACGTCTTCCGAGAAAACAATGTCGTTAAGGAACTCCATCACGATTAGGTCGGGATTCCCGGAGACCACGTGTTCGAAGCGGCACTTCTCCGGGTCTTTCTTTGGTAGGTCCCCGAACTCGCCGTTATTGAGCCATTGGACGCTCTTGCTGCCGCCGATACTGTGGTTTCGAAAGGTGAGCGCGGCTTTCGGAAACCGGGATAAGAGAGCGGTGCGGAAACGATTGGCCCATGCGTCGCCCTGCGCGACGTCTGCACCCACAGTGATCGAGTCACCCCAGCAGACTACGGTGACCGGATCGCCCCGGCGCAGCTTTGCCAGGGTTTTCGGCACACGGCCTCGCGTCGTCGCGGTCACGGCCTCGCGCGCCGTGGAGATGATTGGGAACACGTGGGCCGCGTCCAGCGACCGCGCGCCGAACGGACGGTACACAGTGGCGATCGCGGCGCTATCCGCTGGTAGTGTGGGTATCGAAGGAGTCGCGATGTGGGGTGTGCCTGGCACGAGCAACGGGATTCCGCTAGCGTCGACCGCCACAAGGTCGATGCGTTGCCTGTAGAAAGCGTAGCTGGCGAATACAGTATCCGTTGATTTGACGCGTGAATGTGGCGCGAGGCCCAAGAGGGCAAACGGGGCGGAAATCAGGAAATCCTCGCCGCGACGCAAGGGTAGTCCTGAGGGGTCCCGGAGCGAGAC
>CANGHW010000020.1 GCA_947453695.1 Opitutia bacterium
GTCGCCACCGCTGTGCCCAAATCCTGCGCCGGGAGCGGACTCACACTCGTCAGCGTCGCCGAGATCGTGCCCGTGCCGACGGCATTCACACTGGCCGGCGAATTACCCTCACTGATCACTGCAACATAGTGAACTCCAGCGATTGTCGTTGTATCTGTAGGCGACCGCTGCGCTGCAAAAATCAATTCATTGCCCGGCTTGCTCGCCCCATGCCACACAGGAAACCATGCAGCGTAGTTACCTCCTGGAGTGTTTGTTGGAGCAGAAAAACTGGGCATGCGCCCATCGCTTCCGAGTATGAGCGAGGCTTCACTTGTGCCAGAGACGGCCAGCTTCAATCCCCAGGACGGCGTGCCGGCAGGCACGGTTAACCGGTAGAGCGCCATCTCACGCGGCGCCAAGCCCGTGATACTCGCCGTCCCGTTCGTCAGCGCGAGGTCTCCCGCTACCTTGATCGGGTAGCTCGTCGTTTCCGTTCCGATGCCGCGACTTGCCACCGTGTAGCTCGCCACCGTCGTCCCCGTCACCTTCACCCCTAGGTAATACGTCCCACCATAGAGCCAGCCGTAATTAGCAGGTGAAGAGCCCGACAGTTCGGCTGGAGTCGGACCACGCCCTGCATTGGCCTGAATCAAATACAGATTCGGATCCGTTACTCCACCTGCTGCGTTCGGCCTCGTCCAGTAGCTGCGCAACGCGAAATCATAGATCCCGGCATCTCCCGGCAGCGTGTCCCGCAGCACCCGCGCTGTCACTTCCGACACTGCTGCCCCGGTTATCCCCTGCACCCGCAGATCCCACCCCAGCAGGTTCGCGTCCTTTGGCACCTCAAACTTGAAATATCTCCACGTCCCCGCCGCCTGGTTTGTCACCACACTCGTGCCACTCGCGAATGTGACCGGTGTCGGCGTCAGCGCCGTGCGGGCGAGCGAAAAATTCCCGAGCGCGGTCGCGCCACTGTAGACGCCGACATACCAAATATCCGCCTGGTGCCCGGGCCGGGAGAGAAGTCCGGTGGCACTGTTGAAGTCCTGGTAGTAGCCGGAATTAGAGGGTCCGCCGTTGAAGGCGCCGCGCGACTGCCATTTGCCGGGCAAGAAATTCCGCCGCAGGGCGATCTCGGTGCCGGCCGGTGCGCCGGCGATCGCGAGCTCCCACCCCAGCGCGCCCAGTTGCGCCGCGATGCCCGCGGCATCCGCCACCCCGACCCGAAAATACCGCCAGCCGACCTTGTTCGGATTGGTATCATCGGCCGTCGTGGCCACCTCGTTGTTTAGGGTCGATCCCAAGAAAGTGATATCGTCGGGGACGGCCGAAAATGGCACCCGGCTAGACAGCGTGCCCGTGGCCGCCGAGCCGCTATTGTAGAGAGTGATGTAGTAGGTGCCGTTGGTCAGGATCGGCGGCACGAGCGTAACACTGTCGCCGACGGTGCCGGCGATCTCGGAAAAGGCATCGTTGAACCACTCGCTCGCCGCGTTGTCCCGGCGGATGGCGATGTCGACATTGGCCGAAAGGCCGGAAAGCGCCGCTTCCCAGCCGATCTGGTCCAACGGCACGAGGGAGCGATAAAGGGCGTAGCCGGCCGCCGGCAGGGTAAAACTGGTGCTGCTGCCGAAGGGGAGGTCGGTCGGGGTGAGACTGCGCGAGTCCAGGTTGATCGCCGTGCCCGGGGTGCCCGTAACGGCGAGAAAATAGGTGTCGCCGCCGGTATTGAGATACGGCGGCACGAGCAGCATGTGCCCGGACTGCTGGTGATCGTAAGTGCCGTCGACAAACGGCACGGCCGTGCGGCGCACGGCGATCTTGGATGTCGTCAGCGTGGCGGGAGTCAGCGCGCCGTCATTGAGCCAGACGCGCCAAGCGGCGGCGCTGGCCGGAGTGCTGGTCTTGAAGAAGCGATAGCCTTCGGCCCCCATCGTGATGTTGCCGCTGCTGCTGGTCGCATCCGCGGCCAGGGTGCCCAGATTCTGCACATACGCTTCGCCCGAGACGAGCGACCACTGGGCATTGGCACTGGCATTCACCATCACATACCAGGTCTGCGCGGCGGCAAATGCGCTGCTCGGCAGAACAAAGCCATCACCGACGGTGCCCGCGCGCTCAGACTTATAGGCGGCGTCGGTGAGCGACGTGGGCAGGGTATTTTGCTTCAGGTAGACATCGGCCGTGCCACTCGTCACCCGCAAGGCGGTGCGCCACGCACCGACGGTCGTGGCCTGGGGTGTGATGCGAAAGAAATACCGCGAAGCCACCGTCGTCGCCCCGGCGGTAAACACCTGCGTGCCGGTGTCGGTGGAGCCCGGATCCCAGGCGAGGTCTTGGAACAGGGTTACCGTATTTGAATTGATCGCCCCGGGCCCGGTGCCCCCGGTCTGCGTCGCCACGCCACGGTAGCGATAGCCCTGGAGGGCGAAGGTCGCGCCCGTGATCGTGAGGGTGGCCGTGGTGGCGTTGCTGTAAGGCGCCACATTGGTGATGTCCGTGAAGGTGGTGCCGTTATCGGTGGAGACCTGCCACTTGTAGCTGAGCGTGCCGCTGGGCACCGTCGCGGCCAGCGTGAAGCTGGCGCTGCCCCCGACCGTCGTCACTTGATCCGGCGGCTGGAGGGTGAGCGTCGGCGTGGCCGAGACAAACGCCGCTGCTACGGCAAAAACGCAGGAGGCCAGGAGGGACCGGAGGCTGGGAATACGCATGAGATTTAGACCGCAAGGAAACGGGGGTAAATAATGGGGAAAACGCGTGGTCGGCTGCGCCCGCCGAACGGGCTGGGGCATCTCCCGCCGCGGGAGCCATCCACTGCGCCCCACCTGCCTCGGTCGCGCGCGACCAAACCACCTTTCCCGAGGGGCGACGGGCGTCCTGGGTAGGGGAGGTGATGAATGAGACCGATATTTCGATTCACATCGCGACCACGGTATCAAATCACCGGCCTGAATTTCCCGGGATAATAGCTTCCTGGCTTGGGGAAATTTCCCATCCCGGGGAAACCGCGACGCCACGTCTTGCCCCGCGACCCGACGCCGGGATCTCGCCCGTTCGGCCGATCGGAAACCCGGGATCATCCTCCCTCGGCGAAAAGGGCGGTGCTACGCGCCGTAAACCTGAGCCCGCAACCCGCCTGCATTACGGGCATCCCCCAGCGCCGCCCACATCAATTGCCCCAAAATTGAGTAGTGTCGCAATTATTCATGGGATTTTTTCCCAATCAAATGGGACAGCGTCCCGGGAAAAACAGAGAGCGCAACAGCTACACTGAAAGACATTCATGAAGCCTGCCCGCATCGTCCTGATTGAAGATCACCAACTATTCCGCGACCTGCTGATCGCTGTGCTCCAGGGGAATCCAGACTTTGTGATCGCTGGCGACTTCAACGCCGCAGCCAAAGGGGTCCAGGGCTGCCTTGAACTGCACCCCGACCTCGTAATCGTCGATTGGATGCTACCCGACGGCAAAGCCATCGACGTCGTGAGCGCGCTCCTGCCCAAGCTGCCCGGCACGCGTTTCATCTTTCTCTCGTCCGTCGAAAAGGAACACATCGTCCGAGAGGCCATCGATGCGGGCGTGCAAGGCTTCGTGATGAAACGAGCGTCCTACGAAACCCTGCTCGAAGCTGTGCGCGAGGTCGTCGCCGGCCGGAGCTACTACTGCACAGTCAGCAGCCGACTTCTCATCGAGGCAATGCGCACCGCCGCCAATGCCGGGCCCAATGCGCTCACTCCCCGGGAACGCGATATTCTGCGCGGCGTCGCCCGCGGCGAGTCGTTGAAAGCCATCGCGCACCGCTCCAAGACCAGCCCGAAGACGGTCAACAACCAGTTCAGTGCCTTGAAGGTTAAACTCGAAATCTACGAAACCGTCGGTCTCGTGCGCTACGCCATCCGGCACGGGATCGTGGACGAGTTATGAGTCCGGACCACCATCTCCCCGCCCGTGCTTCCCGGTCTCACTAGTCTTGCCGCGCCCCTCGCCGTGGCGCGCGGGCCGTCGGCCTGGGTCGAGCTGGACTGGCTCCGGGCGAACCAGGATCTCGTTTGGTTTGTCGCCCTCGTGGGCTGGAGTTTCGCCCTGGTGCTGTGGCGCTGGCATTCGCCGCGCCGTCAGGCCACCGCCTGGCTGCCCTGGGCCGCCGGAGTCGGCGCAGCGGGCGCCGTGGTTCAATTCGGGCTCTCCAATCCACCCTTCGGATTTTTCTTCGCGCGTCTCGTTCCCGGCACTACCTCCACTTATGCCCCGGCATTGATCGAGCCCAACGTGGCGGGCGAATACGGGCTCGTCGCGATGACGGCGGCGCTGTGCACCGCCTGGGGCTGGCAACTGCTCGGCGATCGCTGGCGAAACCTCGCGCGCTGGTTCACGCCGCTTCCACCCCTCGCCTTCGTCGCCCTGCACCGCGCGCATCCGCTCGCGGGCGGCAGCACCCTGGCCATCACGGCCGTGCTTCTCGCCTTCCTGCTCATCCGGCAATCGCGCCCCACCGTAGGGACGTCAGGGGTGATCGGAGCGATCGGTCTGGCCCCCGTATTTTCCACCTACGGCCCACTCGCGGTCGTGACTGATAGTCTCCAACGGTCGGGCCCGCCCACGTTCATCGGTTTGCTCGCCGCCCTCTGGCAGGCAAGCGCCGCCGTGCTGGCCATTTTGGTGCTCGTGCGGCCCAGCCCGAAGTCTGACCGCCCGAGCGAACCACTCTGGCGAGCGACCGAGGCGCGCCCCTACCTGCTGGCCGCCTCGGTGGCGTGCATCGTCGGATTGGCGTTCAGTCTGAAGACCGCCGCCGACCAGCGCGAAGAGCTCCTCCAGAATCGACTGCGCCGCGCCGCCTCCGCGGCGAAAACCATCGATCCCGCGCTCCTGGCACCGCTCGTCACCGCGGAGTTTAACCTCGCTCCTCCCGCGCCGCCTTCGGCGCTACCGCTCCCGGCCACTGCCATCGTTGAAGGTCTCGCGAATGGCCGATCCGATGCCTTGGTGCGCGAACTTGCCCGGATCGTGCGCGCGACGCCGTTTCTCTCGGTGGCCCGGATCGTGGTGCTCCGCGACGGCTGGCTCGTCGCCGCCGCGTCCAACCAGCCGCCCGGCCCACCGGGCACCGTGGAGCTGCTGCGTGCCGCGACCCCGCAGGATCAGGCGTATGCCGCCGCCGGAGCGTCTCACGTCGAAGCGGCCGCCGTGCCCGAATTTGACCGCCATTTTTACTGCCGTGGCGCCCTCACCGGAGCCGATGGCCGCTTGCTCGGCTGGCTCGAATTCACCCAGACCGAATCCTACATGAGCAGTCTGCGCCGCTTTCGCGCCGCGCCCCTCCTCCTCACGGCCCTCGGACTGACCTTGATCGCCGGTGCCTTCGTGCAACGCCGCCAAAGCCGCGCGCGCGAGGCCGCCCTCCGCTCGGCCGCCGTCGCGGCCGAAGCCAGCCGGCTCAAGACCGACTTTCTCGCCAAAGTCAGTCACGAGCTCCGCACTCCGCTGCAAGGGCTGCTCGGCTACAGCGAACTGCTCGAAAACGACGTCGTCTCGGACATGGGGCGCAGCCGAATCGCCGCGCTGCGCCAAAACGGAAATCTGATGCTGCGTCTCGTCAACGACCTGCTCGACCTCACTGCGCTGGAGGCGGGCGGATTTCGGTTTGTCGACCGCGCCATCGCCCTGCCGTCCTGGACCCTCGAAACGATCGAGAGCTTGCGTCCGCGGGCGGAGGAAAAGGGCCTTACGCTTTCCTGCTCAGTCGCACCGAATTTTCCGCCGTGGGTCATGCTCGACGGTGAACGCTTCCGCCAAGTCTTGCTCAATCTCGCGGGCAACGCGGTGAAATTTACCGATCGCGGTCGCGTCGACCTCTCTCTCACCGCGCAATCGCCCGGCCCCGACGGCCATTGCCTCCTTGAGCTCGTGGTGCGGGATACCGGTCCGGGCATCAGCCCCGGCGATCAAGTGAAGCTTTTCCAGCCTTTCTCCCGCCTTGATCTCACCGCCCAAAAGGAAGGATCCGGACTGGGTCTCGCCCTCGCCGCCGCACTCTGTCGCCGGACCGGCGGCGCGCTGACCGTCGAGAGTGACGGCCGGACCGGCTCGTGCTTCCGCGCCACGTTTCGGGCCCAGCTCGCTGCACCGCCTGCCCTCACGCCGGCGGCTTCACACCCGCTGCCTTCGTTGGCCGCTCGCCGCCTGCTCATCGTCGACGACAACGTGCTGGTGCGCGATCTCTTCACCGCCTGGCTCTCCGAGCTGGGTGCGATCTGCGAATCCGCGGCCGACGGCGAGGAGGCGATCCTGCGCGCCCAAGCCGCCAATTTCGACGCCGTGGTGCTGGATCTCGCGCTGCCCGGCCTCGACGGCCTGGCGGTGACCCGCCGCTGGCGCGCGGCCGGTCGCCGGTGGCGCATCGTGGGGGTGAGCGCTCACGCCTCGGAGGCCGACCGCACCGTCGCCCTGACGGCCGGTATGGATGCGTTTCTCAGCAAACCCGTCGAACTCGCCGCGCTGGTCGCCGCCTTGGTGCCGGTCACCCCTCCACCCACCGCCCCGGGCCGCCACGCGCGTCTACGCGCCTCGCTCGCCGCGCGGTTTCGCGCGCAGGCCCCGGACGATGTCGCCCGCCTGCGCACGGCCTGGCAGGAGCGCGATTGGACGTCCCTCCGCGCCCGCGCTCACCACCTCCGCAGTAGCGCCGGAGTCGTGGGAGACGAACGGCTCTACGCCGCCTGCGGCGCACTTGAGGATGCGGCGGAGAGCCGCAACGCGTCCGCGGCCGTCACCGCGTGGGCGACGTGCGAGTCCGCCCTCGCGCCGTGGCTCAGCTCATAAAACCGAGATTCGGTTTGGCCCAACGACCGATATTCGGGAGCACCTTCGCGAGGTCACTCAGGCTCACGCCCAACCAAGTCGCGCGCGTGGCACTCTCGTCGTCCACCATCCGCTGGTCCGCGCATCGGTGCGCCACTCCTGAGTCACGGTGCGTCGTCGGCACCGCGAAACACGTTGTGGTGCTCCCGCCGTGAGCCCGTGCGAGCGACAACTGCATCGCTGGCCCGACCGGGCGATGCGCTGATCAGGTCAGGTGCATCACTCGATCACGGCGGTGGGGCGTGGTCGCGAGAGATTGCGCGCCGGGTGGTCCCCGTTGCCCGGGCGACGGCTCCCGTTGCGCCGCGTTCGCACGAAGTTGCGCGTCGGTCGAAGCCAGGTGAGCCGCTGTCGCACCCGCGCGCCTCGCTGGCTCATCCGCGCGCGGCACTGACTGCCCCACGCGCGTCGCTGACTCGCCCGCGCCCCTAGCTGATCCACCCGCGCGCCTCGCTGTTCGATCCGTGCGCGTCGCTGACAACATCGAATCTGCCACTCATCGAGCCGTGCGCGTCGCTGGCGCACCCGCGCGAGCTGCTGAACACCCCGCGCTCATCGCTGACGCCTGGTCGCGCGGCGTCGCGCCTAGCGCGCGTGGCGCTGACCGACCCGCGCGCGTCGCTGTTCAGAGCGGGCGAGCACCGTCTGGTCCGATCTCATCCGGAGTCCGGCATCGCTGACCCGCGGTCCGATTCCTCCACTGCTTTCGCTATCGGGGTAGGCGCCCCGCCGCCGCCGTAACTCCGGCTTGAAAGGGTGCAGCGGGATTTCTTAACCCCATTTTCCCCGCCCCTCAGCGCCCAACACGTCGCTCCATTCGTCTAATTCTTGCCTGAGGCCGCAGCTTTCCTCGCTTCCGCGGATTTTCTCCTGCCGCGCAACTCGCGATCTTCCATCGACTAATCGCGCCCGCCCCTGGCCGCCCAATTTTTTTCAAAAAAATGAGCAGAGTGCCGTCGGATGGCACTTTGCCCTTGGTATAATTGCTCCATCGAACCGCCCATTTCACCCAACGCACTCCTCTACACCTCCTCCGTCCCCCGGCCACCCGCCCCCTCTTCCTTCCAATTTCCACGCCTCAACCCGCCTTCATTTCACCCCACTTTTCATCCGAAAAAACCAACCATACCCACCATGAATGCCAAGCAGTCCAACAAACTCGCCAGTCTTAACGAAGTTCGGGAATTCCTGAACACGAACACGGCCACGGCCGATCTTGCCGCCCTCGCGCCGCGCGTCGCCCAGCTGAATACCTACATCATCCGAATCAACGAACTCGCGGCCATCCAGGATCTGCCCCTCGCTGGTCCACTCGATGCGCGCGATCAGGCCCAGGAGGCGGCGATCAAACTCACCCTCTCCATCGCCGGCCCGGTGCGATGCTACGCCGAGGCCAACGAGCGGCCGGAACTCGTCGCGCTCGTCGATCTGTCGCGCGCCGATTTCATCGCCATCCGCAAGAGTGAGCGCATGCGCCTCGCCAAGCGTCTGCTCGACGCGGCGACCCCGCTCGCGGCTCAACTGGCGCCTTTCGGGGTGTCGGCGGCGCTGCTCGACGAACTCCGCAACAAGATCAACGAGGGCAACTCCGCGGCGCTCGTTCCCCGCACCACGAATGCCGACAAGAAGGCGGCGACCGTCGAAATGGCGGACACGTTCTCGGCCATCGAACATCTGCTCGAATCCGAGATCGATCCGCTGCTCACCGTGCTTCAAGCCACCCATCCCCTCGCTTACACTCGTTACCGCATCGCCCGCGAAGTAATCGATCGCCCCGGCAGCCGTAGCTCAAATGCGGAAGCGCCGGCGGATGGCGCGCCCGCTGCGGCCACCACGTTGGTCGCACCGGCCACTGTGACGAAAGCGGCGTAAGCTCCTCCCGCCAAATCCTCCGGTGGGAGCAGACTCCCGTCTCTCCCACCGTTTTTCTTTCTTTCCATCCCCCCAGCTCCACACTCCGACTAGCGACCACCCGAATGCGACGTCCGGCTCGCCCGCGGCCGCTGTGTCGGCGCTCCCTCGCCCACCCCGGCTCCTCCCCGCTTTCACCGTTCATTGCCCGTTTCTTCGCCCCCTCCCCATGACTAAGAAATCCGCCTCCTCGTCCGCGAAAAAGAAGCCAGCCCGATCCCTCGCGTCGGCCACTCCCCGCAAGGACTACGCGGGACAGGTCGCACGCATGTATCAAATCCACGACCGGCTTAAACGGAAAATCACCGTAACGGTCGATACCCTCCGGGAGGAATGCGGCATGGCGCGGCGCACCGTGCTGCGCGACATCACGCTCATGCGCGAGGAGCACGGCGCACCCATCACCTACAGCCGCAAGCTCAACAGCTACATCTACACCGAGCCCTACGAGTTTCTCCCGCGCTTGCGGTTGACTGGCCCCGAGGCGCTCGCCCTCGCCATGAGTGCGCGGCGGTTTGGCGCCGCGCCCGGCTCCCTGCTCGGGCGGGCCTTTCCCTCTCTCTTACAAAAACTCGGCCCGATGCTCGATGAGGATACGTCCTTTTCGCTCGATGCCCTGAAAGACGTCTTCGTCCAACCCAACCGACTCGCCGCCCGGGAAGATCGCCACCTGCCGGTCGTGCACGAGGCACGGACGCTGCGCCGGGAATTGCGCATCGTTTACCAAAAGCCCGGCGACGAACCGAAGGCCCGCACCATCCGTCCGCTGCACCTCGCGTATGTCGGCAATGGTTGGATGCTGCTTGCCCGCGACGTCAGGGAACCGAATCAGGATCGAAATTTTATGCTCTCGCGCATGCACGAGGCGGAGATGACCACGACGCGCTTCGAGCGGCCCGCCGACTTCGACGCCGAGAAGATTCTGCGCGGCAGCCTCCGCCGCTTCACCGGCCAGGGTGAACACGAAATCAAAATCGCGCTCGATGCCTTCGCCGCGGCCTACGCGCGCGATGAACCGTGGCACGAATCGCAGGATCTCCAGCCGCTACCCGACGGTCGCTTCATGCTCACGCTGAAGCTCAACAATCTCGTCGATGTCGAACAGGATGCCTTGTCCTGGGGTCTGCATGCCGAGGTGCTCGCGCCAGCGGAGCTGCGGGAAAAGATGCGCGTCACCGCCGAGGGCCTCCACGCCCGCTACGCGCGCCCCAACCCAGCGTAACCGCGCCCGCGCGTGCTCGCCCCTCCCACCCGCCATGAACGTGCCCAACCGCCTCACCCGCCACGCGCGCCTCCGGCTCGCCGAACGCACTTCGCTCAGCCAGCTCGATTTCCTCGCGCTGCTTGACCAGCACCGGACGGTCGCGGTCGGTCGCGGTCACCCATGCACGCTCCGGCACCAGCTATTCTACAGCGTCGCCGATGCCGCTCACTTCATTGCCGTGCATGATGCGCGCGAAGGCTGGGTGATCACGATTCTCCCGCTCGCCTACTACGAAGGACAGAACCGCGGGCGATTAGTCCCGGAACAACAGAAGCGCCGAGCGATCCGGCACGTGTTGCCCGACGGAGAGCCCGCGCCTGTGCCCTTTCCGCCTCCGCCACCACTGGAGCAGGGGGTTCTCCTGTTTTTCTCGGTGCTCGTCGGCGCAACGGAAACCAAGCTCACCCTCGGATCGTATCGCTTTTATCGCCTCCCGGCCACGCCGCAGGAAGCACTCACCCACACCGGCTTCATCGCGAAATTCCGCACCACGCTCGCCGCGGCCCACATGGATCCCGCAGCTTTGATCGCCCTGACTCTCTCCAATCGCACCCTCCGCCATCGCCTCCGGATCGAGTGCGCGGAGCTCGCCGCGCTCAGTCCGGAGTTCTTGCGATCAGAGATCCCCGCCCACACGGCGGTGCCGCTTCCCCTCGCCGCAGCGGCTTAACGCGGCGCCGAAGATTCGACGGCACGAAGCTGCGTTCCACGCGTCAGCTCTCACTCACCCCATGAACCCCAGATTCGGTTTCGCGAAGCGGCCGATGTTGGGAAGGACGGTCGAGAGATTGGCAGCGCTCACGCCAAACCACGTCGCCAGCGTGGCGTTGTATTCATCCACGCTCGTCGTGGGAATCCATCGACCGCGGCCGGTGTCGTCATCGGCGTTGACCGAGAGGCTTGGCATCTTGCCGTAGATATTTCCGCCCTGCACCGCACCACCCATGATCATCTGCTGGTTACCCCAGCCATGGTCGGTGCCACCGGCGTTGGGCACGTAGGTGCGGCCGAAGTCCGAGGCCGTGAAGGTCGTCACCTGATTGGCCACACCGAGCTCCACCGTCGCGTCGTAAAACGCCTTCATCGCGGTGCTGAGTTCCCCAAGGAGCGGGCCGTAGGCACTCGCCTGCGAGCCGTGCATATCCCAGCCGCCGAGCTGCACGAAGAACACTTGCCGGCGCAGGCCGAGGCCTTGCGAGATCGAGATGAGCTTGGCGACCATCGCGAGGCGCGCCGCAGTGTTGTTGGAGGGAAACGCCGTCTTCAGCGTCGGTGCCGAGCGAAGGGCCGTGCCGAGGAGATCGCCGTCGCTGATCGACTCCTTGGTGATGGAGCCAAAGGCGGCGGCGAGCGCATTGTCCTGGGGATTCGCGATGAGGCTCTTGAAGCCATTGGACCGCGCGTTGAACACGCCGTTCGTCGTGGTCGGCGACGTGAAAAAGTTCATCGAGTTCACGCCACCGGAATTCACCGCGTAGGGTTGAATCACCTTGCCGCGCTGGAAGGAATTCGCGCCGTTCAGTGAAATCGACATCGAGATTTCGTTATTGGAGTTCTGCGCGTCGAGCAGGTCCGCCAATCGCCCACCCCAGCCGGTCTCAAAGGGTTTGTCGGGCACCCCACTCTGCCACTGCAGCGATTGGTCGCTGTGGGAGTAAAGCTGGGGCGGAAGATTCTTGCCCAATTTATAGTCAGCGAGAGTCGTTGGCCGAACGAGCGTGCCGACATTGGCTAGCAACGCGACCTTGCCCTGCGTGAAGAGGCCATGGAGACCGCTCGCCGAGGGATGCAGGCCGTAGCTGCGCCCATCCGCATAAGTCTTGGGCGCCAACGGGAGCAAACCATCGCGCGCCACGGCCAAATCGCTGCGCGCGGCGGCGTAGGCCGTGTAGGCCGCGGGGTCCGTCGGGACGATGAGGCTCGTGCCGTCGTTGCCGCCCTGCAGATATAAACAGACGAGGGCCTTGTAATCCGGCAAAACCGCGGCGGCAGTCCGGGGCAGGCCGTCGCCAGCGAGGGCGGCCATGACGCGGAGCTGGCCGAGGGCGGATAGGACGCCGGTGGTGCCGACCGCAGCGCAACAGGACTGACGGAGGAAGGCGCGGCGGGAGAGATCGGGCAGGAGCGGATTCATGGCGTTATTTTTGGAGGGCACCATCGGGCGAGCTGATGGTAAATTGGATCGCCGTGGTGACGCGCTCGAGGTCAGTCGCCGTGGCGGCCAGGGAATTGAGCGTGGCGATGATCTGTGTCCGCGTGGCGGCGGTCATCTGGTTCGCGCAGAAGAGGAGATTAAGCTGATCGACCAGCGCGGTCGGATTCTTCGCATTGGGCAGCAACGAAGAATAGTCGACCACGAGGAAGGGCGACGGGCCGCTCGGTGGTTCCTTCAGAATCGCGCGATTGCGATACATCAGCTCGACCAGCTGGTTGGGCACGGTGATCGAGAAATTTGAGTCGGTGATCTCAAGCTCCGGCGCCACCAAACCGGCGGCGGCCATCGCGCCGGGCGGGGAGTAGGTCGACGAGAAGAAATTGAAGACCGTCGGCGAATCGAGCGGCTGCTGCGCGAAATGGAAACCCGGCCCGGCGAACACCCCTCCCGAAGAGGTATACTGGGGATTGTAGCGGCTCTCGCCGAAGTAGCTGTCGAGGTAGCGGCCATTGGGCGCGGCGACGTTGAGGCCGCGGAGGAAGGCCGTCATGCGCAGGAGCGGTTCCTTGATTTTGCCGTAACCAAAATTGGCGATCACCGCGGGTGAGCGCGCTTCGTAGTCCGTCAGGATCGCGCGCACCACGGCCGCCAGATCGCCGCGCACACCGGAGCCATTGTTGGCAAATTTTTGCGCGACGCGGTAAATGTAGCCGGGACTCGGATTGCTGGTCACGAGCCGCTGGATGAGCAGGCGCGAGAGGAAGGGCCCGGTGTTGGGATGATTGAACAAGGTATCGAGGAGGATCTTCAGATCCGCCGGACCCGCCTGCCCGGCCGGCACGATCGTGGGCTGAGCGGTCGCCGGGGAAACCTGCTGGAGGCTCACGATGCGCTTCTCGGTCTTGTCGTGAAACGCATCGTAGTAGCTCATCGGCGCGAGCCACGGGTTATCGTCCGGCAGCGATTTCGGATACCAGCCCTTGTGGTTAAACGGAGCGTAGAAATTGGTGAAGTTCCCCTCGTTGGTCAGGTTGGCCGCGTAGCCCGAATAGGTCCAACCGGTGAGAACTTTGGCCGTCTCGGAAATCATCGTCTGGTCGTAGGTCGGGATCGGCTGGCCCGCGGCATCAAGGAGCAGGGTGCCGTCGGGCTGGAGCTGCACGAGGCCGATGGAGAAGAGCTGCTGGACTTCGCGCGCGTAGTTCTCGTCGGGCGCGGTGCCCTTGGCGGGATTGGCCTTGGCGTTGCCGCGATGACTGAGCCAGAGACCCATCACAGGGTTGAGCGTGACTTCCTCCAGGAGAGCCCGGTAGTTGCCGAGGGCACCCTTCGCGAGGATCTCGTAATACTTCGCCTTCGACTCCATGTGAAAGTCGATATCGTCTTGCTGGCCGACGACGAGGATCTCGCTGAGGGCAAAAGCCACCCGCTGACGAAGCTGGTCCGGCGAGGTGACGGCGAGTTTCCACCAAGCGGCGTGCCAGTTGTCTTTCCACGCGAAACGCTCGTCGCCCATGATCGCGGGCACCGGGCCGTTGGGGAAGGTCGCAACATCCGCCCGGAGGACCGCGAGCGGCGAGGTGGCGGGCAGTGCGAGTTGGTCATCGATCCAGCCATTAATCCCGCGTGACTGAAGGGCCGTGATTGTCGCGGTCGTCGGGCCGAAAGTCGCCTGCATGAGGAAGCGAGCGGCATCGGTGGCGGTGGGATTGGTGAGGGCCGTCGCCGCGAGTGCCGGTGGCGCAGGCGGAGCGACGAACGTCTGTGAACCCGTCGTCGGGACGAAATTGCCCCGCAACTCGCCACCCGGGAAACGGGCTGAATCCAGGCCGACGAAGATGTTTCCACTGTTGAGCGCCGTGATCAGGTCATTCGACGTCGACGAGCCCACCGGGGCAAAGGTCCACGGCCGGCCGGCGACCTGCCCCAACGGGAGATTGAGCACGTAGTCGCGGGAGGTGGCCCCGATCTGCAGGTGCGCGGCGGACTGGGCCGAGGTGAGATTGGTGAACGTGACGTTGACCGTCGCGCTGCCATCCGAGGCCACGAGAATGGTCGCGTAGCCGGAAGCGCTTGAACCCACGGCGCTGGGATCGGGGCGGAGTTGCGCCACGTAGAGCGAGGAGCTCGGCACGGCACCCGTTTGATTGGGGGGAGTGAGATCGTAGACTTCGACGAGGGCCGCACCCGTGGTCTCACCGACACCACTGACCTGCAGGGTGTAGTTGCCGGCACCGAGATTGAGCAGCAGTGCGGCATCCTTGGAGCCCGCACCGAGGGCAAAAGCGCCGTTGGCGGCGAAGGCAGCCGCGAGCGTGGCGGCATCCGCGGAGCCCGTCCCGACCGGCGTGCCCCAGTTGTCGTTTTCAGCGATCTTGGTGCTGCCCGAGTAGAGTTCGAGCTTAGGATCCGCAATCGTGCCGGGGACGCCAAAGGCGCCCAGCGTGGGGCCGACCGCGCGGAGCAAGAGGCGGCGCGAGCCGGAGCCCGGGGCGATGCTGATGCCGGGGATAAGAATATTGGCCCCGGTGCCGACCTGTGCGCGCGTCGAGAGATTGATGAGGCGGGTGATGCCGCCGCTCACTTCGTAAACTTCCACGAGCGCCACGCCACTCGCGCCGCCAATGCCGCTCACCTGCGCCGAGTAACTCCCGGAGGGGAGCGTGGCCACCAGCGCGGCATCGCGGGCCCCGGGGTTGAGCGGAAACGCCCCCACGGACGCGAACGTCGCGGCGTCGACGGCGTTGAAATTGTCATTCTCCGCAATCTTCACGCTGGAGGCATTGTAGAGCTCCAACTTCGGATCGGGCAGCGTGCCCGCCACCCCGAAGGCCCCCAGCGTGGGCCCGACCGCCCGCACCAGCACGGTCTTGCTCGGCCCCGGGCCGATCGTGAAGCCGGTGATGAGAATATCACCTCCGCCAGCCGAGGTGCGCACGGAGACATTCGCGAGCCGGGTCTCCTGCGCGGAGAGCAACGCTCCCATAACGAGAAACAACCAGAGAGCATGAACCAATTTCACGGGGCGACACAGGTGCATAGGAAACGGCATGGCCGTAGTTTAGTCGAAGCGCTACCTCGAAACCTTGGGATTATTTCTCGACCGGTCGGGATGATTTCCCGAGGGCTTCACTCGCCGGCCGGGTTGTTGCCCCCGAAGAGCCGCAGCGGGTAGCCACGGCGCCAACGCTGCTTCACAGCGCCGCCAACCGCGCCGCGCTCGCTCCGGGTTGGTCGCCAGCGCCGCCTTTCGTAGTTGCACACACGCGGCACACAGCGCGGCATCGCCGACCACACTCGCGCTGTTGTGCACGTAGTGGGCTTCGCGTTCGAGCGCTGTCCAATCGCGCTGCCGCCAAGCAGCGTCCAACGCTGCTCGCTGGCCTGCCACTTCCCGCCTGAACTGCGCCCGGAGGGAAGCGCGTATCTTCATTTCTGGCCGGGTGTTCGCATCGACCGACTCCCAGCCCAACGCCGCCGTCAGAGCGGCTAGCTCAACCGGTTTGGTAAGAAACGCATCCATCCCGGCAGCGTAGGCTCGGACTCGTTCGGTCGCGCCGGCATGCGCTGTCGCCCCCACTATGCGGAGCGTGGCACCGCGGTGGGCCCGCAATCGACGAGTGACCTCGAATCCATCGAGGCCAGGCATCGAGAGATCGAGCACGACGGCAGCATAGTTACGATTGAGGGCCCGGGCCAACGCCTGGGCACCGTCTGCCACGCATTCGCACTGCGCCCCCATCCGCCGGAGGTGGGCGGCGAAAAGATCGCGCACCAGCGGATTATCATCGGCAATCAATACCGCACGACCCACCCCGCAGCCGGGCGTGGCAGAAATCGGGCACACCTCCAAAGGCAGACAAACCGGTGCGGCAAAGCTCGCAGTGAAGGTCGTGCCGCACCGGCCGTCGCTCGACACCGTGAGGTCTCCACCGAGCCGCTGACAGAGTCGTGCCGCGACCGCGAGTCCGAGCCCCACTCCCTCGACGGACTGCGTCCGCCTAAGACGCACGAAGGGCCGAAAGATTTGAGTCTGTTGCGCTCGCACAATCCCCGGCCCCGTATCGGCAACCTGCAACTCAACGCCCGTCCCCCGCGGCCCCGGAGACAGGGTCACTCGGATGCGCCCGCGGGATGTAAACTTAATCGCATTGCTGACCAAATTGAGGAGCACTTGTCGCACACGGTCGCCATCGACTCGCACCCACGCCGGCACTCCGGGTGCAATTTCACACTGCAGGGAAAGCCCCTTCACTGCGGCCGCCGGACGGCAACTCGCCACCGTCTGGGAAACCAAGGCCCCCAACTCGACCGGCTTGGGCACCAGCCGGAAATCGCCCCGGTCAATCGTCCGCCAATCGAGCAGATCATTCACCAGCCGCAGCATCAGCGCCCCGTGCTGGCCGATCGCCGCGAGACGCGCCCGGGTGGTGTCGTCAGTCGCTTCGCGCTGCAGGAGTTCGCCTTGGCCAAGAATCGTTTGGAGCGGGGTGCGCAATTCGTGACAGACGAGCGCGAGAAAATCAGGCTCGCTTCCGCGTGAAGTGCAGAGCGAGGAACAATGAGAGTAGACAGTGGACATGGTGGCGGGGGACGAGGTGGAAACGGCGGCTGCGGCCCACGAAACGCCTCTGCCCACGCCAATCTTTCATTTTATTACCGAAAGATTTTCCCGTGCAGGGCACATTTCTTGTAAGATCAGCCCCGCCACTGCCGTTTCGTTCGGCAAATGATCATGCCCATCGACCCCGCTGAGCCCACTCACTCCGCTGCTACCAGCGCAAGCCTGCTGTTCCGCCTGCGCGATTGGCGCGACACGGTGAGTTGGGGTGAATTCTACCGACTCTACCAGAAGCTGGTGTTGAGCCTCGCCCGTCGCTCCGGCCTCACCCAGACCGAAGCCGAGGATGTCACCCAAGATGTTTTTAAACGCGTGGCCGAGACCATCCACGAATTCGAATCCAATCCCTCTCGCGGCTCTTTCCGCGGCTGGCTCATGAACCTTACGCGCTGGCGCATCGCCGACAAATTTCGCGAGCGCCAACGCACCACCCGGCTCCTGGCCACCCCTGGCGCCTATTCCGATTCAACCGAAGCGCATACCGCGACGATCGAGCGCGTGCCCGATCCCGCCGACGAGACCGCCGAAGCCGTCTGGGAAGACGAATGGCGCCACCACGTATTGGATGCCGCGCTCGCCCGCCTCGCGACCCGCACGCCCGCACGCCACTATCAAGCCTTCGAACTCTGCCACCGCCAAGGCTGGCCCGTGCTGCGCGTCGCGCGCGAGCTCGGCCTCGCCGCGCCAACGGTCTACGTGATCACCCACCGGCTGAAGAAACAACTTAAGGCAGAGGTCGAGAAACTAGAGTCCCAGCTCTCCTAATTCGGCAAGAGGCGAGTATTTCGCATCGACGCAGCTCCCTCACTTCTCACGCTCGGCCCAGTGACGCCGGATGTGACGCCCACCCCGCCCGCTATCGCCGACTACGCGCTCCTGCGCCTGATCGGCCGCGGCAGCTACGGCGACGTCTGGCTTGCGCAAGGCGTGACCGGCGTGCACCGCGCCGTGAAAATCGTCTGGCGCGCGCGCTTCACCGACGCCCAGCCCTACGAGCGCGAATTCAAGGGCCTGCGGGAGTTCGCCCGCGTCTCGCTCGAAGAATCGCGCCAGCTCGCGCTGCTGCACGTCGGCCGCGGCGAAGACTTCTTCTACTATGTCATGGAGCTGGCGGACGACGCCGCCACCGGCCGCGAGGTCGAACCCGCGCGCTACGTCCCGCACACGCTGCGCGAAACCCTCGCGCGCCGCGGTCGCCTCCCCGCGTCCGAAGTCCTTGCCCTCGCGATCGACCTCGCCCGCGCGCTAGCCGGCCTGCACACGCGCGGACTCGTGCACCGCGACATCAAGCCTTCGAACGTCATCTTCGTCGGCGGCGTGCCCAAGCTCGCCGACATCGGCTTGGTTGCCACCGCGAGCGCCGAACTGACCTTCGTCGGCACCGAAGGCTACGTGCCCCCCGAGGGCCCCGGCGCACCCTCGGCCGACGTATTTTCCCTCGGCAAACTCCTCTACGAACTCTCGACCGGCCTCGATCGAAAAGACTACCCTCGCCTCCCCGCTGACTTTCACACCTTCACCGATCGCAAAGCACTCCTCGAACTAAACGAAGTCCTGATCCGCGCCTGCGAGCCCGTCGCCACCCGCCGCCACACCGACGCGTCCGTGCTGCTCGAAGAGTTGCTCCTCCTCCAAGCCGGCAAATCTGTCCGCCGCCTGCGCGCCGCCGAGCGCCACCTCGGCCGCGCACTGCGCGTCGCCGCCGCCCTCGCTGTGATCGCCGCCGTGGCGGGCACGGGCGCGTGGATCGCGCAGCGCCGGGCGGCCGAGGAAATGAGGCTGAGGGAAAAAGCTGAAACCGAACGCGACACGATCGCCCGCAAGAGCGTTTATTCCGCCACACTGGCACGCGCTCAACGGGCGCTAGAAACTGAAGAGTCCGGACTCGCGCGGCGCTTACTACAGACACTCATCCCCAAACAGGGCGATTCGGATCTGCGTAATTTTGAATGGCGTGTGATGTGGCGCGAGGCCCAGGGCGATCCCGCGCTCGTGGCACATGCCGGCGAAATCATCAAACGGATCGCACTCTCCCCTGACGAGCGACTCGTCGCGGGGCAGGTGGGAGATGGACGCACCGTGATCTGGGACGCCGCCACTCTAAAAGAGCTGCGAACCATTCCGGGGACGCGCCTTATCGGCGGGTTCTCCGCCGACGGCCAATGGCTTGTGGGCACCAATCGGTCGCAGGCTTTGCAGCGGTGGCGCCTCGCCACGGGAGAGGCCGACGATCGCGCTGCCCCTGGATTTAACTTCCCTGCCATGCCACTAGAGGGAAATCGCGTCCTCGGATTGATCAACGATCAGAGCGCCCGCGCGGTGGGAATCCGCGTGTGGAATTTTTCGCTGGGTCGCGAAGAAGACTCCCTGCCAATCGCTGTGCCCGACCCAGGCAATTGGCAGTTCATGCCCTATCCCGCCGCGACTGTCGACGGCACACGCTGCGCTATCGCAATTCGCAATCCCCGCGCACTGGAGGCCGGTTGGCGGTTGCAGGTCTACGACGTCGCCGCGCGGCGCCTTCTGCACGAACCGACTCCCGCCGTGCGCACGACCGCCCTCGGGCTTTCGACCGATGGACAAAAACTGGCCGTCGCGGCGGCCGATGCGGGCACCGTCCAACTCCACGATCTTTCGCGAAACGCCATGCGCTGGGAACACCCCGCCCGCATGACCTTTATCCAGACGCTCCGCTTCTCCCGCGATGGCACGCGCCTCTTGGTCGGCGGGGAAGGATCGGTCCTGCGCATGCTGGATGCAAACGACGGACAGCAGCTCGCCGAGTTTCGTGGTCACGACGTGGGCGTGGCCGATGTTTGCTGGGGGCAAGACGGGCGCACGTTCTTCTCGGCAGACACCGGCGGCAATCTCCGGCGCTGGGATGCCCGCCCGCCTACGTCACGCAGCGCGACGTTGCGCACGGGCTATTGGACCGAGAAGTGGATCGATATGAACCAGACTCGTTCGGTTTGCGTTTCGGCCGACGGACAGTGGTTTGCGGCCCCCGAAACGAAGAACATTCTGCGCCTGACCCACGTTTCCGGCGAGAGCTCCGAACGCCGCATCGAAGGCAGCTTTCCACTCGGTTTCACCGCGGACAATACCCGACTGAGCGTGCTAACCATGGAGGGAATCCTGAAGGAATTTAATCTCGGGCAAGAGGGCAAAGTCGTCCGAGAAACACCGCTACTGACACCGGCCGACGCTCCGCTGAATTTCGCCGCACTCTCTGCTGACCGTGAGACACTGGTCGCGAGCGCGCAGTCGGGAAAACTGTGGACCTGGCATTTCCCAGGTGGAAAACTGATCGTGGAAACCGATTTGAAGCGGGCATCCGTCTGGTCGGCGCTATCGCCTTCCGGGAAATTGGTCGCACTGGCCGCGCGCGACAATGTGGTGCGCGTTCTGGCTACAGCGACCGGCGTAGCCGTGGGTGAGTCAGCCGGCGGTGGCTCGCGCCGCGGAATTTTTAGCGGAGCATTCTCTCCCGACGAGCGGCAGCTCGCCGTGTGCACGGAGAACGGACTCGTTGAAATCCGTGCACTGCCCTCATTCGAAATCACCCAGCAGCTACGCACGGACAGCACGACACTCTACAGCCTGCAGTTTTCACCCGACGGCACTCGACTCTATTGCGGAGGCTCGAACGGGACCGTCCAAGTTTATGCCACCGACGACTGGCGGCTGATCGTTACTCTCCGCAGTCCGCCCTCCGCCCAATACCGCGATACGACGGTGCTCACGATGGGCATCAATGCGCGCGGCACTGCCCTACTAGGCTACCGCGCAGATGGCACGATTCGCATTTGGAATTCGCCCACCGCCGACTGAACCCGCCCCTTCCACCATGAGTTATCTCTCACCACTACGCCTGCATTTCGCGGGGCGCTTCCTCGCCAACGTCCCGACCGCAAACAACTACGTGCCGTTCATCAATCCCGCTCTTTCTGAGCCGCCCAAGCGTAGCTGGAATCCCAACGGCGACTGCACGTGGCGATTGCTGCGCTGCGCGGTAACAACCGCCATCATCGATGACCGGGAACTGCCGCCGGCAAGTGACTCAGTTCTTTCCTGCTTGGTCGCCGATTCGGATCGTCAGGCTCCCGCCAAAATCACGGATTTGGACGCTTTGCTTCCGCACTCGACGTCCATCTACGGCCTTGAGCTGCGGATCTGCTCCCCCGACGGCGTCAATCTCCTCCGCGGCAGATGCGCTACTGTCACGTGGCAAGATCCGTTCATCTTCCGCACTCCTATCAGCGGCAACGACGGCGTCACCGGCGCCGCGTTTCAAACAGTGATCACCGAGCTTGATTGGTCGCCCGATCTCTCCTCGCCGTTTCTTCTTCGACTAAAAGAAGTCAGCACCTCCGGTCGGCTCTCACTGAAGTTCAACGTCGATGGCTATGACGCAGACCAGAAATCGGACAACTTCACCACCGGACGAATCGTCGGAACGATCGGTCCAGCCGACGCGGCTGAACCGAGCCATTTCATTTTGGGCCGGCATCTTTTGAGTGCCGGCTCCGGCCGGATCAATCACGCTGCGGCCGTCGTGGATACCCACGCGGGAAAAATCCGGGTCGATTTGGGCAACTCTCTGGCTACCGAAAAGCTGGCCGGTCCATTTAAGCACTATGGCCGTCTGACCCTGCGGTGCCGAACGGCAGCAGGGAGCAAAGAGCGGCGGGAGATAGGAGAATTTCCCGATCCTTCGAGACCGCGGTGGTATGAAACCACCGCAGGGATTGTCGCTTTTCCGCTCACCCACCTCACCGCGGGTGAACTGATGGCAATTCGCGAAAGTCCCCTTGAACTCTGGCAAGAGCACCCCGAGGAACAGGATCCCATCGCTCTCTCCGAACCGGATGATGGCTACTACACCCGAGCAGACGTTGTCGTTTTTCGCATAGCGCCGGAAAAGGAAAAACCCGTCACAGTCGACGCGACACTCTACGCCACCCGTTTCGGAAGTCCGTGTGCGGTCAATCTCGTAGCGGAGCGCTTCGAGGCGGGAATCGCTGCTTTTGAAGAGTTGGATTTTCGCGGAGGGCTCCCACGCGAGGCGCTCGCCATACGACCCACAGCCACCGACGAAACCGGCAAAGGCACGGCGCACCTTACGGCCACCGATCCCAAGCACCCGCGCAGCTTCCTCGATGGGCAGGTTTACTGCATCCGCTACCGTGTGGAGGGCGCGCAGGAAGATCGGCAAGCGTTCTGGGACGTCGTCCAAGTGAGAGTGTGGGACTTGCCCGCCACCACCGAGCCAACGTGGGAAGAGTCCGTCTTGCCCGTCTTCAAGTATTACGCGCGACTATTTCCGGTGATGGCGAACTTCCTCGACCTCACCGCCCAAAGCGACGTCGAGACTCATCGAGACATGCTTCTACATGCGCTCCAACTGCCGATCGAGAATCCAAATCACATGCCAGCAACCCGGGATCTATCGCCCGCCAAGTGCGACCGTATCGTCCAGTGGCTGAAGTCCCTGCCCACCAGCAGCGGTCACGTCATCAAAAAAACCAACCCGCGCCCCGTCGAAAATTTCCCCGGGAAGAATCTTTCGCTGCCACAAGAAGTAGGACCAGGGAAGGCGGATGCGCTGCGCGCGATACTTGCACGCAGCCAAAAACCAAAAACGGATGAAATCTAAACCCATGCTCCTCTTCGACTCCACCATCGTGCCGCGGAAACCCGACCTGCTGCAGTTGCGGGCCGCGGCCAAGGTGGCTGTAGCGTTCGAACACGCTATCATTCCACTCTACCTTTATTCGCTCTATTCCCTCGATCCAAAGCGAAACGGCGACATCGCCGCTCTGATCCAGTCGGTCGTGCGGGACGAGATGCTGCACATGCTGCTCGCGTGCAATCTGCTCAACGCGCTGGGCGGCACACCCGATGTGGAGTCGCCCAGCTTTGTCCCCCGCTATCCCTGCGCGCTTCCCGGCACGCTGCCCCAAGGCATGACCGTCAGCCTCGCCCCATTCTCTCTCAAGCAGGTCGAATCGGTATTCATGGTCATCGAGGCACCCGATAAGCCTCTGAAGTTTCCCAAAAACTTCGCCCTCCATTCACCCGCCACCAAGGTCAACACCGTCGGCGAATTCTATGGCGCAATTCGCACTCAAATTGAGGAGAGCAAAGTAAACCTGATCGTTGGCGACCCCGACCGTCAGGTCACTGATCATCGCATGCCCGAGTTGCAGCCCATTATCGACGTCGCCAGCGCCTGCGCCGCCATTAATATCATCGTCGAACAAGGCGAAGGCACGCTCACCAAGCCCACCGGACCGGAAGGCGGCTACGCGCACTACTACAAGTTCAGGGAAATCGCGGAAGGGAAACGGCTCGTTCCCAACCTCGCCGCGAACCGGAACACTCGGCCCAGTCGCCAACACGGCTATGTCGGGGCACCTATCCGTTTCGACACCAGAGGCGTATGGAAGGTGCCGAGGAATCCCAAAATCACCGACTACCCGTCGGGCAGCAAATCGCGACGGGCCTGTCAGATATTTAACTACACCTACACGGCGCTCCTGCGCACCTTGCACTCGACGGTGAACGGCCATCCGAAGGAAATTAACGCTGGTCTCGGCCTGATGTTTTCCCTGCGTCAACAAGCGCTAGAGATGATGAGCGGCACATCAACCGACGGCATTCCTACAGGTCCATCGTTCGAATATCAGCCTGTAATGCCTAGCTGATCCCCCACCCGGATGGCACCCGTTTGGGCGCCATCCGCGAATGCGTTACCGGTCAAACTTGGCCAGCTTGGGAGCAAGCTTCTTGGCGACTTGCTCTTTGGCCTTACTCTTCGCCTTCGCGATATCTGCAATAAGCTTCGCGTTGTCGCGGATCGTAAGCAGCTCGATTTCTGCATCTGCAATTTTGCCGCTCTTAAGTGCCGTTAAGGCTGCGGCACGTGCTCCAGTGATCGAGTCGGCACTGCGTTGAATGGCGTTCCAGTATTGTCCCATATATTGCCTTTTTTGTTTGGTTTAACTCCACCGTCGCCAGACGCGACAGGATCACATGCGTATACGCGCAACCGTAGTCGAATCTTTCACTTTTTTGATGATGCGTGAGTGTCCCGTTTCTTGCGGATCGCTCAATCCAAGACATCCCGCAGCGGGGGAGAGATCAGTTAGCATTCCCATTAAGAGCGGAGCGTAAAGGCTTTTGTCACTCGGTGAAAAAGACCGCCGCGTCATAGCGCAACATGGTCACGCCTTCCGCCCAAGTGTCATTCGCCGAGGACTTCAGCCCAGCCGTTTCCTCCAGCAACCAGCGCGCAAAATTCGCGCCAGATTGGTGAGTGAGCGGATATCCGCCGCCAAAGCGCGCGTTCAGTTCGAGCACCGCAGCCTTGCCCTCTTCATTGATGATGGCCTGGAAACTGATCGGACCGCGCGCGCCCCTTAAGGTCTCGCCCAGGCGTTGCGCCAGTCTGTGAAGGATAGGGACGCGCTCCGTTCGCCCTTTCCACACCTCCCCGGTCCTGACCTCCATTCGCAAATGCGGCACCGCGCAACGCCATCGCCCTCTGCGATCAAAGAACATGTTCACCGTGTATTCGCGGCCCTGCCATAATTCCTGCACGACATAGTCCCTCCCCGCGATCTGTCGCAGTGTGTCCGGCCAGCGGGGACGAAGAATGCCCACCGACGATGATCCCGCCACCGGCTTGGCTATCACCGGCCAGTCCAAACGATCGGGATCCGCCAAAAAATCGCTCAAAGTCGTGGTATGCGGGATCGTAATTCCGGCTGCAGCCAGCCACTCGGCACCGCGTAGCTTGTCTCGCTCCAACTGCACCACCGCGCGGCTTGAGACCACGACGCGAGTGCCCACGGCCCGAAATGCTGCCACCGACTCACTTAGCGGCACCAGATCCCCTCCGACAATAGGGACAAGTAGCGAAACTCCTTCGCTCCGACAGATCTTGATCAACGCCTTGATCTTAGCGGGACTCGTTGATGACGGGACGCGGAAAAATTTGTCCGCGACCCGACATCCCGCACTCGCCTCCGGCTCCTCCTCCGTAGCAAGCACGCGCAGGCTCAATCCCAACACTTGGGCAGCGGAACGAAAGCACTCTACCAACTCAGCTCGTGGCCCAACGCTGCAAAACAAAACCGTGAGGTCACGCTTCGCCATATGCAGACCAAGACGTTCGAATGTTTTGCACGACCCAGCAGAGCGTTGGGAACCGGTGCTCAGCTCTTCTTGTCCGTCAGCTCATCATAGGCCGTGCCCAGATTACCGCTCAGGCGGTTGGGCAGGGGTGAATGGAAATCATCGAAGCCCGGGAGATTTTCGAGCGCCATGATCTTCTCCTTCGGCACGCCGGCTGCGATTTGCTTTTGGGTGTAGTCGAGCAGGCCGCTCAGGTAGTCGCGGAAGACGAGCAAGTCTCCGCGCTTGCCCACCGGGCCAAATTTCGTGCTGCCGTGGCCGAAGATGTAGATCGCGTCGGCCGGATAAGTCTTCGCCGCTTCCTCGAGGACCTTGATCCAGCCCTTGAAGCGCCCGCCGCTAACGCGATCGATCACGGGGTAAAGGCGGTTGAACATCAGGTCGCCCATATGGACCACGTTGGCCTTTTCGAAGAGCACGATCACGTCGCCACTCGTGTGCGCCACGCCATGGTATTGCGCCACGACGACCTCGCCACCGATCTCGCGGCGCCAGACTTCGGGAAACGTCGCATCGGCATAGACCTGCTTGTCGACGGTGTTGGCCTTCTCCGCGGCCGCGAACTGGAGCTTGGGCACGTTGGCGTGGGCAACGATGGTCTTGGCGATCGGCTTCAATACCGGATTCCCTCCGGTGTGGTCGCCATGATGGTGGGTGTTGATCACGACGTCGAACGAGCGGCCGGTGCGGCCGGGCACGCCCATCGCAAACGTCGCCGCCGTGTCGGGAAACTGCGTGTCCACCGCCACGAGCGCATCCTTGTTCGAGAGCCAGCCAATACTGCCGCCGCGGCCCGTAAAGATGCCGACATCGCGACGCAGGGGTTTGAATTCCGTGACGGTCGGCGCGGGGGCCGCCTTGGTGGCGGCGGCTGGCGCCGCCGAAGCGGGGGCCTGGGCGGACAATGAGGAGCGGACCAAGAGGCCCGCGGAGGCTACCAACGAAGAACGAACGAGAAAATCGCGGCGGTTCATTACCCCCGTTCAAGCAGGGACGGTGCCTTTTGAACATCTCGAAAAAGAATCTGTAACCTTTACGCCGCAGCGCGGTTCTCTCCGGCACCAACCTGCCATGTCCCGCCACTGCTGTGATTGCCGCCCTTCCAGAAATCCGTGTTCATTCTTCGCCATCCGTGGTTGAAGACCCTGACTCTGCCCCCGTGGACACCGCCACCGAACAACGCTCCGACCACGTCCTGATGCTCGCCGTCCGCGATGGCGAACTGGACGCGCTCGGGGAACTCTTCGAACGCCACCACGGCCCGCTCTTCGGCTTTCTCGTTAAACTCACCGGTCAGCGCTCGGCGGCCGAGGACATCGCACAGACCGTCTTCCAGCGGATGCTCAAATACCGCCACACCTACCGCGACGACGGCAGTTTCAGCGCCTGGATGTATCACCTCGCCCGTCGCTGCGCCGCTGACCACTTCCGCAAGACCAACGCCGCGCCCCACGCCACTGATCCCGCCGATCTCCAGGAACACGCCGACGAGCGCCCCCACGCCGGCGACCATGCCACCGCCCGCGACGACCACGCCCTCCTCCACACCGCCCTCGCCCGCCTCGACCGCGACGATCGCGAAGTCCTTCTTCTCTCCCGCTTCCAGGAACTCTCCTTCGCCGAGATCGCCGGCATCCTCGAATGCTCCGTCGGCGCCGCCAAAGTCCGCGCTCATCGCGCACTGGGCGAACTCCGCAATATCTACGTCCGCCTCCAACAACAGCGCTCCGCCTAAACCCCGCGCCACCGACCGCTCCGCCCTGCTGCCCTAGCTCGCTCCCCGTCTCTCTCCTGCCGTCATGAACTGCTCCTCCGCCCGCGACACCTTTCCCGCTCTGCTCGACCGTCGCACCGCCGCTACCGCCCACACCGAGGCTCGGGCCCATCTCGCTTCCTGCCCTGATTGCCAGCGCGAGTTTGCTGCGTTGAGCCAAACCCTGTCCGCCCTCGATGCCATGCCCGCTCCTGCTCCCTCGCCCCGCCTGCGGAAAAATTTCTACGCCATGCTGGAGGAGGAGAAGCACTCCGCCGCGAGCGCCGTAACCTCTTCCGCCCGCCGTCAGCGTTCCCACCGGCTTTCCCTTTTCGCCTGGATTCTCTCACCCATCGCCGGCTGTGCACTCATCGCCCTCGGTTTTATGCTCGGCACCCGCAATGCCGCACCCGGAGCCTCCGACACCCAGCGCGAGCTCGCCTCGATGCGCGAACAGATCGCCAGGCAAAACGACCAGCTCGGCAAGATGACTCAGCTGGTCGGTTATCAGCTGCTCCAGCAACAGCAGGGCCCGGCCAACGACCGCCTCCGCGAGGTCCTCGCCTCCGCCAACACGGAAAAGCCCGATGACAAGGTCCTCGACAATCTCATCAGCGCGCTCGCCTACGACCCGAGCACCAACGTCCGCCTCCGCGCCCTCGAGGCCCTCTACCCGCACGCTGATCGCGCCGTCGTCCGCTCCAGCGTCCTCGCTTCGCTCCCCCGCGAGCAAAACCCGCTCGTGCAGCTCGAGATGATCGACTTCGTCGCCGCCGCCCGCGACCGCGAAGCCGCCCCGGTGCTGACCAAGATGGCCCAAAACGAATCCATCGACCGCAGCGTGCGCGCCGCCGCCCGCCGCGCCCTCGCCCAACTCTGATCCCTTTCCACAACCGACCCAACCGATCCCTTACGAACGGGAATCCACCCATGAACCTCAACCGTCCGTTTCTCCCTCCTATGCAGTCTCGTCTGTTTTCCTCCTTCATCGTCGCCGCATTACTCGCGGTCGTCTGCCTCTCCGCCGCCCGCGCCGAGGACGGCGTGAGCACCATCAAGTTCTCCGACCCCGCCAAACCGGGCGCGGTCAAAATCTCCCTCGGCCACGGCAACCTCCGCGTCACCGGTGCCGACACGCCCGAGGTCACGGTTAAATCCTCCGCCAAGCCCGTCACCAAGACCGTGCGCAAGGATGGCCTCCGCGTCCTCACCGCCGCCTCCAGCTTCGGCCTCACGGAAAAGGACAACGTCGTCACGCTCGATGCCGTGAGCGACAACTTCGGCGGCCGCGGCGCGGACTACACGCTCACCGTCCCGCGCAACACCCGCGTCACCGTGCAAAGTTCCTGGGGCGGTGACATCACCTGCTCCGATCTCTCCGGCGACCTGGAAATCAAGAATATGAGCGGCGAGGTTCGCCTCGACGGCGTGCGCGGCGGTGTGCTCGTCGAAACGATGAATGGCGAGATCCGCGCCAATATCCTCGAACTCAAGGAAGGCCGCCCGCTCTCGTTCACCTCGATGAACGGTGAGGTCATCCTCCGCGTCCCCGGCGACGCCAAGGCCAATGTCCGCCTCCGCACTCAAAACGGCTCCGTGCTCACCGATTTCGACGAAACGGCCCTCGTCACCAAGACCGAGACCACCGCCCGTGAGGTGAAGCGTCGCATCGCTGTTAGCAGCCGCTCACCCAAGACCGCCCCCAAGGCTCCGGGCTCGCCCGATGCCCCCGCCGCACCTGCCTCCCCCGCGGCCGCGCCTGCTCCAGCCGCTCCGCCGGCTCCGGCGGAAGCTGCCCTCGATGCCGAAACCAAGGCTGAGATCCGCGAGACGGTGCGCGAGAGCATCCGCGCCGGCGCCGAAGTCGCCCGCGAAGCCGCGGCCATCGCCCGCGAAGCGATCAAGGCCGCCCACGAGGGCATGGCCGAGGCCGGCATCAACGTGAAAATGCCCCCGATGCCGCCCATCCCCACGATCTCCGGCGGGAAGCTCGTGACCGGCACGCTGAATGGCGGCGGCCCCGAAATCAGCGTCGCGACGATGAATGGCGATGTGACGCTCCGCCAGCTTGAGGCCAAAAAATAAGACACCCGCAAAAGTCTGGTCCGCAAAAAAGCCGCGCGTCGAAACGCGCGGCTTTTTTCGTTAATGGCTTCCGTCGGACGAACGTGCGTTAGGGCAGGTCCGCGATGCTCAGAATCATGGCCGCCGCGACTTCAAAATCCTTCACGGCTTGGGTCTTCTCGACGTCGACCCACTCGTCGAGCGAGTGACCGCGCCCGCTCTTGCTCGCGGAGTTGCGCGCGATGGCAAAGGCCGGGATGCCGAGGCTGATCGGCATATTGGCATCGGTGCTGTTGGTTTCCCAGACTGGCACCTTGTCGAACACGCCCATCGTGGCCGCAATTTGCTTGAGCACCGGAGTTTCCGGCGAGGTCGTGCCCGAGGGACGATCGCCGATGAGCTTGATCTCAACCGTGATCTTTCCGTTCACCGTCGAGCGCGCCGCGTTTTCCGCGTCCACCGCCTCGGCGACGATCTTCTTAAACTTGGCATCAATATCCTTGAGCGCGACCGGATCGACGGCGCGCATATCGACCTCCATCGCGGTCTCAAACGGGATTGAGTTCACCGACGTGCCGCCGGACACGATACCGACGTTGTAGGAAACCTTCGGCTTTTTCGGGACCTCGAGTTTGCCGAAGCGTGCGATCGCATCGCCCATCGCAAACGCGGGGCTCACATTGCCAAACGCTCCCCAGCTATGGCCACCGGGACCCTTGAAGGTGACCTTGTAGCGGAGACTGCCGAGGCCCGAGTTCGTCACGATATCGAGGTTGCCGCCATCGACCGTGATAAAGCGCTTGATCTTGTCCTTCCACGGACCCTTCGTGAACAGGTAGCGCACGCCGCGCAGATCGCCGGGACCCTCTTCACCTACATTACCGATGAAGAGAATATCGCCCGCCGTCTCGATCTTTGCTTCCCGCATCGCCCGGATGAGCGCGAGCAGGAAGGCCAGGCCGCGGGTATCGTCGCCAATCCCGGGTGCGATCAGGCGCGTGCCCTGACGTTTCACTTTCACATCGGTGCCTTCCGGGAAAACGGTGTCGAGGTGGGCCGCGACCGCGAGGAGCGGCACTGCTCCGCCGGACTTACCCCGCCAGAGCCCCATGACATTGCCCTCGGCGTCCATCTCGACGTTTTCCAGACCACAGTCCTTGAGCATCGCCATGTAGGCCCGCGCCCGCGGCTCTTCGCCAAACGGCGGCGCCGGGATCTCGGTGAGCTTGATCAGCTCCGCGACGAAACGCTCGTGATCGCGTTCGTAGATACCGACGGCGGCGCGGAATTTCGGGTCGGACACGATCTGCCGGGCCAAGGCGTTCGTCGCCGGCGTGGGCGGCGTTTGGGCCGAGACGACGCCGGTAGCCGCGAAAGCCACCAGCGAAAGGGAAGCGAGGCAGGCCGTGCGCCACCGGCCGAAAATGCGCGAAGAGGTCATTTGCATGAAAAGAAAAGCTATTACAGAGAAAGAAAACCGGCCGCCCGAGAGCGAGACACGTGCCAGCAGGAGAGCAGACTGGCCGCACTCACTCGGCTCACGCGCCGATTGGATGCCAAGTGGTCTTGAACTCCAATGTTGAGCGCACCGCCTCGAGGCTCTGGGCCGAATCCGCATACCAGTCGGGCAACTCCTCGGTCTTCACCAAGTGGAGGCGCTTCACGCTGTCGGCCGCGCCGAGGGCGAGGGCCTTGCGCTCGTCGGCATTGGCCGCACCGACGAGTGCGCGGAGGTGAGTGTGCGTCGCAAAGGTCGGCACCATTTCCTTGCGATAGCCCGTGAGGAGATTGACCACTCCGCCCGGCAGATCGCTCGTCGCGAGCATTTCACCGAGGAGAATCGCGGGATAGGGCTGTGAGGTGGACGCAAGCGCGACCACGGTGTTGCCGCTGGTAATCGCCGGCGCGAAGAGCGAAACCAGCGCGAGAAGAGGAGCCTGCTCCGGCGCAAGCACACCGATGATGCCCATCGGCTCGGTGACCGTGAAATTGAAATAGGGCGCGGCCACGGGGTTCACATTGCCGAGCAGCTGCTCGTATTTGTCGGCCCAGCCCGCGTAGTAAATCAGACGGTCGACGGTCGCGGCGACTTCCTTGGCGGCCGCGACTTTCGACGCTCCACCAAGCGCAATCGCTTCGGCCATCTCGCCCGCTCGCGCCTCGATCATCTCGCCGAGGCGATAGATGATCTGGCCGCGATTGTAGGCCGTGCGCTTGGCCCAACCGGGACCGGCCTTGGCGGCGGCCTCGACAGCATTGCGCAGGTCCTTGCGCGTGCACTGCGGGATATTGGCGAAGAAGTTGCCCGCGGCGTCCTTGAGCGGAAACACGCGTGCGCTCTCCGAACGGATAAACGCGCCGCCAACGTAAACTTTCGGGGTCTTGGTGATGGGAAGTCGGGACATGGGAGGCGCGTCAGACGAGTTTGCAGTAGTCGAGCAGCCCCTGGCGGCCACCCTCGCGGCCGAAGCCGCTTTCCTTGTAGCCGCCGAAGGGCGACGTCGGGTCGAATTTATTGTAGGTGTTGGCCCAGACGACGCCGGCCTTGAGCTCGGTCGACATCTTCAGGATGCGCGAGCCCTTGTCGGTCCAGACGCCGGCACTCAGGCCATATGCGGTGTTGTTCGCCTTCTCGATCGCTTCGTCGACCGTGCGGAAGGTGAGGATGCTCAGCACCGGGCCGAAAATCTCTTCGCGGGCGACGCGGTGGCTCATGCTCACGCCCGAGAAAATCGTGGGACGGAAGTAGAAGCCCTTCGTTGGGAGCTTGCAGGCCGGCTGAAACATCTCGGCGCCTTCCTTCACGCCACTCGCGACGAGCGACGTGATCTTGCCGAGTTGCTCCTTCGAGTTGATCGCGCCGATGTCGGTATTCTTGTCGATCGGATCGCCGACGCGCAGGACCTTGATGCGGTTCTTGAGCTTCGCGAGGACCTCCTTCGCCACTGGCTCGTGCACGAGCAGGCGCGACCCCGCGCAGCACACGTGACCTTGGTTGAAGAAGATGCCGTTGACGATGCCCTCAACGGCCTGATCAAGCGGCGCGTCGTCGAACACGATGTTCGCCGCCTTGCCGCCGAGCTCCATGGTCATCTTTTTGTCCGTGCCCGCGAGCGAGCGCATGATGATCTTGCCGACCTCCGTCGAACCGGTGAACGCAATCTTGGCGGGGATCGGGTGGTTCATCACCGCCGCGCCGACCTCGCCGGCGCCCGTCACGAAATTCACGACGCCCGGCGGCAGACCCGCGTCCTGCAAAATCTCCGCGAGCTTGAGGCAGGTGATCGACGTGGTCTCGGCGGGCTTGAGGACGACCGTGTTGCCCATCGCCAGCGCGGGGGCGAGCTTCCACGCCAGCATGAGCAGCGGGAAATTCCACGGGATCACCTGACCGACGACCCCGAGCGGCGCCACCCGGCGACCCGGCGCGACGTAGTCAAGTTTGTCGGCCCAGCCGGCGTGATAGAAAAAATGCGCGGCCGCCATCGGCACATCGAAGTCGCGCGACTCTTTGATGGGCTTCCCGCCGTCGAGCGTCTCCGCGACGGCAAACTCGCGCGCCCGGTCCTGCAAGAGGCGCGCAATGCGGAAGAGATACTTCGCGCGCTCACGACCGGGGAGCTTGCTCCACACGTTGTCGTAAGCGGCCTTCGCCGCCTGGTAGGCGGCGTCGACATCGGCCGCGCTCGCGAGCGCGATCTCCGCGAGCTTCTGCTCGTTGGCCGGGTTGACGGAGTCGAAATACTTGCCGGACTTCGGCGCGACGAACTCGCCGTTGATGAACAGCTCGTAGCGCGCCTTGAGCTTCGGATCAGCAGTCTCGGGCGCGGGATCGAACTCCCAAAGGTCGCCGAAAATGAGCTCGGGCGCGGGACGGCCGGGACGTGCAGACGGCCGGGTAGTTTTCTTCTCGGAGGCTAGCGTGGGCATGAAAACGAGGTTTAACGGTTAATAGCTCTCGGCCGACTCACTAAAATAATACGGCGCCTGGTAGGCCCCGGTCTTTTCCTTCTCGAGCTGGCGCACGAGATCGTTGAGCAGCGCGCTTGCGCCGAAGCGATAGCGCGAATTGTTCAGCCACGCGTCGCCGAGCGTTTCTTTGATCGCGACGAGAAATGTGAGCGCCTGCTTCGCCGTGCGGATGCCGCCGGCGGGCTTCATCGCGATGGAGATGCCCGTGTCGAGGTAGTAGTCGCGGATCGCCTCGATCATCACCTGATTGTTGCCGAGCGTGGCGTTGAGCGAGGTCTTGCCCGTGCTCGTCTTGATGAAATCGCCCTCTCGGATCACGCGCATCGCGAGAAAGGACGCAGCGCGGATGTTGTCGTAGGTTTCAAGTTCGCTGACTTCCAAGATGACCTTGAGCGTCGCGTCGCCGCAGGCTTCGACGACCGCGCGGATTTCGTCCTGCATCTCGCCAAATTCACCCGAGAGAAACGCCCCGCGGTTGATCACCATATCGATCTCGTCCGCCCCGTCGGCCACCGCGGCCTTCACTTCGGCGAGACGCGTCTTGAGCGGCGCTTGTCCGCTCGGAAACGCCGTCGCGACCGACGCGATGCGCACCGCGGTGTCGCTGCCGAGCGCCTTGCGCGCGTGCTTCACCATCGCAGGATAGACGCATACCGCCGCGACCTGTGGCACGCCCAGCTCCGGGTCATGCGGCTGCAGCGCTTTTTGGCAGAGCGAGGCCACTTTGCCGGGCGTGTCTTTGCCCTCGAGCGTCGTGAGATCGACCATCGAGACCGCGGTTTTCAGTCCCCAGACCTTCGCGGATTTCTTGATCGAACGCGTGCCATATTTCGCGACGCGTTCTTCGACACCGACGGCATCCACGGTGCCGACTTCGTCAAACAGACGGCGGAACGCCGCACGGGAGGAGGTGGCCAACATGCGCGCACTATTTCTCCCGTCATCCGCGAAAACAAACGAAAACTCGGCCGCCGCGGCTCGTGACTTGCACCCGCCCGCGGCGTTTGCCTCTCTCTTCCGCCCCCTCCTCCCATGAAACTCCCCCGCTTCTGCCTTTTGCCCCTTCTCGCCCTCGCGCCGGTCATCGCACCCGCCGCGGAAAAGTCGTCCGGCCCCTCCTACGCCAACGAAGCCGACCGCTTGCGCGCCGCCCTTATCGCCGCCGACACCGAGCGCCTCGAGGCGACCAAGCTCGGCGACCGTGCACGTCTCGCCGCCATCTTTTCCGATGACCTCCACTATGCCCACTCGAGCGGTAAAGTGGACAACAAAGCCTCCCTCATCGAGTCGCTCGCCTCCAAGGCCTCGGTCTACGAGAGCTTCAGCTACCAAGACCGTAAGTTCACCCCGATCGGCGTCGGTCTAGCGACGATGACCGGCCGCGTCCTCGTCAAGGTGGGCCCTCCCGGCAAACCCAATGACCTCGACCTCAGTTTCCTGGCCATTTGGCGCGAAGAAAACGGCAAGTGGCGCTTCCTGGGCTGGCAGTCGTGCAAGATGGCGGCGCCCGCCACCCCCGCAGCCAAGTAACGATTTGACTAGCGCCGGCCGCCCGCCGGCGCTTTTCGTTTATCCATGAGCGTCCTCGTTGTCTCCTCCGGGCTCGGTAGCCCCAAAACCAAAAGTCTGCTCTTGGCGCGGGAAGCCGAGCGCGTCCTCGTCGCGGACGGCACGCCGGTCACTCTGCTCGATCTCCGCGAACTCACCCTCCCGCTTTGCGGGACGCAGGAATCCTTTACGCACCCCCATACCGCCCGCGCCTTGGAACTCGTGGCGGCAGCCGACGCGATTTTGCTCTGCACACCGATTTACAACTACGACGCCAACGCCGTCGCAAAGAACTTCATCGAGCTTACCGGCAAGGGCTGGGAAAACAAGGTCGTCGGCTTCCTCTGCGCTGCTGGCGGCGAGAAGAGCTTCATGTCGGTCATGCCGCTCGCGAACTCACTCATGCTGGATTTCCGCTGCGTAATCGTGCCGCGCTTCGTCTACGCCACAGGGTCAGCCTTTGCGGCCGACGGGGCCATCGCCCATCCGGACATTGCTGGCCGCATCGCCCAATGCGCCCGCGCCACGGCGCAACTCGGTGCCGCGGTGAAGGCGCTGCTGCAGTAGGTCAGGGGCCAACCGTCGACGGTCGGCCACCGTCGTTACAGGCGGCGCTCCCCGGCCAAATATTAGACTTGAGAGGTGCCCTACATGAGCGGCACTCAGGCATTCTCGCGCTAGATATTAGTCATAACCGCGCGGCCGGGCATCCAATATACGCAAACCCGCGTATTCCTTTTTCAGGGAAAAAATCTACTATCTTCCGTTTCCCATCGTCCGACTTCCGCCTGTCATGCTGCCTGCCATCATCGTCCTTCTTCTTCTAACCGCTCTCGTGGCGACTGATTCCGTCACATCCGGCGGGAACGGTGGAGAGCGTTGATTGCCCAAACGCAGACGAGGTTTCGATATCAATATTACCAGCACGACCAGCCCTCGCTATCGAGTTTGGTTCGTCGCTTCCGCCGGAGTCAAAAATAAGCAGGGGCGCCCTCGCGAACGAGAACGCCCCTGGTGGTTTTTCTTAGTTTATTGAGCTACTGTCCTACTCAGCGCATCGCGACGACGGAGTCATCGACGATCCGGATCGGCAGAGCGACCTTCGTCGCCACCGCCACTCCGTTGGACTCAGCGGGCTTGAAGCGCCACTGTTTCACAGCGTCCGTCACGGCGGCCACGAGCGTGGCATCCGATTCGGATTTCACGGTGAAACCGACGGGCTTGCCCATCGCATCCACTGTGAACTCCAGTTGCACCGTTGCACCGGCGTATTCGTGACCAATGCTGGGAGCTACCACAGCAAGAGGCACGGGCACACCGGGGTCTTTGCGGCACGACTCAAGATAGGCCTGTTCTTCGGTCTTCGCGGATACGAAGGACGCGGAGAGCGCGGCCAGACTGAGCAAGACGGCGAGTTTATTGACTGCTTTCATGGTATTAAACTCCGCGGATAAGGCGGAGAGTTTGTTTTTCTTTATCACTATCGGGTTAAAACACCCTCGCGCCGCCACGCAGTGAAGCGCGGCGACCTCCGGGCGGTTTCGGCCGTAAAAGCGTTTGCACGCTCCACGGCCAAAGGGTCGGTCTTGGGGAACCCCCGACGGCGGACGGTATCACTCGCTGATACCTCCACCAAAATATGCAGTGCCTGTTCGCCACTCCGGCGAACAAGGGAAATTCAAAGAACCTTCGAGGTTCTAAGAAAGCAACGCCAAGAGAGCAGGGGCTGTGCCACACCGTCAAACCGCATCAGGGGCCGACACGCATATGTAACGCGGGCAAAATCCGCGCTGTTTTTTCCTGAAACCCGGCTTGCACGTGCCGATGGCACATGTTCCCTCCCTTTCTCTCATTTAGTATGTCCGAAAACGTTTCTTCGCCTTCCGTGTCTCCGCTGCGCCGTATCGGTGCAACTTTGCTTCAGTGGATTGATTCCGATCACACCCCCGAGGGTCCCGAAAAGATGCGCGCCGAGCCCGACAAGGTCGATTGGATGCGCTGTATCCCCTTCATTATCCTTCACCTTGGTTGCTTGGGGGTAATCTGGGTCGGCTGGAGTCCCTTTGTCGTGTGGACCGCTGTCGCGCTCTACTTCGTGCGTATGTTTGCCGTCACGGGCATCTACCACCGCTACTTCTCGCATAAAACTTACTCCACCTCGCGGGTCGGCCAGTTCCTCCTCGCCCTCTGGGGCGGCACCACGGTGCAACGCGGTGGCCTTTGGTGGGCTTACCACCACCGCCATCACCACCAACACTCTGACGATCCCGAGGATGCTCACTCCCCCCATGTCCACGGTTTCTGGTGGTCGCACATCGGCTGGATCACCAGCCGCCGAAACTTCCCCACCGACTATTCGAAGGTAAAGGATCTGGCGAAGTTCCCCGAGCTGGTCTGGCTCAACCGCTTCGACACCGTCGTCCCGATCCTCTTCGCCGTCGCCATCTATTACACGGGCGAATTCCTCTCCCACGCGGCACCGTCGCTTCAGACCAGCGGCGCCCAACTCCTCGTCTGGGGCTTCTTTATCAGCACGACTTTCCTCTTCCACGGCACTTCCTGCATCAACTCGATGGCCCACCTGATGGGCAAACGCCGTTTCGCCACCACCGACGACTCTCGCAACAGCTTTATCCTCGCGATCATTTGCCTCGGTGAGGGCTGGCACAACAACCACCACCGCTATCAATCCTCCACTCGTAACGGCTTCTACTGGTGGGAGATCGATCCGACTTACTACGGCCTCAAACTCCTCTCCTACACCGGACTTATTTGGGGCCTAAAACCGGTGCCCAAGTCCATCATGGAAGAAGCTGCCCGCGCTGATCACCTCGCGACCATCGCCGCCGCTCAAAAGGCAGTGCATGCCCACCCGGACTATTCCTACGGGACCTTGAAGAAGGTTGTCCCCGCGGCCGCCGCCATCGCTGTCGCGACAGCCGCGACTGCGCAAAGCGCCCTCCCAAAGAAAGCCGACGACCCCGCCATCCACCGCGACGTCACCGAAGAGACCCACAACATGGCGAAGAAAAACCCGCCGCCCGTCACGCCCGGCACCTAAACATCTGCCACACTCGGGCCGGTCTACCAGACCGGCCCTTTTTATTTAAAGCCCACGCGTCCACCCTCACCCCGCACACGTAACAAGCCACTCACCGCCCTCAGCCACTGGATATTTGTCCTTCCTCGTTGGACCTATGACCTTGGCCACTCTTTTACTCCTCACCGCCGCCCGTTCGCCTCGCGCTCCGTAAATAGACATTAGTCACTAGTCCTTCGGTCATTTCATCAACATGCCTTCTCTCGCCATCATCGGCACCGGTATCGCCGGCCTCGGCTGCGCGCATTTTCTCCACCGCCACTACGATCTCACCCTCTTCGAGCAGAATAACTACGTTGGCGGACACACGAATACCGTCACGGCCACCGAGCCCGGCACCCGCCGCGAAGTGCCGATCGACACCGGCTTCATGGTGTTCAACAAGGTAACTTACCCGCACCTCACCCGCCTCTTCGAGACCCTCGGCGTCGCCATCAAGCGCACCGACATGTCGTTCAGCGTGCGCCATGCCCACACCGGCCTCGAATTCGCCGGCTCCTCGCTCAATCACCTCTTCGCCCAGCGCCGCAACCTCCTCCGACCGCGTTTCTATCGGATGCTCGCCGCGATCAACCGCTTCAACTCCGAAGCCGTCGCCGCCCTCGAAGACCCCGCTACGCAAAACGAAACCCTCGGCGCCTATGTCCAACGCCGCGGCTACGGTCAGGATTTCTTCGATCTCTACCTCGTGCCCATGAGTTCAGCGGTCTGGAGCACGCCACCCGAGCTCATGCTCGAATTTCCCGCCACCTCACTTCTCCGTTTTTTCCATAATCACGGCTTCCTCGGTCTTTCTACCCAGCATCCATGGTGGACAGTCGAGCGCGGTGCGAAGAGCTACGTGGAGAAAATCACTGTTCCTTTCCGCGACCGCATCCGCCTCGGCCAAGCCGCCACGCGCGTCATTCGCACGCCCCGCGGCGTCACCGTCATGACGTCCACGGGGCAGGCCCAGAACTTCGATCACGTCATCCTCGCCAGCCACGGCGACGAGTCTCTCCGCCTCCTCGTCAACCCGACTCCGGAAGAGACCCGCCTCCTCTCCGAATTCAAATACCAACCCAACGTCGCCACGCTTCACACCGACGCCTCCGTGATGCCGCGCACCAAACTCGCTTGGTCGAGTTGGAACTACGAAATCAATCGGGACTCCGGCGGCGCCGTCTCCACCGCCACCCACTACTGGATGAACCAGCTTCAAGGGGTGTCCGACCGCGAAAACTACTTCGTCACCATTAATCGCCCCGAGTCCATCGCGGCGGACCGCGTCATTCGGCGCATCAACTACGCGCACCCCCTCTTCAGTCTCGGCGCCGTTCGCGCGCAAGCGGAGATGCCCGCCCTCAATGCCACCGCGCGCGACACCACGCACACGTATTACGCCGGTGCCTGGCAGCGCTTCGGCTTTCACGAGGACGGCCTCCTCAGTGCCGTCCGCCTTAGTGAACAGCTCCTCGGCCGCGACCCTTGGACCGCCTAATTTGATCGATTGGTCGCGGCTTGGCCCCGATTCCAGATTCAATTCGTCTGCACGAGGACGATTCACGGCTCGCCACTGAAAGCCTCCGGGGCTTGCGAGTGACGACGAGTAGGCTTCTCCTACCACGGGCACCATCGTTGCCCCGCGCACCCAGACGCATCCGGGACTTCACTTCAGACGTAACATCTTCACTACCCGCCCATACCCGATCGAATGAATTCCTGCCTCTACGAATGTTCGGTGCTCCACGCGCGCTTCTCGCCGCGGAAGCACCGCTTCGTCTACCGGATTTTCCTCTTCGCCATCGACCTCGACGAGTTACCCGAGCTCCACCGTCGTCTGCCACTCTTCTCTTTCGGTCGCCGCAACCTCTACAGCTTTCGCGAATCCGACTACCTCCCCACCGCCGAGCCTCTCCACAACGCCCCGGTCACACCCCCCGCCGCGCCCGCCGCTGCCAGTTCGCTCAAACAGCGCGTCCTGGCCCACCTTGCCACCCACTCCCCTCAGCTTGACCTCACCGGCGCTCGCGTGGTCCTCGTCACGCTCCCCCGCATTTTCGGCTATCTGTTCAACCCCGTCTCGTTCTACTTCTGCTACGACCGCACCGGCGCCCCGCTCGCCGCCCTCGCCGAGGTCACCAACACCTTCAAGGAGATGAAGCCCTATCTCCTTGGACCCGAGACCCGCGTCGCCGCTTCCGACGTCTCCAGCCCAACCTCGCCGCCCTCAGCTCAGCGCGAAGCGGCGTTTCACCGCCGCACTCCGAAACACTTCTACGTCTCCCCGTTCTCCGACGTCGATGTCGCCTTCGATTTCACGCTTCGCACGCCCGGTGACCACCTTTCGATCCAGATCGACGATTACGTCGGCTCTGATCGCACGCTCACCAGCACCCTCGCCGGGCCGCGCCGTGCCCTCACCGCCGGACGCTTGGCCTGGTTCTCGCTCAAGTATCCGGCCCTCACTCTCCGCATCATCGCCCTGATTCACTGGCACGCCGCCCTCCTCTGGTTGAAACGTATCCCGTGGTTCGCCAAGGCCGCCCGCCCCGCCGACCAACGCGCACTCTACCGCCCCCACTCCTCCCTCGCTCCCACGACCGACGCCGCATGAGTTCCGAGCCCGTTTCCTCCTCGCCTGCCACCTTCGCCGACCGCTCCGCCGCTCACGCCAAGCCGTCTTTTTACCGCACCGCCGTGCTCCGTGCGTTCGGCGACATGACCCGCGGCCATCTCCGCCTCGAGCTCCCCGACGGCACCGTCCACGAAATCGGCGACCACGCCGCCGCCCTCGCTCTCCGCCTTCCGCTCGCTCTCCCCGCCGCCGCCCACATCCGCGTGAAACGCGAAGCCTTCTTCAAGAAGTGCGTCCTCGCCGGTGATATCGGTTTCGCCGAGTCCTTCATCGACGGCGACTGGGAGACGCCCCACCTCGCCGCCGTCATCGCGTGGTTCCTCCTCAACGTCGACTCCGCCCCCACGCTCTCCGGCTCCGCCAAGAAGCAGGCCCAGTCCTGGGCCCTCAACCTCCTGCGCTACACCAACCGCCTCGGCCACCTCCTCCGCCCCAACTCCCGCGAGACCGCCCGCCGCAACATCGCCGAGCACTACGATCTCTCCAACGACTTCTTCGCCCTCTTCCTCGATCCGTCCCTGATGTATTCCGCCGCGAAGTGGCCCGGCACCGCGCCCGACCTTTCGCTCGAGGAAGCCCAACGCGAGAAAAACGATGCCCTCTGCCGCGCTCTTCGCCTCACTCCCACCGACCACGTGCTGGAGATCGGCACCGGCTGGGGCGGCTGGTCGCTCCACGCCGCCAAGACTTACGGCTGCCGCGTCACCACCGTCACCATTTCCCAACAGCAATACGACCTCGCCCGCGCCCGCATCACCGCCGCGGGCCTCGCCGACCGTATCGACGTCCAGCTCCGCGACTACCGCGACCTCACCGGCACCTATGACAAAATCGTCTCCATCGAAATGATGGAAGCCATCGGCCACCGCTACCTCCCCGAGTTTACCGCCGTCCTCGACCGCGTCCTCAAACGCGACGGCCTCCTCGCCCTCCAGTTCATCACTTGCCCCGACGCTCGCTACGACGAATTCCGCACCGGCGTGGACTTCATCCAGAAACACATTTTCCCGGGCTCTCTCCTCCTCTCCCTCAACCGCGTCAACGACCTCCTCTCCCGGGCCGGCGGCTTCGTCCTGCACCAAGTCGACGACTTCGGCCAGGACTACGCCCGCACCCTCCGCCTCTGGCACGACAACTTCCGCCACCGCACCGAACAGGTCCGCGCCCTCGGCTTCGACGACCGCTTCATCCGCAAATGGAGCTACTACCTTGCCTACTGCGAATCCGCCTTCGCCATGCGCAACATCTCCGTCGTCCACACGCTTCACACCCGCGCCAACAACCTCTCCTTCTGAGGTAGCGCCCTCCGGGCCGGCCGCTCCGCTCTTCATGATCCTCTTCCTCCGCGCCCTCTTCATCGTCGTCTTCGCCTCCATGCTCGGCGTCACGACTTGGGCGAGCCTCGCCCAACCGCTCGGCGACTTCGTCCGTGGCCCCGTCGCCCGCGACCCCTGGGTCATCGCCACCCTCTTCGACGCCTACTGGGCCTTCATCGCCTTCTTCGTCTGGGTCGCGTGGAAAGAGCAAACCCTCGCCGCCCGCGTCCTCTGGTTTCTCTCCCTCATCGCTCTCGGCAACCTCGCCATCGCCGCCTACATGCTCGCTCAACTCTTCCGTGTCACCGCGAGCGCCCCTGACGCCCTCACCACCGTCTTCACCCAACGCCAGCCCGGCCGGCTCGCCCTCCCCGGCGCACTCACCGCCATCTCCGTCGCGATCTACCTCCTCGCCTGATCATCCGCCGCCGCGGACTTTTTTCCCGTGGGGCGGGCTCTACGCCCGCCTTCCGTCCGCCGCTCCACCCATGTCCGCACTCTCCCTCATCCTCACCGCCCTCGCCGCCCTCTGCGCGATTTTCGCGCTGCTCTACCTCCTGGCGCGCCGGATCGACAACTACGGCATCGTCGACGTCGCGTGGGCTTATGCTTTCGCGGCTCTCGCCACGTTCTACGCCCTCGCCGGCCCTGGCTGGCCCCTGCGTCGGGCCCTCATCGCCGCCCTCGCCGTCGTCTGGAGCCTCCGCCTTGGCACCCATCTCGCCATCCGCGTCATCGGCCACCACCCCGTCGAAGACGGCCGATATATTCAGCTCCGCAAGGATTGGGCCGGCGTCTTCGCCCCGAAGATGTTTGGCTTCTTTCAGCTTCAGGCCGGCTCCATCGTCCTGCTCGCTGCCGCCTTCGCCCTCGCCGCCCTCAACCCTGCTCCCGCCCTCCACCCGCTCGAATACGCCGGAGCCGCCCTCTGGCTCCTCGCAATCATCGGCGAAGCCCTCGCCGACGCCCAGCTCGCGGCCTTCAAGAAATCCCCGGCCAACAAGGGCAAAGTCTGTGACGTCGGTCTCTGGCACTACAGCCGCCATCCGAATTATTTCTTCGAGTGGCTCATTTGGGTCTCGTTCTTCGTCTTCGCCCTCGGCTCGCCCTACGGCTGGATCGCCATCATCGGGCCGGCTAGCATCCTCTACCTCCTCCTGCGGGTCACCGGCATTCCTCTCACCGAGGAGCAAAGCCTGCGCTCCCGAGGCGACGCTTACCGCCGCTACCAGCAAACCACGAGCGCCTTCGTCCCGTGGTTTCCGAAGAAATCCTGAAACGGCATCATCGAGCCGGGAATCCATTCCTTCCTGATTTCCTGAGTTCCACATTCCTCCGCTTTTCCGCCTCATGATCGATTCATTGCTCGAGAAAAACCTCCTCCCCGACTGGCTCCTCCGCATCGGCATCCGTCGCCTGCTCGCCCAGCGCATCGGCGACGAATCCGCCGTCTATGATCGCTCCGCCTACGTCGCCGACCTCAAGACCCGCGCCCTCGCCGAGCAAACCGCCGCCGCCAACGAGCAACATTACGAAGTCCCCACCCGCTTCTACCAACTCTGCCTCGGCAAAAACCTGAAATACTCCGGCTGCCTCTACCCCACCGGACGCGAGACCCTCGATCAGGCCGAGGATGCCATGCTCGCGCTCTACGCCGAGCGCGCCCAGCTCACTGACGGCCAGTCCATCCTCGAACTCGGCTGCGGCTGGGGCTCCCTCTGTCTCTACAACGCCGCTCGCTTTCCCCGATCCCGCATCACTGCGATTTCGAATTCCCGCACCCAGAAAGAGCACATCGACGCTGAGGCCAAGCGCCGCGGCCTGACCAACCTCACGATCATCACCGCTGACATTAACGTCTTCGACACCGCGCCCGCCCAGTTCGATCGCGTCGTCTCCGTCGAGATGTTCGAGCACCTAAAGAACTACCAACGCCTCTTCGCGAACATCGCCCGTTGGCTCAAGCCCGGCGGCATGCTCTTCACGCACATCTTCACGCACCACCGCCTCAGCTACCACTTCGTCGCCCGCGATGCCTCCGACTGGATGAGTCGCTACTTTTTCACCGGCGGTCAGATCCCCGCGCACGACCTCTTTCTCCAATTTCAAGACGACCTCAAAATCGTCTCCGATTGGAAAGTAAACGGCCGTCACTATCAGCAGACGGCCGAGCACTGGCTCCAAAACATGGACGCCCACCGCGCCGAGATCATGCCGCTCTTCGTCCAAACCTACGGCGCCGACCAGGCGACGAAGTGGTGGGCCTACTGGCGCGTGTTTTATATGTCCTGCGCCGAACTCTGGGGCTACCGCGGCGGAGAAGAATGGCTCGTCAGCCATTACCTCTTCCGCAAACCGTAGCCCGGTGTTCAGCCCGGGCTGAATAGCCGCGAAGGAACGCGGGAAACATCACGTCCACTCACCACCACTTTTGGACGAACCACGCCCCGGCCCTCACCGCTCATCCTTGAACCTGCCGCATCCTAGGCTGGCGTTTCTTCGGTCAGTTCGCGGAAGCAAGCGGAGCGCACTCCGACCCAAGCCGTCGCCTCGGCGGGAGAGCAACGCTCGTCGCACCCAAGCGGGCCCGGAATTGGCCGGCCTTCAGCACAGTCCTGCACCCATTCGGCACGAGATGTGGGCCGTTCGGAGCAAGCTCAGACCCATTCGGAGCCATTTGCAGCTCATTCGGAGCCATCTGTAGAGGGTTCGGAGCGAATGGCGGGTCGTTCGGAGTAAACCGCCAACCGTTCGGAGCTATCTCTGAACCGTTCGGAGTCTCCGCTGAGTGGTTCGGAGCCATCTATGGACCGTTCGGAGCGATCTCGGCCGCGTTCGGAGCCGTCTGCGTCTCGTTCGGAGTTGTTTGGGGCTCATTCGGAGCGATCTCTCAACCATTCGGAGTGATCTCATGGTCGTTCGGAGTGATCTCCGTAGCGTTCGGAGCCGTCCTTGGATCGTTCAGCCAGACTGCAACTGCGCTCGAAGTCAGCGCTTCCTGCCTCGGGGTCAGATCTCAGCCGCCCCTTTTCCAATCGCTTCGCCAAGACCACACGCCCGTTCCGTCCCAATCCATCAGTTTGAGCCGGTCCCGGGTTTTGTTCGAAAAGACGAACAACGCCCCGCTCCGCGGGTTCTCCTGCAGCTTCGACTCCGCCAGCGCCCACAGGCCATTGTATTGATTGCGCATGTCTACAGGCTCTACCGCCAAATAGATCTTCAACCCCGGCGGGAGCGTCAGCATCCCAGCCCCTTCGCCGGCTGCAACGCCCGCACCAACTCGGCCACTGCGGCCGCGTTTTCCCCAACGCACGGTCATCCCGCCTGGCCACTTTACCTCCAGCATCGCCGTCTTCGCCGGCACCATCGCCGCCAAATTCAGTTCTTGGAACCGCGGCGTCGCCGCAGCCGGCGTCATCGCCATCACCCCGCGCTGTCTCGCCCGCTGCAACCAATCGATGAACGTGCAATAGTTGATTCCTTCCCGCTCCGCGAACACCCGCTGCGTCAGTCCGCTCTTCCCCTACGCCTCGATCAAGGTCGCCCGCTCTTTCGCCGCCACTATCCGCCGCCCGCGCTCATCGCGCTTTTCTCCTGTATCCACCCATTCCGTCATCGTTGTTCCCAACCCCGGAGCTTATCCGCTCCTCGTTCTCCCGCCTAGTAGGTCGCCCGCCGGACGCTTACCATAAACTCAGCCGTAGACGTCAGCATTCCCGCACTCTATCGCAGATCGCCTCACTCGTCTACGAGGCACTCGGACGGACGCCCACATGAAACGGCAATAGCCCACAAACCTTCAAGAGCTCTTCTTGAAAGAAAATGAAAGAACTAGAGAAAAATCCCGTTTCGTGGCCTGCACCCCAACGTGTTCAAAATGGAAAAACAGGACATCAAAACGCAGACAAATCTCTACCTATATCCATGCCATAACCCCATTGGACGCTCCGTCGATATCCCACCATACAACCATTATCTCATATGCGGCCTGCAGAAGATTTCAGGGGCTCACATCCATGCTATTAGCAGCTACATAACTGGATACAACTTGATGTGGGAACACGCAAATAGAGGCCACTCGGGGATTCATATTGATGAATTATTAATCTACGAGGCGAAGCTGCAGACCGTTTACGCTGGTCTGGTCCTGAATGGCACGTTATGCAAAATTCAATCCTAACCCCGAATCTAATTGGGTTCCTATGCGGTTGCTCTTTGCATGGTGGACAGGCTCGACTGAGCTCTTCGCGGGGAGCCCTCCGCCTCCCTCGATCAGCGCTTCTTTGCCGCCACCGTCTCTCCCGCCCAACTTTCGTGCCGGGCAAATCGTTAAGGGACTCGCCCTGTGTAGGCCGCACCGCACCGGAGAATTCTCACCCAGCTTCTCGTTGGAGTCATGGCGCAACGCCTAGCACTCGTGCCGGCTCTGCTCGGCGGTTTCCTCCGTCGTCTTGCGCACCTCAATGGTTGAGATAGTGTCCGGTTTGACCGACTCGCCCATGGCGACTCCTTTCTTCTTTTGGAAACTATGGCCGCACTTACTGCCGCCAACGCTGTCCATTCATCGCGTCGATCACCTCTTGCCATCTGCGCCGCTACGCAAGCGCCCGGGCGCACCCCGTCCCCTTCATTTTCATGTCCGATGACACATCTCACCCTCGCATCCGCGCGCCCGGCGGCGGCGTAATAATCCCGATGCGCGCCCGTTTCAGATTTCCTCTCCTCTTTGCCGCGGCGCTCGTTTGTCACAGCCCGCTCCACGCTGCCGCCGCTGAACCGGACGCCCTCTTGCGCGACGCCCTCGCCGCCGAGGCCCGCTTCGATTCGAAGACCGCGCTCGATCTCTTTCTCAAGGCCGATGCGGCCCGTCCCAATGACCCCGTCATCCTGCAAAAACTTTCGCGCCAATACTCCGACCTCACCCTCGACACCCCCGACGTCGCCGAAAAGAAACGCCTCTGCAACGAGGCCCTAGCCGCAGCCCAACGAGCCTTCGCGCTCCGTCCCGACGATCCCGTCAACGTGCTGTCCGTCGCCATCTGCTACGGCAAACTGGCCACCTATGCCGAGACGCGCACCAAGCTCGAATACTCCCGGCACGTGAAGGAATACGCCGAACGCGCCCTCAAACTCGACCCACGCTACGACTATGCGTGTCACGTCCTCGGCCGCTGGCACTACGAAGTCGCCACCCTCGGCGCCGCCACCCGTTTCATCGTCAAACTGATCTACGGCGGCCTCCCCAACGCCTCGACCGCCGAGGCCGTGCGCTTACTCCGTCGTGCGACCGAACTTTCCCCTCAACTACCTTCGCACCACGTCGAACTCGGCTTCGCGCTCCTCGCCGACGGCCAACGCGATGCCGCAAAATCCGCGTTCGAACAGGCTCTCGCTCTCCCTAAACAGGAGAAATACGACGACGAGGCTCGTGCCCGCGCGCGTGCGGCGCTTGAAAAAATCCGCTAACAGGAAGTGCCCGCCGCACTTATCCGATCAGGCTCGAGCAAGCGTCCCCCGACCAACCGCGGCGCCGCGGCTCGCACCACCGAGTGCGAATGCCCGCTTTCCAAGCCGCCTTAACCCTCTTTTTTTCGCTCGATCGGCATCGGTGGCCTCGTCGGTGTCTTCACCGAGGGCGGAGTCTTAAATTCCACTCTGCGCTTGTCTGGATCGCGCACCACCAAGCTGCGTCCACCGTGGACCAGTTTCGCCTCGCGTTCGATCTCCACGCCGCGCTTGGCCAACCATTTCTTCCAAGCGTCAAAGCCGGCGTCTTCCACCGTAAACGTCAGGCCCTTCGGCGAGTCCGCCAGTGCCGAAGCTGCGATCGGCGCGATCGTGCCGTCCTGCTTCACAATGAGCAGCACACCGCCGTCTCCCGTATCGAACTCCGCGTAACGGTCCGAGTCACCGTCGCGGGCTTCGAGCCGCAACGTATCGCGGTAAAATTCGACCGACCTTTCGACGTCTTCTACCAAGATAAGCGTTTGCGGCCCACCATCGAGGCGGGGGATCGCTGGGCGTTTTTTGATCGGGGGCACGGCGAATACTCTACGATACTTTCGATAGTTTGCACCCTGAAATCGGTCGATTCCTTCCGCAACTTTAACGTTCCTCGCCAAGATCCGCACTCGGTGTGGCTTATTTCCGGTCCGACTTCAGTTCCGCATGCCCCGTTTCTTCAAACTGCCGTTACTTGGTCGCAGGCGTTGTTTTCTCCCCCGGCTGATAGGGTGGCAGCGGTGCCGGTGGTGGCGCACTCGATGGCGGCACAGGTTTCCCATCAAACGTGCCTGGCTCCATGATCTCCACCCTCGTCCCATCGGGATCGAAATAGTTGATCTGCCGCTTGCCGTTTACGCCCGTCTTCATGGCGTCGGGCGGCTTGCAGCCCTCGGGTAGCTTGCGACCCAGCAGGATCTCGCCCGACTTCGCGACGTCAGCCACTTCGAGGCAAATATGGTGCTTCGTCAGCATCACATCCCGCGTTGGAGCCTTGTTGTAGAGCATGAACTCCACGTAGTCCTCCCCGTCGGGCACGCGCATGTTCACCCAACTGAGAATCTTCCCGCCCCCACCGCGCCAGATTTCCTTAAACCCCAATATTTCACCGTAAAATTTCATCGACGCTTCAAACTGTCCCACCATCACGCCCACATGGCTCATGCGGGTGGAAACGCGTGTGTCGGGCAGAAACTTCCCCTTCTCCCTCATCGTCCAGCCGTCGGGCAAATACTCCACGATCTCGACCGTGTTGCCGTTCGGGTCCTTTACAAAATAGTTTTTATTCCCGATTTTCCCGATGCCTGTTTTCGGCGGCACCGCCACGCCCTTCGACTGCAAATAAAGTCGCATTCCCTCCGCATCGTCCGTCTCCACGGCGATATGGTAGAGCCGGTCGGTCTCTGGCGTTACTTCAGAGCCAGGGAAAAGCTCCACGCTCTGCCGGTCATTAATCTTGATCCACACCAGTTGCTCCTTCGGGTCCTTCCGTGGAATTGAAAACGGTGACTGGTAGCCGAGGAACCCTTCATAAAAGGCCCGCGCCTTCGCCATATCGCTCACGTGGAACGCCGCATGGGAAATTCCCGTGATGCGCGGCCGCTTCGGCGCGTCTTCCGCGAGCAGCGGCGTGAAAAAAAGAGCAGCCAAGAAGAAATTTCGGATGTTCATCGGATTGGTTTTCGGAGTGAGGCTTATTTCTTGGTCAGAGGCACCGTAACGCCTTTGGGCAACCCACCGACCGGCCCGGAAACTGGCGGAAGTTCACTCGCGCCCGGTGCGACCTTGGCGAGGTTGGGCGTCACATCGGCGTCCACATTGCGCACGGCCCACGCCATGCCGCCGACGAGAATTTCCTGAAAGACCGGATTCAGCCAATTGTCCTCGCGGTGCCCCATTGAGGTGTAGAAGACGCGGCCCTTCCCGTGCATCCGCGCCCACGTCGAGGGGTAGGGCGGACGCTGGTAAGGCGTGTCCCAGCCCTTCGGCGGCCAATCCTTCGTGCCGGCAAACGGGTCGCGCATCGCCTTCGTGTCCTGCAGGAGCAACACGTGCAGGTCCGGCGCAAAGTTCACCATCGAATACCACTCTTCCAACAACTCGAAACTCTCCACCCGTTTCGCGAATCCGGGGAACTTCGGATCGATCACGTTCACTCTGCCGACCTGCTGCGTGCCGTGGATGATCAGTTCGCCGCCAATCATCCGAATGTAAGGATCCGCCTTGTCACCCCGGTTCTGATAGCGCCACGTGCGCGGCTGGTTCGTGTTAGTCTCGGCCGTCTCGTCGGTGTGAAACGTATCTGCAGCCGAGTGGGTGCCAATGAAACCCTTGCCACCGGCAATCGCGTCGAGGAGGGCCTGCTTGCCCGCCGCCGTCATCGGCGGATTGCCATCCTTGCCGGGAGAAAGCAGGTCGCCGCTGGTGTAGAAAAAGTAGGCATCAAACTGCGCGAGATATTCCGCCGAGAATTTGCTGCCGTCTTTGGAAAACGTGAACTCCAGCCCGTGCTTCGGCCCTAGTTCCGACAGCACCTGCTGCACCCAGCTCGGCTGGCCAGCACGCTCCCGCACCACGCTATGCTCGAAATTCGAGCACTTGCTGAAGAACAGAATCTTCTTCGTGGGGGCGGCCGACAAAGCGACGAGGCTGGCGAAAAACAGGATAATCAGGCGGGAGATCATGGGCGAAGCACGGGATTATCGAACGATGGGACGCTGCTCAGACGGCCGGCTTTTTCTTGCGCGCGCCGGGTTTCTTGTCGCCGGCTTCGGCTTTCTTCGCCCCCGCGAGCGGGGCCAGCTCCGCATCGCTGAGCTTACCGTCGTGATCATGGTCGAGACGCCTCAACTCGCCCTTCGGGTCGGCCAGATAGTCGCTCTTGATTTGCTCCAATTCGTCGGCGTCGAGCTGGCCGTTCTTGTTGGTGTCATACTTGCCGATCAACGTCGGCTTCGTGGCTTTGGGCGTGTCCTTCTTTGCTGCGAGGGCCATCGATGGCAGCACGAGGGCAGCCACGGCAAAAACGAGCAGTGGTTTTTTCATGTTGTGAACGGGGTCAAAATGATTTCGGCGCCGCCACCCTTACCGCCCCTTGAGCGCCGCGCGGATCACCGGCTCCATCACGTCGGCCTGACGCACGAAACCAAGATCGTTGGGATGCGAGCCATCGGTGGCACCTTCGCCATCAGCGCCGAGCAAGTCAGCACCCTTGATGTAGAACAGGCCTTTCACGCCATCTTTCTGCAGCGTCGCAAAGCACTCGCGCAGCGCCGCCTGATTGTCGTTGTGGTGCTGTTGCTGCTTCGGTCGCACCCACTCGTTGGTGTAACGCCGGTCTTCGACCAACACGATGGGCGTGTCGGGGCGGGCAGCGCGAATCTGCTGCACGAGCGGGATGCACTTCTCGCGCACCGCGGCCGCATTCATGTTGGGCAGACAATCGATGACATAGACGGCGGCATCGATTTTCACGAGCAGTTCGCCCACCGCCGCATCCATCCGGCCATTGCCGGAAAATCCGAGATTCACCACCGAACGGTCGAAGCGCCGGCCGAGAATCGCCGTGTGGACCATCCCTGGACGCGACGCGCTCGCGCCGTGGGTAATGGAGGTCCCGTAAAATACGATCGGCTTGTCCGAGCGTGGCGCCAGCGCCTCGAACTTCGCCTCCGGCGCGACTCCGATCGAGAGCTTGTCGATGCCGTTGTAGAGCGGCAGGTAGACCGCGTATTCCCGCAGCCCCGGAGCCAGGCCGCCGATGATCTCCTGTTTCACGACCTTCTTCTCGGGACGAGCGACGCCGACCCAGCGCCACTTGCCCTCGCCGTCACGGGCATAGAGGTCGAGTCCGCTCGCGCCGATGGGCGTCATGTTGGCACCATTCAGCTTTTCTTTGAATAGGGTATAGTCGGTCCAGATCGCCGCCGCGTCCGTCTTGAAGCGGACCAGCATGCCCGCGCTATCGCGGCTGAGGTTCCACACCGCCGTCGTCACCTTGCCATCGGCGACCGCCGGTAGACGGTCAAACCACCGCTTGCGCTCCATCTCCGGCCAAGCCCGGCCTTCGACGCCCCACGTCGTCACATCGTGCCACGTGAGCGGCGGCTCGGCGGCCTGTTTTGTGGCGGCTGCCGGAGCTGGGGCTGCGGCGGGTGGCGTCGCCGGCGTTTGGGCGAAAATTGCCGTCGTCGCGGCAAGACTCGCAGACCACAGGGTAAGACGCAGGGAGCGAAACAGTATCATGGGGAACCGGTATGACGGACGGAAACAGGGCGGGGTGACAGGTAACGTCCTCAATCTCACCACCCAACTTCCACCGCGCAAGCTCCGCCTCCGGCCTTCCCTCGGCCCAGCCCCCGTGGGCGATTTGTATAACAACGCGAGCGGTTTGGTCGCTTTACCCCTCGCAGCGACGGGCATTTCAACACGCACCCGTGAGCGATCCCTGTCGCTCACTTTCCCCACTTCGCCGCCCTGACTCCTGTGACTGCCGTCGGCCCGCATCGGCCCCGTCGGCTCGCACCTGTTCCTTTCACCCATGAAAAAACCCATCACCCAAACCGCGTTTCACGCGGCCGCCGGCGCCGTCCTCTTCGGCCTCGGCTCGCTCGCCTCCGCGCAACCTGCCGCTCCCGGCGCTGCCGCTGCCGCCAAGGAAGAAGCCATCGCGCTCCCGCAGTTCACCATCACGGAAAAGCCCAATGGCCGCTACCAGTCCGGCCAGGCCCTCTCCGCCTCCCGCGTCGCCATGGCCGTGCAGGATATCCCGCAGACCATCTCCGTCGTCCCGCGCGAGTTCATCGAAGACTCCGCCGCGCTCCGCATGCTCGACGCCGCGAAATACGTCACGCCCATCGTGGAAAACACCCTGCCCTTCGGCGGTGACCGTTACACGATCCGCGGCTTCCAAGTTTCCGCCGAGTTTATCGACGGCACCATGATCTCCGGCGCCGACGGTTACTCGATGTCGCAATCCACCGCCAACATCGAGCGCCTCGAAATCATCAAGGGCCCCAACGCCATCCTCGTCCCCGGCGGCAGTCCCGGCGGCGTGATGAATCCCATCACCAAGTCCCCCTTCGGTAAGGACGCCACCAAGGTCACCCTCGGCCTCTCCCATTACTCGGGGAACACGTTCGATCTCGATACCAACCGCGTCCTCACCAAGGACGGCAAGGCCAGCGCGCGCCTCATCTATTCCCTCTGGCGCACCGACTACTACATCAAGGGCCAGTATCGCAACGGCTACGAGCTTGCCCCGTCGTTCTCCTACCAGATCTCTCCGACCAACAAGCTCACGCTCAAGGCCGACTTCGTGCAGAACCGCGAGACCAACCTCGGCGGTCTCCCCATCGATCCTAGCGTCGGCTTCAACGAATACGCCCGCATCCCGCGCGGCCTCCCGCGTGACTTGCAATTCGGCGACGACACCGACACCCGCCACCGCTCCACCGAGCGCGCCAGCGCCGAGCTCCTCTCGACGCTCAACGATCACGTGACTTCGCGCCTCTACTTCATGGCCGACCACATCCGCCGCTACGACATCGGTGGCACCAGCGCCGGTCTCTCCAACGCCGGCGGCGGCAGCCGCAATCCCTTCACCGGTCTCTACGAACCCGGCGTCAACTGGAACACCGCCGCCTACAACGCCGCTCCCGGCGTCACCCTCGTCGGCGCGCCCGCACCCGTCACCGATCCGTCCACTTGGATCTACCTCCGCAACGTCGGCAAGAACGACCTCGAATACACCGAGGCCCACGTGAAGAACGACTACGCCCTCGCGTTCGACACGCCGATCGGCAAGTCCACCACCATCGCCGGCTTCACCGCCAACACCTCGAAGGTCCGCTGGCGCACCCCGGCCTCCGCGTCCCGCCCCGCTGTCCCCGCCAACAACCTCGCCTCGATCACCTATCCGCCCTACGTTTATCCGCCGATTCTCCCCGGTCTCACCACCGCCGGCCTCGGCACCGATCGCACCGGCAAACAGGATGACCTCCAGGTCTTCGCCTACGAGACGCTCGGCCTCTGGCAAAATCGCCTGCAGCTCTCCGGCGGCGTCTCTCGCTTCTTCGGCACCCTCGCCCGCACCGACAGCACCGGCACCGCCATCGCTCCGGCCTTCCCGAACTCCCCGGCCTACAACCTCACCAACAACGCCACCTCGTTCGGCGTCGTCGTGAAACCCATCAAGGAGGTCTCCCTCTTCTTCAGCCGCAACACCACCGGCTCCACCATGCCCGGCTCCCTCAACGCCGGCGTCACCGACCCGAACCTCAAACTCGCCCAGGGCGGCCAGAAGGAATACGGCGTGAAGACTTCGCTCTTCGACGGCCGCTTCACCACGTCCATTGCCTACTTCGACATCGCGCAGAAGAACACCTCCGTCACCAACTCCGAGTTCTTCCGCCTCCAGGCCCTCGGCCAATCCACCGCCGGTCTGCCGCAGTTCCTCCTCTTCGACCTCACCTCCAAGGGCTGGGAATTTGAGACCACCTACTCCGTCACCAAGGGACTCACGCTCATCGGCAACGTCTCCGACGTGAAGATCCGCCAGCCTGTCACCGACGTCCGCCTCCGCGGCGTGCCCGATCGCTCCTACGCGCTCTACGCCGACTACCGCATCACCGCGGGCGACCTCAATGGCCTCGGCTTCAACGCCGGCCTCGACTACAAGGGCGACGTCGCCGGTGAAAACGCCTCCGGCTTCACCACCACCCGCCCGCTCCCCACCGGCCCCGCCTTCGTTCCCGTCCAACCGTCCTTCCTCGTCGAAGGCCGCACCCTGTTGAACGTCGGCGTGACCTACCAACGCGGCCAGTGGTCCGGTGGTCTCACCATTCTCAACGCGCTGAACAAGGAATACATCCTCGCCGCCGGCAGCCGCGGTGCCGTCACCGTGGGCACCCCGCGCGACTGGAAAGCGACCCTCAGCTACAAGTTTTGAGTGTAAGGTCAGGGCGGCCAGGTTGGGGAATCTCGCCGTCAATCAGTGGTCACTCAATGGACGCGGCTCGCTTCGGCGGGCCGCGTTTTTCTTTCTCAACGTCTCCCTCCCACGTCGCTTCCTCTCGCTGTTGCAATCTCCCGACGTAGCCCGAGCTGCAGCGAAGCCACCGGGATATCCCACCCACGATTCCACGAATGTCTTCCGGTTTGACTGACCGGCAAACGCTTCAGTTGCCACTCGATCCGTGCGCCGCACGCTGCGCTTCAACCCCCCACCCCGTCATGCTGCGCTACCTCGCGAACGGACGCATCCGCTGGAAAGATTCGATGGTGTGCAACACGCGCACGAATTGGGAATTCTATGCCGTCATCGACGGCCGCGGCGGTCCCGTCTTCCGCGATGGCGAGCGCCCCGTCTTCGCGGAAAAGACGCTCTGGATCTTCGCGCCCGAATGCTCCCACGCCTGGGCCGACGACGGTCGCCACAAGTTTCACCGCATCGCCTTCCACTTCGGCACCGCGCCCTATCCTCTCGACGAAATTGTCCGGGAGCGCGGCTGGTTCGCCAAGAAACTCACCGACGCCGAGATCGTGCGCCTGCAGCAAATCGCCGCCGAGCTCGAGCCCCACTACTGCGAACCCGGCCTCCTCAGCCCACTCTGCTTCCAAGGCCGCCTCATGGATCTCGCCGCGCTGGCCCTCGCCGACCGCGCGAAACTTCAACCGCCTGCCCTGCCCGACCTCGCCAACTTCAAAGTCCAACGCGCCCTCGCCTGGTATGCTGAGCACCTCGCCCGCCGCCCGTCGGTGAAAGAGGTCGCTGACGCGATTCACATCTCCATCAGCCACCTCCGTCGACTTTTCATGCAGGTGCGCCACATGAGCCCCAAGTCCGCCTTCCGCCGCATCCGGATCGAGAAAGCCAACGAGTTGATGAGCCGCTCCGACTACACGCTCGAAGACATCGCGCGCCACTGCGGCTACGCCAACCCCGGCCACTTCTGCCGCGAGTATAAACTCGTGCACAACTTCACGCCCACTCACTGGCGAAAACGCCTCATCGCCGGCTTCGCGAAACCGCTCCCACCCGGCGTCGTCCCCGTGCGGGAATTCAGTGCCCGCCCCGCCGAACGCACGATGAGCGCCTGAAGCAGGGCGGGCGCTTCCCCGTCCACTCTTCCACTCTCGCGAAAACACGATTTTTCCGGCTGTCACCTCGCCATGAAATTGGCCGAGATTTCCCAGCTGAACTCCGCATCGCCCGAGCAAAAGCTCGCCTTGATCGATGAGCTTTGGGTCAGCCTCCCCCCTCGGCTCTGCCCACGCCATCCACGCACCTGACAGAGTTGGACAAACGTCTCGTTGACCTGCGCGCTCATCCCGAAAAGCGCTTTGCCTGAAGCCGCCCGCGCGCGCATCCGCACGCTCAGCGGGCTATGAGTAAGATACTGCGGAGATTGGATGATGTCGCCGAGTGCGACCTTCCCAGCATTCTGACCTACCACCTGCCGCGCTCCCGGCGGGAAAGCCGAGGCTATCCTCGCCGAATACGACCGCCTGATCGTTTTGCTCAAGACCAGCCCGCTCGCCATTCACTCCCGTTCGCAAGGCTGGCGCGTATGCATTTTCGCTCTGGCACCTACGCACTCTACTGTCGAGGGCTCGACGAATACTGGCTCGTCACCGGCATATCCTACGCCAGCCGCTATCCCGATTGGATTAAAATCAACTCCTGATCCGCGAAGTCTGCGACCAACATTGAAAGTATGGCGCGGTCTTCGATGCGACCAACTCTCGAGCAAGGACCACTTTTCAACGTCCTCCGCACCTATTTTTCACGTCCGCCCGGCAAATCACTCCTTCGCGCTGCGACTCCTGCTGGGGCCGTCTCAGCATGAATTTTCCGCGCTACTTCTCGACCGGCCCGAAAAACGGCGCGCAAGGCTTGGGCGCTTCGCCGGCCGCCGCAGGCGCAAGATAAACGTCCTTTCCCCATTGCTCACTCAGTCGCACCGGCAGGTGTCCCGCGATCTGGCTCTGGTCCCCTTCGATCGCGATTACATAGTGCACCTGCGTCATCGGCGCCCCGCGCGTCAGCACCCCGACCACCGAGAACCGCGTGCCCGCTGGTAGAAATCCGAGATCCGTCACAAACCGCGTGACATACCCCGGCTTCCCGCGCGGATCGTAGCGTCGGTTCCTCGGATCATACTGCGGAATATACACGATCGGCTTGGCGATAATGCGGGCATAACGCGGAGCCTCCCCGACCTCCTCTCTCACCGACTGCAGGATGAAATCCTGCGCCAGCTCGTATCTCTTGCCCACCACTGGAGCGTATCGCGCCGAACCAGTGGCATTGTCCAACTTCAGCTGCACACACCCGGTGCCCGCCCCGGCGAGAAGCGCGAGCGCCATCCCAGACGCTCCGCCGCGTATGATTTTCCAATAGCCGCACCGCGAACGCATGACCTCTTCGTGACAAAACCGCACCGCCGCTGCAACCGTGTCCTTCACCCTGCTCTTCATCCGCGTCCTTCGGGTTCCTAACGCCCCAAATCATCTGCCAAAACTCTCGCTTCCACGAGGCACTGCGCAGCGACTCACACCCCCAGCTCCCAACCCGCCCGATAGGTCCCCTTGATCATCTCCTCGGCCTTCGGCTGCCCTTTCACGGTCATCGTCGCCGCATCCCACTCGACCGGCTTGCCCAACCGCAACGCGACCACGCCGAGCAGACCAATCTCCGTCAGGCGCGCGCCGTAGGCGAAATTACTGCTCGCAGGCGTGCCACCCTTGATCGCGTCGAGCCAGTCACGGTGGTGTCCCTTGGAGCGGGCCAACGTAGGCGCCGGCTTCGTCACGCTCGCCCGCAAACTCTCCGGGAAAATCCGCGGCGCTCCACCTGCTCCGTCGCACTGGATCACGCCTTTTTCGCCGATGAACATCGTGCCGCGGTTCGGTAGGTTGAACTTCCCCAGCGCTTCCGGCGCTGCCGGCATGGCGCCGCCGTCCATCCACGTGAGCCGCCGCGCAGGCCCACCGTCTGTCGCCGGAAAATCAAAGTAGATGACACTCCCATGCGGCGCGATCTCCGCGTCGCCCGTCCCGATCGCGTGCGCCTCGATCCGCGTCGGCGCGGAAAGGTCATACGCCCACGTTGCCGCGTCCATGTCGTGACACGCAAAATCGCCCATCGACGAGGTCCCGAAGGCCCAGAAATCACGCCACGCCACCGGGTGATACGCCGCGTGGAAATCGCGGTGCTCGCGCGGCCCGATCCACAGATCCCAATTCATTCCGGCCGGCACCACGCCGCCCGCCGGCGGCTTCGTCAGCAGCGTCGGGTTCCACCGCTTCGTGCCGACCCACGAATAGATTTCGCGCACCGCACCGATCGTCCCTGCGCGCAGGTGCTCCACCGTTTCGCGGATTCCCACCGTCGAGTGCCCCTGATTGCCCAGCTGCGTCGCGACGCCCGTCTCCTGCGCCACCCGCGCCACCGCCCGCGCCTCGTGGATGTTGTGCGTCAGCGGCTTCTCGCAATACACGTGCTTCCCCGCCCGCATCGCCCGCAGGGCGACGTAAGCATGCAGGTGGTCTGGCGTCGCACAGAGGATCGCGTCGAGCCCCTTCTCTTTGTCCAGCATCTCGCGAAAATCTTCGTAACCCTTGCAGCGGTAGCCGGGCGTCGTCTTGCCGTGATGATCGTCCACGATCTTCAACGCCGGCAGCCTCCCGCCCACGCCTTTGTAATAATAGTTCTCCAAGCCGAACGTCTCCGCCGGGTCGGCGATCGCGCTCACTTGGGCGTCCGCCAGCGAGAGCAACGCCTTAAGGTTCTGCGTCCCGCGTCCGCCCACGCCAACGACCGCGAGATTCACCTTTTCGCTCGGGGGCACAAATCGCGGCCCGCCCAACACATGCCGTGGCAGAATCTGAAACGCCGTGACGGCCGTCGCCGCCGTTTTGAGGAAATGCCGACGCGTCGACGGAGTGATCTTCATGCCCGCAAGCGCACCTGCACCCCGCCGTATTTCAAGCCGCGATTTCACCCTCCCGTCACCGCACCCGCCTTGCTTACGCACCCGCGGCGTCGCAGGCTCTGGCCACCCCCATGCGCCACCCGCTTTCCGTCCGCACTCTTCGGCGTGCCCTCGCCTTGCTCCTCTCGCCGCTCAGCGCCTTCGCCGTCGACGTTGCCGCACCGATGCCCGCCTACGAAAAGATCCTCAAGATCGACGTCCATTCGCACATCTTCGAAAACGTCCCGGCGATCCACACGCTCTTCGCCCGCATCAACGTCCGCACGATCAACGTCTGCGTGCCCGGCGGCGATGGCCAACTCCCGTTGATGGATCGCATCGGCTTCGAGCTCTACCGCGCCCACCCGCAGCTCTATCCCGTCACCACGACCTTCGATCTTCTCACCCGCCACGAACCCGACTACGCCACGCGCACGATCGCCTGGCTCGATCGCGCTTTCGACCGCGGCGCCGTCGCCGTGAAGATCTGGAAGGAAGTCGGCCTCGAACTCAAAACCCGCGACGGCCAATTCCTCCTGCCCGACGATCCGCTCTTCGACCCCATCTACGCCCACCTCGCGCGCCGCGGCATTCCGCTCCATGCCCACCTCGCCGAGCCCATCGACGCCTGGCTCCCCCTCGACAAGGATAGCAACCACTACACCTACTACTCGCAAAATCCCCAGTGGCACCTCTACGGCAAGCCCGAGTATCCGAGCCACGCCGCCATCATCGCCGCTCGCGATAACATCATGAAAAAACACCCGACGCTCGTCGTCGTCGGGGCCCACCTGGGCAGCCTTGAGCACGACCTCGATGGCATCGCGGACCGTCTCGTGCGTTATCCCAACTTCCACATCGAGGTCGCCGCCCGCACCCGCAATCTCACCCGTCACCCGCCCGACAAAGTCCGTGCGCTCTTCCAGAAATTTCCCGACCGCATCATGTATGGCGTCGACGCCGGCTGGATGCCGCACCGCCGCGACACCCCACCCACCGACGCCCAGCGCCAAGGCCACGTCAACAGCCTCGAGCTCCGCTACCGCGCCGACTGGGACTACTACGCCGGCACCGGCGAGATCACCTACAACAACCGCCGCGTCCAGGCACTCCACCTCCCGCCTGACATCCTCGAAAAATTCTACCACGCCAACGCCGAGCGCATCTTCAAACTCAACGCCGCGTGGGCGCGCACCCCCTGACCGCTTTCTCCGCTTCCCTCGCCTCCACCTCTCGACTCGTGGAACGCGCTACAAAAAATCCAAATCCCCGAATAGAGGTTGAGCGCCCGGGCGCTGCCTTCACACCTCACGTCGTCCACTCATAGTCCTCGGGCCTCGTTCATTGGGCCTGGGGCCTTCACCTCCTACTTTCTCGCCATGCTCACCACCACCCTGTTCGGCCTCCTCCTCGGCGTCGGCCTCGCCGCACTCCTAACCCTGCTCTTTGGCGTTTATACCATCGGGCCCACCGAGCGCGGCGTGCTCACCACCTTCGGCCGCGCCCAGCGGACCGTCGGCACCACCGCCGACGATCCCCAGCTCGGCGCCCTTCTCTCCACCGAGGAAAAGCAGCGCTACAACTATCCCTGCGTCCGCGTCATCCTCCCCGGCGGCCCCTACTTCAAGTGGCCGTGGCAGCGCCTCTACAAAGTCGACATGACCATCCAAACCGTCGACATCACCTGGGACCCCGAGATCCGCCAAGACTCCATCGAGGCCGTCACCAAGGACAACCTCACCGTCCAGATCTCCGGCCAGATCCGTTGGAAACCCGCCGAGCGCAATCTCTACGCCTACCTCTTCGGCATCTCCCATCCCGCCGCGCACGTCGTCGGCTACTTTATCTCCGTCCTGCGCGACCGCATCGCCACCTTTCACGGCGAAGCCGCCGAGGGCGCCGTTGAGGGCGTCTCGATCAACGACCTCCGCCGCAATCTTTCCCTGATCAACAGCTTCATGGAAGAAGCCTGCCGCAAAACCTCTGCGCGCTACGGCATCGACCTCGATGCCGCCCTCATCACCAACATCGACCCGCCATCCGACGTCGACGAGGCCCTCGCCTCGATCAATACGACGCAGAACCAGGTCGCCGCCTCGATCAGCCAGGCCAAGGCCGACGCCGATCAGAAACTGAAGATGGCCGAGCAGGCCGTGCAGATCGCTGAAAATCGCGCGCAAGCCGAAGCGTCTCCGATCCTCGAGCTCGGCAAAATCCTCACCGGCATGCACGCCGAAGGTGGCAAGCCCGCCCTCGACAGCTACCTCCGCAACGCGAGCCTCCCGCTCCGCGAAAAAGCCGCCCAGACGATCCTCAAACTCTAACGCGCACCCGCCATGTCTCCTCTCCTCATCTCCATCGGCATCGGCCTCATCGGCACGTTTATCGCCACCCCGATCATCCTCGCCCTCGGCGCCATGTTCCAACTCTGGCGCGTGCTCCCCGAGCGCACCGTGCTCGTCTACACTTTCTTCGGCAAGGTCGTCGGCCAAGTCGACGAACCCGGCCTCTTCTTCCCCATCGCGCACTTCGGCCCGAAAGCCCTCCTCTTCCCGCTCTTCGGCAAAGCCTACACGGTCCGCACCCTCATTCACCAAGCCTACCTCCGCAACCAGCTCGTCAACTCCGAGGAAGGCGCGCCCATGGGCGTCGGCATCTGGTTCGAAATGTTCGTCAAGGACCCGAAGGCCTACCTCTTCCAAAACTCCGATCCCATCGGTTCGCTCAAGGCCAACGTCGCCACCGCCGTCGTGAAACAGCTCTCGAATCTCCGCCTTGAGGTCCTCCTCGAGAACCGCGACGCCCTCTCGCGCAAGGTCCGCGAAGAAGTTTCCCCTACGTCCTCACAATGGGGCTTCAGCCTCGGCTCGACTTACATCCGCAAGGTCGCCTTCCGCGACAAGGGCATGATCGCCGAGATCCAACGCAAGGTCGTCAACCGCCTCCGCCAGGTCACCGCCGCGATGCGCCAGGCCGGCGAGAACGAGGTCGCGATCATCCACTCGGCCGCGGACAATAAAGCCTCGCAACGCCTCGGTCAGGCCCAAGCCGTCCGCCCGCAAGTCGTCGGCCGCGCCCTCGCTGAAATCCAACGCACCCCCGAAGTCGCCACCGCCCTCTTCACGCTGCTCGACATCCAGGCCACCTTGAAGAGCCCCGGCAAAATCACCCTCGCCAGCGGGGAATCCACCGGACTCCTGCTGAACAGCTGAGGCTCCCGGCCGCGGTCCCAATCCGCACTCGCCTCACTTCGTCTGGCTCCTAGCGTCGCCGCCATGGAGCCACCCCTCTCTGTCCAGACCGTTCTGCGTCGGCTCGGCGCACTGCTTGCCCTGATGCTCGCGGCGGCCTTCGCCGCTCCGTCCTTGTTCGCCGCGGCGCCCCTGCCCGCATCGACCGCACGCCCGCCCAACATCGTCTTCATCTTTGCCGACGACCTCGGCTACGGCGACCTCGGCTGCTACGGCGCCACCGACATCAAGACCCCGCACCTCGACCGCCTCGCTGCCGAGGGCTCGCGCTTCACCAGCTTCTACGTCGCTCAGTCCGTCTGCACCGCCTCGCGCGCCGCCCTCATGACCGGCAGCTATCCGAATCGCGTGAGCATGAGCGGCGCCCTCAACCACACGAGCCCCACCGGCCTGCACCCGAAGGAAAAACTCCTCCCGCAAATTCTAAAAGACCGCGGCTACGCCACGGCTATTTTCGGCAAGTGGCATCTCGGCCATCACCCACAGTTTCTCCCCACCCGCCGCGGCTTCGACGAATGGCTCGGTATCCCCTACTCCAACGACAACGGCCCACTGCATCCCACCACCAAGGGCATCCCTTCGCTCCCGCTCTACGCCAACGAAGACATCGTCGAACTCGACACTGACCAGTCGCAGTTCACCCGCCGCCTCACCGACCGCGCGATCTCGTTCATCGAACGAAATCACACGAAACCGTTTTTCCTCTACGTGCCGCACATCATGCCGCACGTCCCGATTTTCGCTTCCGCGAAATTCAAGGGCACCAGCCAACGCGGCCTCTACGGCGATGTCGTTCAGGAGCTCGATGCCTCCGTCAGCGAAATCATGGCCGCGCTCAAACGCCACGGGCTCGACGACCACACGCTCGTCATTTTCTCCTCTGACAACGGGCCCTTCCTCTCCTACGGCGAACACGCCGGGTCCGCCGCACCGCTGCGCGAGGGTAAACTCACCACCTTCGAAGGCGGCATGCGCGTCCCGTGCCTCGTCCGCTGGCCCGGCCGCGTCCCCGCCGCCCGCGTGAGCGACGAACCGTTTTCCACCATGGATCTTCACGCCA
>CANGHW010000021.1 GCA_947453695.1 Opitutia bacterium
CTCGCCGTCGCCTCCCCCCACCGCCGCCATTGGTGGCACGTTCTCCTCCGCCAAATGAGCGCCGACGACGACTGCGATGCAGTTGCCGCCCTCTCCGCCAGAGCTGGTCCTCACCAACTTATCTGGCCCTCAATTGCATGATCCCGGCTCAGGTGGACGCTCGACCTCAAGCCCGCCGAGAAACGCGAGCTCACGGTGAAGTTCTCCATCGATCATCCGAACGACGTGCAGGTGACGGGACTCGAGCCCTGAACCGAGGCCGGAGCCCCGCGGCTGTTGCCTTTCGCTGCGCGCCGCTTGCATCCCAAGACGCGACCGCTAGCTTAAATGCGCCATGAAACTTCGCCCCTTCCTCGCCATGTCCCTCTTCACGTTCCTCGGCATCTTCGCCCGCGCCGAGGCTCTGTCTATCGGAGCCGCTGCTCCCGCCGTCTCCGCCAAAACCGACGCTGGCACCACGCTCAACCTCGCCGATGTCTACAAGGCCAACGACTACACCCTCGTGTGGTTCTACCCGAAAGCCCTCACTGGCGGCTGCACCAAACAGGGCTGCTCCCTGCGCGATGCCTCCGCCGAGCTGAAGAAAAAAGGCGTCGCCGTCGTCGGCGTGAGCGTCGATCCCGTCGAGAAGCAGAAAGAATTTAAGGAGAAGAATAATTTCGACTACCCGCTCCTCGCCGACACCGATAAGGTCGTCGTCAAGGCCTTCGGTCAGTCCGGCGGCATGATGGCCAGCCGCGAAGCCTACCTCATCGACCGCAAGGGCAAGGTCGTCTACCACGACAAGGGCCAGACCGATAAGCAGGCCGAGATGGTCCTCGCCTTCCTCAACGCGAAGAAGAGCTGAGCCCCAGATCTCGCCTCCCGCTTCATCCTCTCCCGAGAGCGCGTTTGACCAACGCGCTCTTTTCTTTTGTCCCACCCGCCGCACACTCGCCGCATGCTCCGACTCCGCCGCGCCGCATTCCTCGTTGTCACCCTGGGTTTGGTCGTCGCGCCGATCCTCACCGCCGCTCCCCGCGCCCGCGATCTTGGCGTGCCGTTCGTCGGCACGCCCGGTCCGCTCAACGCCCTCACCGATGTCGCCGGCGTCGAAGTCGGCCACACCACGCTCATCCGCGGCGAGGGCAAACTTGTCGTCGGCGAGGGCCCCGTGCGCACCGGCGTGACGGCCATTTTCCCCCGTGGAAAGACCTTCACCGGCCGCGTCTTCGCCGCGCGCCACAATCTCAACGGCAATGGCGAAATGACCGGCGCCTCCTGGCTCGACGAATCCGGCTGCCTCGGCTCGCCCATCTTACTCACCAACACCCATAGCGTAGGCGTCGTGCGCGACGCCGTCATCGCGTGGAGCCTCAAGCACGCCGATCCGAAAAACTACTCCGGCGACCTCAGCCTCCCCGTAGTCACCGAGACCTACGACGGATTTCTCAACGACATTAACGGCTTCCATGTGAAACCCGAGGACGTAGTCGCCGCGCTCGACGGCGCTCGGAGCGGCCCCGTCCCCGAAGGCAACGTCGGCGGCGGCACCGGCATGATCGCCCACGGGTTCAAGGGAGGCATCGGCACCTCCTCCCGCGTCGTCACGATCGACCAGGCCACATTCACCGTCGGCATCCTCGTGCAGGCCAACTACGGCCGCCGCGACAATCTCCACATCGCCGGCGTCCCACTCGCCGAGGTGTTTCCTGATCTCACACCCACGCGCGGCGCCCCCAAGGACGGCCAGGGCTCCATCGTCATCATCATCGCCACCGATACGCCCTTGCTCCCGCACCAGCTCCGCCGCCTCGCCCAGCGCGCCTCGCTCGGTGTCGGCCTCATTGGCGGCCGTGGCGAGAATTCCTCCGGCGATCTCTTCCTCGCGTTCTCCACGGCCGACGCCACCGCCGTCTCGCAGCTCGAGGGCGTCGCCACTGTGCGCGCCCTGCCCAACGAGCAGATGAACCCGCTCTTCAACGCGACCGTGAACGCCACCGAGGAGGCTATCGTCAACGCCCTCGTCGCCGCCCGCACCATGACCGGCGCCGACGGCAACACCGTCTACGCGTTGCCCCACGACCGTCTCTGCCAGGAGCTCAAGCGGCGCGGCCGGCTGATCATACCCTGACCACCTCTACACCTACAGCTCGTCGTCGTGCGCCCCGCCCAGCGCCGTCGCAGAGGGATTTTCGCGCACGCGCGCAAGCCAGTCGGCGATCAACGAATCCCGCGCTGCGCCCGACTCCGGCCACGGCGCCGCCACGAGGTCGATCACGCGCAGCGCGCTATCGCTGCAGCGCACGAAATTCCGCGCATGCAGGTCCGCCACGAGAAACGGGCGTGCATCCTCACCCGCACGTCGACCCACACCAGCCTCCCGCCCACGCTCGAGGAAAAACAGCCGCGGGTGGTCGCGATTTGCCCGCAGAAATCGCGAGGGGATTTCGATCAGTCCCGCAGGCAGTGCCCGCGACATGTCCTCGCCCTGCGGCAGCGGCTCGCCAAGCGCCTGCTTCGCCACGACGATGCCCTCGGGGGTCACCGCCACCACCTCCGTCGCCATACCTCCCAGCGCCTGCACGAGGAGCAGTTTCTCAAACAATGCGCGGTAGCTTCCGAGGACAGCCTCCGCGGCGAGCACCGTCTCGTCACCGCGGTGAAAGCCAAACTCGCTCCCGATGAAGTGCTCCTCGCGCGGCAGGAAAAATTTATAGACCGAAGCATCGTGCGCCGCGACAAACGCTGACGCCTCGACACCGCTGTGCAGGTAACGCAAACGCGCGTTCGGCTCCTCCAGCGGATGCTCCACTTCGGCGTGAAACCCGAAATCCTCCAGCCGCATCAGCGGCAGGCGAGTGCGAAACTCCCGGATAGCCGCACCCAACTCCGCCCACTCCGGCCCGGAACTTTCCAGCAACGCTACTTCGTCTTCGGCGAGGAGGACGAGGTCCCGGTCCGGGTCCGAATTCGCTCGGAGATCGCATTTTTCTGCTGCCGCGCCGAGGTGAGCGAGCGCTTCCAGTCTTCGCTCGTGATCGTCTTGAAGACGGGCGCGCTCTTCCGCGCCGGGGAGGGCGCGGCCTTGGATGCAGGTGATTTTTCCGGTGAAGACATCGAACATGTGGCCGCCACGCGCGGACCGTCGGCGGGAGAACACGCAAACGCAAAGAGCATTTTGCGTCCAAGCCTATTAATCAGCCATTCGCTGATCGCGCGAGTTGTCGGCGCACCGCCGCGGCCAATTGCTCGACTGTGTAGGGCTTGGCCAGCACTTCACTCACGCCGGCCTTTTGGAGATTTTCCGACATCAGCACCTCGCTATGTCCACTCGCCAGCACGACTGGCAGGTCCGCACGCAGCACGTGAAGTCGGCGCGCAAACTCCACCCCATGCATCGCGGGCATCGTCTGATCCGTGACAACGAGATCTATCGCCCGAGGGTCGTGCGCCACGTGGAGGAGTGCTTCCCGCGGATCCGTGAAGGCGACGGCCTGATAACCAAGCTTGCCTAGCGTCAACCGCCCGGAAGTGGCGACGGCTTCCTCATCATCCAACAGCAGGATTCGCTCACCCCTGCCACGGGAGGCTTCCCCCGAGACGACCGCCGCCGCCGTCAAAGCAGCCGGAGCGACCGGCAAAAAAACCTCAAAGGTCGTGCCCTGTCCAGGCGCACTCACGAGGCGCACTGCCCCGCGGTGGCGCCGCACCACGCCGTGCACCACGGACAGACCAAGCCCCGTGCCCGCGCCGGGTTCCTTCGTGGTGAAAAACGGCTCAAACGCCCGCTCCTGAGTCGCGGCATCCATGCCTGCGCCGGTGTCTGCGACGCTGAGGCAAAGGTGAGGGCCGGCGACCAGACCCGGCAGGGTTCCAGCGAGCAGTTCGTCCACCATCACCGCGCGTAGACTCAGCGTGAGGCACCCGGGCCCGTTGCGCATCGCCTGCACGGCATTGGTGCCGAGGTTCATTACAATCTGGTGGAGCTGCGTGGCATTACCGTGCACGGGCGGTAAATCCGTCGCGAGGTCCTTGCGAAAATCGATCGTGCGCGGGCTCAGCGCCCGGAGCAGCTGGGATGCCTCGGAGACGATCCGCTCGACCTGCACCGGGGTCATCGTCTCGTCGTCCCCCCGCCTCCGGCTGAAGTCGAGGATCTGTCGCACGAGCTCCGCGGCCCGTCGACCACCGCGGGATATTTCGTCCAGACATTCGAGCAATTCAGGCTGATTGCCCGCCGCTTGGCGCGCGAGCGTCGTGTAGCCATAAATGCCCGAGAGGATGTTGTTGAAATCGTGTGCGATTCCGCCGGCCAGCGTGCCGATCGCCTCGAGTTTCTGGGACTGGCGCAGTTGCATCTCCAGCACGCGTGTGGCCGAGACATCGCGAATGAAGGCGAAATTGTATTCGCGGCCGCCAAACTCGATCCAGTTGATCTCAACCTCCGCCGGAAACAGCCGGCCCGATTTGTGCCGAGAGCGCGTATCAAATGACATGCGCCGCCGCTCCCGCAATTCCAGCCAATGCGCAGGCCACCGCTCGCGAGGAAACGCCGGATCGAGATCCGGGATCGTCAACGCCAGCATCTCCGACTCCGTATAACCGAACATGTCGCAGACCGAGCGGTTCACCCGCAGAATGCGGGCATCGACCGCGATCCAGAGCGTGCCTACCGAAGCCTGCTGCACCGAAAACTCGCTGAGCTTCAGAGCTTCCTCGGCCCGCCGCCGCTCCTCAACTTCGCACTCGGAGCGGTGCAGCGCAGCGCGAACCGTCCCTTGGGCCCACGCGACCCAGAATCCGACGCACAGTAGCAGCACCGAACTCACCATCCACTGCGTGGTGTTGACCGTATAGTCCGGCCGGGGGAACCATCCGGCATTTTCTGCTCCGATCAATCCCGCGATGGCTAGCGAACTCAGCCCTATCATCACCAGCATCCACCGTCGGTCGAACAGGATCCCGGCCGCCACGACCAGCGCCAGATAGAATCCCGCGACCGGTGCTCGAATCGTGCCCAGCTCTGCCACCGCCACCGTTGTAGCCACAAATCCCTTGGCGAGTAATGCCGCCGCCGCGAGTTGCACCTGCCCCTGCCGAAGCCACCAGAGCAACGCCAGCGTCCCGCCGGCAAACGCGATTTCCAGATAGATTAACTCGGGGGGCAATCTTCCACCCACCAGTCCGGCCAGCACACAGCACACGACCAGGACGAGATTCGCGAGCAGGGCAAAATTCAGCAACTTGGCGCGCAACGTCTTCTCGTCATCCCCCGGAAAAACCGGCGGTGCCAAGATTCCTTGGGACAGAATTCGCTGCAGAGTTGGGAAAATCAAAGCGGGCCACGTCACTATTCGCCCGCTTGGGCCGTTGTAAAGCGAAGCCCTCGACCGCCTACAGCGCCGCCAGCAATCCACCGTCCACGTAAAGGATCTGTCCGTTCACAAAATTGCTCGCAGGCGACGCCAAAAACACCGTCGCGCCGACCAGTTCTTCGGGCTGACCCCAACGTCCCGCCGGCGTGCGCCCACAGATCCACTTGTTGAACTCAACATTTTCCACGAGCGCACGGTTTAGCTCGGTCACGATGTAGCCGGGCCCGATGCCATTGCACTGGAGGCCGTGTCGCGCCCACTCCACCGCCATCGCCCGTGTGAGCATCTTCAGGCCGCCCTTCGCCGCCGCATAGTTGGCGATGGTCGGCCGGCTCACCTCGCTCATCACCGAGCAGGTGTTGATGATCTTTCCGGCCCCGCGGGCGATCATCCGCGGTGCCACTGCACGGGCGACGAGGAAAACGCTCGTGAGATTCGTATCGAGCACCTCCCGCCACTGCGCCTCCGTCATCTCCGCCAGTGGCGCGCGGCGCTGAATGCCGGCATTGTTGATAAGGATGTCGACGGGCGCGAACTCCGCCTCGGTCCGCGCGACCTCGCGCTCGATGGCCGCCGCGTCGGTCACGTCGAACGCCGCCGTAGTCACCCGCGCCCCCGGGACCTCCGCTCGGAGGGACTCGCAAGCCGCCGCGAGTTTCGCCGCGTCGCGGCCGTTGAGCACGACGCCCGCGCCTGCCTGCGCGAGTCCCCGCGCCAGCGCCAGACCGATGCCCTGGCTTGAGCCGGTGATCAGGGCGGTGCGTCCGGTGAGGTCAAACAGGGCGGGAGGTGTCGTCATGGTGAGCATCTCCCTCATGGCGGCTCGGTCGCCGCAACGCCAGCCGCCAACCGCGCGGTCGCTCCGTCGTCTCCGGCCTTGAGCCGCACGCCGTTTCCCCGCTTCCTCGCGCCCTCGATGAACGTCTGTATCGCCGTCCCCGCCCTCACCCCCACGCAACGCTCCCGCCTCGCCGCCGCGCTCGCGTCGCACTCCCTCACGTTTTGCGCCGAGTTTCCCGAGGCGGAGAAACGCGCCGCCCTTGCCGCCGCGCATATCGTCTTCGGCAACGTTCCCGCCGCCTGGCTCGCCGCCGCGCCCGGGCTGCGTTGGGTGCAGCTCGAGTCGGCGGGCGTCGACGCCTATCTGGCCGTCAACGCCACCCCGCGCGCCACGCCGGTGCAGGTCACGCATCTCGCCAGCTTCTTCGACGGCGCCGTCGCGGAGGCCGCGCTCGCCGGCATCCTCGCGTGCTACCGCCAGCTCCCGCGCCTCCTCGCTGCGCAACCACACGCCCGCTGGATCAAGCCCGAGGTCGAGCCCGCCATCCGCACCCTCGCCGGCCAGAACGTGCTCCTCCTCGGCGCCGGCGGCATCGCCCAACGCCTCACCCGCTTGCTCACCGCGTTTGACGCCCGAGTCCGGTGCTTCGCGCGCACCGCTCGCACCGGCACCTTGTCCACTCCCGCGGAGCTCGCCGCCGCCCTTGGCGAAACCGATCTCCTCATCAACACCCTCCCGCACACGCCCGCGACCATCGGCTTCCTCGACCACGCTCGCCTCGTGCGCCTCAAGCCCGGCGCCGTCGTCTGCAACGTCGGCCGCGGCTCCACCCTCGATGAGGCCGCGCTCGTCGCTCTGCTCGACTCCGGCCACCTCGGCGGCGCCGTGCTCGATGTGACCGCCGTCGAACCGCTCCCCACTGACAGCCCACTCTGGCGGCATCCACTCGTCCTTCTCTCCCAACACACCGGAGGCCGCTTCCCCGGCGAAACCGACCGCAAGCTGGACGTGTTTCTGGCCAACTTAGCCCGCTTCGAACGCGGCGAGCCGCTCACCCATCTCGTCCAGACTGACCGCGGCTACTGAGCCCGGAACGCCCCAACCCCGCCATGCCCACCCGCCCGCTCACCCGCCGCCAGTTCACCGTCACGCTCGCCACCGGCGCCGCCGCCCTCGCCGTGCCCACCCGTGCCGCCGAGCCCGCCAGCCTCATCGCCGATATCGAGAAAGTCACCGTGCTCCGCGGTCGCGACGGCAGCGGCCCAACGTGGTTTCATCCGCGCGCCACCATCATCCCGGGCCGCGCCGGCGCGCCCGACACCGCGTTCATGACGCTTCAGACCATCGCCGGCTCCGACTACTTCGGTCCGCTACATTGGATGACGTCGACCGACACCGGCCGCACGTGGACTGCCCCGCAGGTGCTCCCGCCCCTCGGCCGCGTGCCCGCCGCCGACGGAGCCGAAGAGGGCGTTTGCGACGTGGTGCCCGAGTGGCATGCGAAATCCGGCACCGTCCTCGCAATGGGCCACAACGTTTTCTACAAGGGCCCGAAGTTCTCGTCCGACCAGCCGCCGCGTTGCCCCGTGTATGCCGTCTGGCGCGACGGCACTTGGGGCCCGCGCCGCAAACTCGTCTGGTCCGATCCACGCGGCGCCCAGATCTACTCCAACGGTTGCGGCCAGCGCCTCGTGCTCCCCGAAGGCGACATTCTCATCGCCCTCACCTACGGCGCCACCAAGGCCCAGCCCCGCGCCGTCACCACTGTGCGCTGCTCCTTCGACGGCGACACGCTCGCCATCCGGCGCACCGGCTCCGAACTCACTCACGACAAGGGCCGCGGTCTGCTCGAGCCATCGCTCACCACGTGGCAGAATCGTTTCTACGTCACGCTCCGCGCCGAAGACGACCGCGGCTACGTCGCCACCAGCGAAGACGGTCTCGCCTGGTCACCGAAGCAGGCCTGGCAATGGGACGACGGCGAACCGCTTGGTATGTCGACGACCCAGCAACATTGGCTCCCGCATTCGGACGCACTCTGGCTCGTCTACACGCGCAAGGACCCGAGCAACATCAACGTCCTCCGCTGGCGCGCCCCGCTTTACATGGCGCAGGTCGACCCGCGCACGCTCCGCCTCCTCCGCGCCACTGAACGCATCGTCCTCCCGCTCGTCGGCGACGGCGTGAAAGACCCGAACCGCGTCGCGATCATGGGCAATTTCCACCCGCTCAACGTCACGCCCCACGAATCATGGGTCACCGTCGGCGAGTGGCAGCCGAAGAACGGCATTAAGGGCGACATGCTCCTCGCGCGCATCCGCTGGACAAAGCCCAACCGGCTCGTCGGCTAACCAGCCGTGGCCGCTCCCATGCCGTAGCCGCACGTGTTAACGTGCGGTCGTTCGTCCGCACGGTAAACCGTGCGGCTACCTTGCAAAACCCTCCCGCCACGCGCCGCTCACAGGTCCCGCGCGTGGAGGTTCATAAACGTGCCGCCACCGGGCGTCGCGACTAGTCCGAAGGCACCGCGCGCTGGCGCGGCCGCGGGCAAGACCGTGACCTGCGCTTCCCGCACCGCGCTCGGCGCCGGCTCCTCGCGCCGGACGCGCACCTCAGTCCCGCGCACCGTGAGTGTAAAGCGGCTGAACTTGGCCGCCTCGGCGCCCGTCAGAGCAATCGTCGCCCCACGAAACTGCACCGCCGCCCCCACCGCCTTCGCCCCAGCCGCCACCTTCGGGGGCTGGAAATCCACGATGAACTCGGCGTCGCCAAATTGGCCTTCGGTCCACAGCTGCACTGCCGCATCCGTCGTGGCGGCCTCCCCGGGCACAGCGGCCTTCAACGCGAGTTTTTCACCCGCCACCGCCCAACGTGACGCAGTCGCCGCGTTCGTGCGCCAGCCGCGCAAATCGACTGAATTGAATAACGCTCGCCAGCCCGGATCGAGCGGCGCCGTGTTGCTCGCATCGGCGCCCGTGGGCGGCAGTTCCTTGATGCGCAGATTGCGAAACTCCACCGGCGCGCCCTCCGACTCCAGCGCGAGGTAGCCCTTGCGATAGTTGGTGTTGTCGCCGCCGCTGACTTCCTTGCCGTTCACGTGCAGGCGCAGCGAACCGTTGTTCGCCACGATGCGGTAGTGGTTCCACTCCGGCGACGGCTTGCTGCGGTCCTCCGTCGGAAAACTGCGTTTGCCGTTCGTCTTACCGAAGTAGGTCATCGTCGCTCCGTGGATCGCAAACACGTCGCCGTGCGTCGTAAACCAGTCCGACTTCTTACCGCTCTTCTTCTCGAAATCCTCGGCGTAGCCGTGATCGAGAATCTGCACTTCGATGCCGCGCAGAAACGGCACCCCGGGCGCATTGATCGGCGTGCCCCAGACGAAAAACCCGGAGTTGCCGCTGCGCTGGAGGTGGCGCCACTCGAGTTCGACGATGAAATTCTCATACTGCTTCACCGTGCGCAGACCGCCCGTGGGCTTGCCCGTGCAGTAAATTTTTCCGTCGCGCACGCTCCAGGTCTCGGGCGCGCAATTTAGGTTCGTCCAGCCCGTGAGGTCGCGGCCGTTAAACATCGGCACAAAACCATCCGCCTCGGACGCGGGCGTTTCGGCGGCAAAGACGGACGGGGCGCCGACCAAAAAAGCGGCAGCGAGCGACAGGAGGATTTTTTTCATGGGGTGGAAGCTTCTTGAAAGGTCCATGCGATCTTACCGCCCTGCACCGAAGCGACCGCAAACCGCCCGGCCAGCGCCTGACCGCCTGCCTCCGCGGCAAGCACACGCGTGCCGCCTGCAGGATCACTCGTCACATAGTCCGTGCCGAGCGCTGTTTCGATCGCCAGCACGCCGGGCGAGTGCCAGGCGACCCCGCGCACAAAGGCCCGGCCACACATCACGCCTTCAAACACCGAGACAAACCTCCGCGGTCCGTCACCCGTGGTGCGGCGCACGACATAGGCTAGCGTCGCCCCCACGTCGGAGTTTTTCCAATCGCGCTGGCCCCAGCCGTCCGCGAGCCACGCACGTTCGCCGGGCTCGCTCACGTTCCAGGCGACGCAGGTCTGGTTGGGGCCGGCCTTCCAGGTTGCGCGCCAAACGTCGCCGCCGGCGAGCGCCCGCACCCGGTTGAAATCGTAGAGTTTCGTCCCCGCCGGCTCGTCCGCAGCGGTGCGGCCGACGATCTCCGCCGCCGGTGCCGAAGCGTGGTAAACAAAATCCTGCGTCCGTCCGCCCTGCACGCGGAAGAAATCCACCACGTAGCTACGGCCTTCGCCATGGTCGATGATCGCCGCCGTGCGCCGGTATTCCCGCGCCTCCTTGTAGGCCTGCGAGGTCGCTTCCATCACCTTCACGTGAGCGGAGGTCCGCGTGAAGACCACATCGCCGCCGCGGTCCTTCGTGAGCTGGTCCTTCTCGTCAAGCACGACGGTGTTGTGCGCAACGGTGCGAGAAGTCTGGTGCTTGTGGGGATGATCCCAGAGGTAGCCGAGGTCGGAGAGCAGCTCGCGGCCGTTTTTCCAGTAGTAGAGATTGAGGCTGTCCTGGTGGTGATGGTTGTTCCACCGGCTCGCGCTGAGGAGCAGGAGGCTTTCGCGGCCGTCGGCCCCTGTGCGCATATGCCCGATGCGCAGCTCGGGCGGGAAAAAATCCAGGAGCACGATCCGCGGCGCCGCCTTCGTCTCAAGGCCCGGCTCGCGATAGTAGAGCGCCAGCGGCGCATAGCCCCGCGCCAGATCGTCGCCGCAGGTTTCCTTGAGCAACGCCAGATACTCTGGGCGCTCCGGATAGTTCGCCGCCATCAGCTCCACGAAGTGGCTGTTCAACTTCGAGTCGCGGTAAGAGTCGGCATAGGGCGGAAATAGCAAATCACCCTGCAGGCCCTTGAAGCAGTTTTCCCACACGCGCTCGTAGGCGGTGCCGTGATAGAGATCGGTCGCGACGCGGCGTTTGCCATCGGGCGCACGGTAACCCGCCGGCTCCGAGTAGCCGCGCAGCGCCTGCGGCATATCCCAGATGTTGCCCAACGTCATCGTCGCATAGGCCGGCGACTCCGACGTCGTGCCGTCGGGCAAAAACCATTCGTCGATCGTCTGCTGAAAACCGTCCCAACCGAAACGCACGAGCCCAGGGTGTCCCACGCACAAGCCCACGAGCGCGGCCGCGGTGCGATTGCCCACCGATTTGTTGTTGATCTGCTTGTCGCTCACGAGGAGCAGCGTGCTCTCGAGCAGCAGATCGCGTTCAATCAGGCGGCGCTCGGCGTCGGTGTAGACCGGCGTGCCGTCGGCCTCCTTGGCTTCGCAGGTGAAATCATACGCCTCCACCACCCGCCGCACGAACCACGACTCCTGCCCGACCGCCGACGCTCGGCCGGCACTCCAGTAACCGGTGTGCAGCCGGCGATCCGGCTTCGTCGGCGGCACGCACAGCTCCGGGGCCGGCAGTTGGTTGATCATCTGCGCCGCCACGCGCGGGTCCATATCTGCATATTCCCCGTAGCCCGAGTGCACGAGCCAGCGCGGGTAGCAGGCGGCGAAACGCAGTAAGATCGCTCGCACTCCACGCGCGGCCTCGACTCGGCCGGTGAGCAAAAAACTCTCGGCCATCGAGCGCGCGACGCCCGACAGGTGGGCGACTTTGTGCGCACGGATCGTGGCCGTGAAACTCGGCCGGCCCGTCTTGTAACCAAAGATCACGAACGGTTCCGCCCCGCAAAACGTGATCGTCTGCGGCGTGCCCCACGTCGTCTGCAGCACGACGGATTCGGGATACTTCTCGTTCGGAAAAACCGTGCGGCACACGTTGCACGTCAATTGGTCCGGCGCCGACTCCGCCCACGACCACATCCCGTGCGGATGGACCGGCTTCCCTTGGTCGCGACACGCCGGGCAGGGCGTGAACTTGGCGTCACCGGGCGTCGTCTCCGGAATCATCGTGCGCAGATAGTCCGGCGTGAGCTTGCCAGCATTGCCGCGCACACCGCGCTCTAGGCTCGCGAGGTAGGCCTTGGCCCACGCGTAGCGCGTCAGATTCTCACGAGCCCGTGCAATGTCCGCCGGTTTGAACGCCCCGCTCGGATGCACGACTCCACCGCGGAACTGCTCCCAGTCGCTCCAATCGAAGAGCGGTTCCGTCGCGGCCACTCCGACGCGGGCGAGCGCAGCCATCGATACGCAGACGGCAAGGAGAACTCTCAGCGGGGCGGGGTGCGGCATGGGACCGAAGACGGCCCGCCGACCCTGAGAGTTGCATCCTGTTGTTGCACGCGCAAAGGCTCGACGCCGCCGGGCGACGCGTTGAAGTCCTCTCCGCCCGATGCCCCACCCCACCCGCCGCGCCTTCCTCCGCCATACTTCGCGGCTCGCCGCCGCCCTGCCGCTGGCCCACGCGGCGCTCGGCGGCGCGGAACGTCCGACTCTGCCGCCTCCCGCCGTCCCGTCCCCTCCGAATGGCACGCTCCGCGAAATCCTCTTCAGCCCGGGCAATATCACCGAGCGGAAAAACTGCTACGACCGCCTCGAGCCACTGAAAAAGCCGGCGCAAAACCCCCTCCTCACCGCCCAAATGCCGTGGGAGAAAAGCGGCATCTGCTGGGGTAGCGTCCTCCGCTCGGCGGTCGACGGTAAGTTCAAGTTTTTCTACAGCACCGATTTTCCCGGCGCGCAGGAAGGCGCGGTCACGGTCGACAATTCCATGCAGGGTAAAAACCACTGCGTCGTCTGCTACGCCGAATCCGACGACGGCCTCGTCTGGCGCCGCCCCGCGCTCGACCTCTTTTTTAAGGACCAGTTTCCCGGCAACAACATCGTCCTCACCTGGGCCGCCTACTATAACGACTCGCCCTCCGTCATCGAAGACATGCACGAGCGCGATCCGCTGCGGCGCTACAAGCTGATGATGTTTCACCTCGATACAAAGAATCGCGACCTCACCGGTTGCTGCCTCTTCGTCTCGCCCGACGGCCTGCGCTGGACTTTTACCGGCACCGTGCTGCCGGCGCAGGACGCCTCGTGCCTTTGGCAGGATCGCCGCACCGGCCGCTACTACGCGTTTCTCAAAGACCGTCTCGGCAACAACCGCAGCCGGATGCTCGCGCACAGCGACGATTTTACCACGTGGTCCGAGCCGCAGTGGATTTTCACGCCCGACCACGGCGATCACGACGGCACGAACTTCTACAACCAGTCTGCCTTCACGCTCAGCGGCCGCACGCTCGGTTTTCTCAATCTCTACGACCTCACCACGCAGACCACCTGGGTCGAGCTGGTCGAGAGTGGCGACAACCACACGTGGCGCCGCATGCCTTCGCGCGCCCGCGTGCTCCAGCCCGGCGCGCCCGGCAGCTACGATAACGGTGGCGCCTATGTCGGCCTCGCCGAGCCCATCCTCGTCGGCGACGACTACCGCTATTACTATTATGCCTCCGCCGACCGCCACGACGCGGCCGATACCGGCGGCAATCCCGCCCAACGCCCCTCGCTCGCCTACGCGACGTTCCGCCGCGACCGACTCGTCGGCCAGCAAACCGAACACGACGGCGCGTTTGCGACGCTACCCTTCGTCTGCCCCGGCGGCCGGCTCTTCCTCAACTTCGTCTGCACCGGCGAAGTCACGGTCTCTATCAAACGTCCCGGTTACGGCGGCGACTACGAGACGTTCACGAACGCCGATTGCGTGCCCGTCACCGGCGACCACCTCCGCCGCGAGATCGTCTGGAAAACGCAGCTCACGCTCGACGCCCTGAAGGGAAAATACATCCGCCTCAAAATCTCCGGTCGCAACGTCGTCGCCTACAGCGCGGCGATTGAAATTTGACTACGCTCGCGAGCAGGGCGCAAGGCCGGTCGCATTTTGTCAATCCTCCCAGCGCTTCCCAGCGCCTCCTACGCAGCCCGCTAACCGGAGAGAATCATTTCATCGAATTGACCGCGAACGTCCCCCGTCAAAAGCACCAGAGTCAATTGCTGTGACGATTTATCGGTTCGGCGAAGGAAGCCGACGACTTGGGTGAAGCGTCGGCGGCGCCGCCGTGAATGCCCGTCCTTTACACCGCTCGCGGTTTCACGGTGGCGGAAAAAATCCTCGCGAGAGTCTCCCGAAGACGGAGCGCCGTCAATGACACCTATTCCGTCCGCGGCTGGTGTCAAAAAGACGAGCCAGCACTAATACGCAGAAACGCGAATACAGTGCTCTGTTTACCCCTAGCGACTGCAACGCGCTCTGTAGCAAATCGAAGCCAACGAGACCGAGCCGGCCGTCGACACGTGCACGATTTCGACGAGGCGCTCCGCATCGTGTAGCGGGCAGCTGCGAGGTTATATCGGAGCCCCTAAATCCCGCATGTGAAGTCCTAAGACCCGTCGTCCGCAAACCGATCCGGTCTATTTTTTCCCGGGTTGGGTCCGGCTCACCGCAGCGCGCGCTATCCGATAATCATCGTCGAGGCCGAGTTTCACCAACAGCGCATGAAAACGCGGGTCGTCGCGATAAGGGTCCCACATGTCATACCAAAAGAAACTTGGCGCCCAAACGGCAGCCGGAGTCTGTTCCAACGCGGGTAACGCTTCGTCGAAACGACCGGCCGCCACCAAGACCATCCCATAGCGATAATCCGTCGGTGGCAATTGGGCCAAGGCCATGCGGGCGGCGGCCGCAGCCTCTTCTTCGAGGCCCGCCTTGCGCAGCAAAGATACCGTCGCAAACGCTCCGGTTACATCAATGCGGTCGCCGCGAATGATGCTCCGCGCCGCCGCCAACGCCTCTTCGCGGGCACCGCCCGCGAGAAACACCGTCCCCGCAAACAACAGACTGGTGGCTTTGGCCTGATCTTTGGCGAGGCCCAGAGCACGCCGGGCAAACGGAAGCGCCTCCGCAAATCGACCGGACGCTTTGAGACTAATGGCGTGCTGCACCAAATTGATACTTGAAAGCGGGTCGATTTCGACTGCCGCGTTGGACTGCACCAGCGAACGGTCGAGCAGTCCCTGCGCGTTCAGCACGATCGCATAATAACCACGAGCCGTGACCAGGTTTGGGTTGAGCGCGATTGATTTCTTCAAAAGCGATTCTGCTCCTCGTTGATCGCCGGTGTAGAAGTAAACGTAACCAAGCGTGGCGACTGCTTCCGCCAGATCGCCGTCAAGTTGGAGCGCCCGCTCCGCCGATTCGCGTGCCTTACGCATGTCATGCAACCACGTGCTGCGAGCATCCGTAAGCTGCCAGATTCCGCGAATCAGATAGACATCTGCGAGCCCGGCATGAGCTTGGGCAAAATCGGGATCAAGCTTCAACGCCTGCAGGAAATCCGCCTCGGCCAACGCCGAACCTTTCGCCGTGCGATCACTCCAGTAATGTCGCCCACGCGCCACCAAACGAAACGCCTCAGGATCAACCGTCCGCATTGAGCCACCGACATCGACCCCAAGTTTGAGCCGTAGATTCCGCGCGATATCCCGCGCAATTTCATCCTCGACCGTGAACAAGTCTTTCGCCGGGCGGAGATAGCGTTCGCTCCACAGCTGTTCGCCCGTCTGCGCACGGATCAAATGGGCGAAAATCCGCAACATCTCTCCTTCGCGCTGCACGGTGCCTGTCACGAGGTGGTTCGCACCCAACATCCGCCCGATTTCCTGCGGACTAGCATCTGATTTCTTGAAGAAAAATGCCGAAGTCCAGGCCACGACCCGTAGGCCCGGCACGCGCCCCAGGGAAACCATCAACTCCTTGCTGATTCCGTCGGAGAAAAACTCGTGGGACTCGCCGGAAGCTTTGTCTTCAAAGGCAAGCACGGCGACGGACTCGACCGCCTTCGCCGTTGAGGCGCCTGATTCGTCGACCAACGCCTTCGTCGCGTCGGATTTCCGGGTGCTGTGCACGGCAAAACCGATCAACCCTGCGATAACCACGACCGCCAAAGCTGCCAGCACCACCGAACGGTATCTCCCCTTTGGCGGCATCCGCGACGCCGTTGTGCGCCCGACTTCGTGCGCAATGCCCGGCCTGATCACGTGTGGTTCGACAGACGCCGAGAGCGACGCATGATGAACATTGCGCGAGCCGAGCAGTTTCTTGACGTGGTCGCAAAACGCCGCGTCCACTTCGCCGCCCGGTAGGCGTGTCCAATGCGCGGCGAGAAAAGAGTCAGGCACGTCCGCCCGGGATTCGATCGTGTCGTCGATGCACACGGGGACCACGAACGCCTTGGACCGCCCCATCAAGTGCGTGCGCTGGTCGCCAAGCCGCCATTCGAGTCGAAAATATCCTTCCGGCCTAGCTTGGGTGGAGGCCGAGATAATGGGGAGAAACAAGCCGCAGTCCTTGATCCGCTGTCGGATCGTCGAATCCCAGGAATCGCCGCCTCGTAGCGTGCTCTGGTCGAACCACACTTCCACGCCGCTGGCCCGCAAAGCGTCAGCAATGCGTTGGGCGGCGGCGCTGTCTTCGCGGGCATAACTGAGAAACACAGCTCCGAATCGTGGGCTTTGGTCGGACATGGGCTGACGAGACTTCTGCTGGACCAGAATCGCGCCCGAGCGTCGTGACGAGGAAAAATCAACCGACTTGCCCCTGCGTGGCTCGCATTCATCACCTTGAAGTCGTTCCCTTGGGTGCCTTTCCGATTGCGTGAGCCATACCCTTACTCGAAAAGGTTCGGCAGCCCCGCTCTACCGACACTTCCCTCATGCATCGTTTCATGCGCTCTCTTCGATCTGCCGCACCCAGCGCGCAGCGGATGCTTTTCTGGGCGGTCGCGGCAACCTGCGTCCATTTTTCATCCCTAGTCTTGGCGCAGAGTGCAGCCGTCGTGGCAGCGACGTCCGCGCCAAAACCGTTGGAACTCCCCAACGTTATCGTGACCGCCGAAAAGCGTGAAACGTCGGCGCAGGCCACTCCGGTTTCGATCACTGTCGCCGAAGCCTCGCTGCTGCAGGATAACGGCATCTATGATCTCACCCGACTGACGGACTTCGTTCCCAACGTCGAAATCGTCCGCAACACGACCGGCGTGGGCATCGCCATCCGCGGCATCGCCAGCTTCACCGACACCCCGCTCGGAAATAGATCGGCCGGCTTTTATATCGATGGGGTTTCCTTCGGCCGAGCCCAAGGTGCAGCCGCACCTTTGTTTGACGTCGAGCGCATCGAAGTCTTGCGGGGACCGCAGGGCACCCTCTACGGCCGAAACACCATCTCGGGCACGGTCAATGTCGTGACGAAAAAACCTACCGATCAGTTTGAGGGCACCACAAATGTGGGTTTTGGCAACTACGGCGACCTCCACTTCGACAGCGCATTGAACACTCCGGTCAACCCTTGGCTGCGGCTGCGCTTCGCCTACCAGTTCGGCCAAGACGATGGCTATGTGGAGGCGAAGGATCCGGCGCGAAATATCCGGGAGAACTCCGCCCGCACGGATTACCGAGCGGGGCGCTTCCACGCGCTGATCCAACCCAACAAAACCTTCTCCCTGCTCCTGACTGGCAACGCCCGCAAAGACAAAGGCTCCGCCGCCTCCTACGTGTTCCGCCCCAAGGATGGCAGCGCTCCGTCACGGGTCTCCGTGACTGGTGTGGCTAATTCAAACCAGAGCGTTTTTCGCGGCGTCAGCGCCGAGTTGAAGGTGAACATTCCCGGCGCCCAACTCGTTTATGAGGGTGGATACCACGCGATGAATCAGGACGAACACCAGCCCTTTTACTCCGGTGGGGCCAACGTTGATTTTGAATCCCACCATGTGCAAAACGAGCAATCCCACGACTTGCGCCTTGTCTCTGTTTCCACGGGCCGGCTGGTCTGGGTCGCGGGCGCCTACAATTATTTGGAGCACATCCGCTCGAATGCTTTCGTCGCCGTCGCCGGCCTCGGTTTTTTCTCACCCTATATCCTCAACAAATCGCAGGCCGCCTACGGTCAAGCCACCTACCGCCTCGTCCCGCGCTTGCGGATCATCGCAGGTGCGCGTGGGACGGAAGACCGCAAGGTCAACTACGGCGGCACTTGGGCCGTCAACGCGCTTGGGCAGCCCACCCGACTGTTGGCTCCTAGCTTGGGCGACCGCACATGGCGGGCAGTCAATTGGAAGACCGGAGTCGAATGGGATGTGCGGCCGGGTTCGTTGGCCTACGCCACGATCTCTACCGGCTATCGAGGCGGCGGCATTTTTGACGGAGTAGGCGCGGTGTATTATGACCCAGAAACCCTCACTGCTTTTGAAATCGGCCTGAAGAATCGCTTTCTCCAAAATCGCCTCCAAGTGAACCTTTCTTTGTTTCACTATAACTATCATGATTTCCAGGTCTCCAGCGTCGAAGTCAGTGCCATCACGGGACAACCCAGCACGATCACGCGCAACATTCCGTCGGTGCCCATCGACGGAGGTGAACTTGAGACGACCTATCGCCTCGGCCGGGACGACCGGATCGACTTCAATCTTTCGGCCCTGAGTTCGGAGTTTGGACCGTTCTCCTACGGCGTGCAGAGTCCGACCACCCGACAGGTCGTCGTGCGTAACTTGGCTGGCAACGAACTGCCGCTCGCCGCGAAGTGGAATACACGGCTGTCATATGCACATGTTTTTCCCCTCTCAAACGGCGCGACGATTACTGGGCAGATGAATTTCCGTTGGTGTAGCGGTTACTATATCTCCTTCGACAACCACCCGATCCCACCCTTTCCCCGTTCGACCTTTCAACCCGCCTTCACTAAGAGCGACGTTCTCCTCACTTATCGAATGGCGAGGCAACGCTGGGAGCTCGGGGTTTTCGTCCGCAACCTCGAAGATGACATCGTCCTCGCGTCTCCCAGCGGGAATGTCAGCGGCGAAATTGCCACCCTCACCCCTCCCCGCACCTACGGCGTCCGCCTCGGATTGAACTATTGAGGCCATCTGATTTTTAAACTTACTCCGAGACTGCCTTTCGAGATTCATAGTCTGCCGTTCTCGGGCGTGACACCGCAGGATCTGGCAGCTACCACGGAGTCCACTCTCCCAACCCTATGAGGCTTCACCACTCCTCACTTCTGATCTCAACCGTCGCACTGGCAGCGCCCGTCACCGCGCTCCTCGCCGCGGATTTCCAGATCAGCGAAGCCGCCGAATTCGCCCGCTGCATTCCCGCCGGCGCCAAGGTCGAAAAGCTCGCCGGAGATTTTCAGTTCATCGAGGGCCCGGTCTGGCTCAAGACCACCGGCGTGCTCGTGTTCAGCGACATCCCGCAAAACGAGCTCAAACAGTGGTCGCCCACCGGCGGCGTGAAGACGTATCGCGCGCCCAGCTTCAACGCCAACGGCAACACCCTTGATCTCACCGGCCGCCTCCTCTCTTGCGAGCACAGCGGCCGCCGCGTGGCCGTGCAGGAAAAAGACGGCTCGCTCCGCACCATCGTCGATTCCTTCGAGGGCAAGAAGCTCAACTCACCCAACGACGTCGTCGTAAAATCCGACGGTGCGCTCTACTTCACGGATCCCGAATACGGCCTGAAGACCGATCCCGCCACCAAGCAGAAAATTGGCAAAGAGCAGCCCGGCCAATTCGTCTACCGCCACGATCCCAAGACCGGACGCACTACCGCAGTCGTGCGCGACTTTGTTCAGCCGAACGGCCTCGCCTTCTCCCCCGACGAGAAATTCCTCTACATCGCCGACTCCGGCACCCCGAAACACATCCGCCGCTTTGCCGTTGCCGCCGACGGCTCGCTCTCCGGCGGCGAGGTGTTCTGCACGCTCGACGCCGGTTTGCCCGACGGCATTCGCGTCGACACAGCCGGGCGTGTCTGGTCGAGCGCCGGCGACGGCGTCCATATTTTTGCCCCTTCCGGAAAACTCATCGGCAAGATCCTCACCCCCGAAGGCCCGGCCAATCTCTGCTTCGGCGGCGCCGACGGCAGAACGCTGTTCATCACCGCTCGCAAATCGCTCTACGCGATCGCCGTCGCCGCCACGGGGGCCGCCCGCTGAGCCGGCCTTGCCGACGTCGGCAGCACCCGGCGTAAAATCCTCTTTTGACTGCGCCCAGCTCCAGCATACCTCTCGGCCTAATGCTCTCCGAGCTCCTGCAGGATCGATCTGCCCTCTACGTCTCCGGTGCGATGACCGCTCCGGAGCGGGAGAACTTTGAGCTCATCCTCGAGTTTCACGCCGAGGTCCGCGCCTACGTCGCCGATCTCGAACGCGCGACCACTCGCATCTGGCTCTCGCATCTCGCGCCCACCGCCGCTCCACCGGCCGACCTAAAGTCCCGCATCCTCGGCACCGTCTCCCGCCAGCCCGCGCCGCCCGCGCCCGAGGGCATCGTAGTCACCGACGCCGCCGGCCACGTCGAGTGGGTCAACCCCGCCTTTAGCGCCCTGTGCGGCTACACCCTCGCCGAACTCAAGGGCCGCAAACCCGGTCACCTCCTCCAAGGACCGGCCACCGACCCGCAAATCGTCCAACGCATCCGCTCATCCGTCGCCGCCCACGCCGCCTGTTCCGAAACGCTCACCAACTACCACCGCGACGGCTCGACCTACCTCGTCCGCGTCTCCATCGCCCCCATCCTCGACGACGACCGCCAGCCACTCTGGTTCGTCGCCCGCGAACGCAAAATTCCCGCCACTCCACTCGCCACTCCTGTCTCCCCATGAATACCCCTGTTACCCGCCGCGACTTCCTCAAACTCTCCGCCGCCGCCGGCGTCGCCGCCACTTTGGCCCCCACCTTCACGTCGGCCGCCTCGGCCGCTCCGGCACCCGCCGGCACGAATCCGTTTCAACGCGCCGGCAAACCGCGCCTCCTGCTGAGCCTCGCCGCCTACTCTTTCCGCGACACCTTCCCGATCATGCGCGGCAAACCGAACACCAAGGTTCCGGCAGACAAGGCGACCGACATGTTCAAGTTCATCGACTACTGCGCCACCCACGGCTGCGACGGCGCCGAGGTCACCAGCTACTTCTTTGCCGAGGAAACTGACGACTACCTGCTCAAGCTCCGCCGCTATGCGTTCCTCCGCGGCGTCGTCATCAGCGGCACCGCCATCGGCAACAACTTCTCACTCCCGCCCGGCCCCAAGCTCACCGAAGAGATCGCCGCGACGAAGAAGTGGATCGACCGCGCCGCTCTCCTCGGCGCCCCGCACATCCGCGTCTTCGCCGGCAATATCCCGAAAGACGCCAAAAACTTCACCCGGGCCGACGCGGATAAAGTCGTGATCAAATCGCTCGAGGAAGTCGGCGACTACGCCGCCAAGAAAGGCATCTTCCTCGGCCTCGAAAATCACGACTCCATCGGTAGCGCCGCTACGCTCCTCCCCATGGTCAAGGCCGTGAACAACCCGTGGGTCGGCATCAATCTCGACTCGGGCAATTTCCGCACCGCCGATCCCTACAAGGATTTCGCGGAGTGCGTGCCCTACACGCTCAACGTGCAATACAAGGTCGAGATCCATGCCGGCGGCGGCAACCAGCCTGCCGACATGAAGCGCTTCACGCAGATTCTCCGCGACCAAGGCTACCAGGGCTGGGTCGCCCTCGAATACGAGGCCAAGGAAGACCCCGCCATCGCCGTCCCGCGCCACCTCGCCACGATGAAGGCGCTCTTCGCGTAAGCGGTCGGACGCTCCCCTCGTAGCCGCACGTGTTAACGTGCGGTTTTCCGTCCGCACGCGAAGGCGTGCGGCTACGCCAGCTCCGGCAACTCCACCCTTCCCACCATGCGCTCTCTCGTCCGCCCCTTCGTCGTCTTCGCCACCCTCGCCCTCGCGAGCCTCGCCACTGCCGCCGAGCCCCTGCGCGTAATGTCTTTCAACGTCCGCAATTCCAATTCCCGCGACGGCGAGGACGCGTGGCCCAAGCGCACTGAATTCTTCTTCGCGACCATCACCGCCTACGGTCCCGACCTCATTGGATTTCAGGAAGTCCTCGCCGATCAACACGACGCGATCACCGCGCGCCTCAGTGACTACGCCTTCAGCGGCGTCGCGCGCGACGACGGTAAACGCAAAGGCGAGTGGTCGAATATCGGCTATCGCAAAGCCCGCTTCACCCTCGTCACCGAAGGCAACTTCTGGCTCTCCGAAACGCCGGAAGTCCCCGGCAGCAAATCCTGGGACGCCTCGCTCACTCGCATCTGCTCGTGGGTGCGCCTCCGCGAGACCGCCACCGGCAAAGAGTTCGTCTACGCCAACACTCACTTCGACCACATCGGAAAAATCGCCCGCCAGGAAGCCAGCAAAGTCATTTCGCAACGTGTCTCCACAATCGCCGCTGGCGTCCCTGCGCTGCTTACCGGCGACCTCAACATCAACGAAGAAAATCCCGCCTACAGTGTCTTCGTGAACCCCAACACTCCCGGCGCCATCCGCTGGATCGACTCATTCCGTGAAATGCATCCCGTGCGCGGCCCCGACGAAGCCAGTTTCCACGGGTTCAAAGGCGGCACCAAGGGCTCGCGGATCGATTTCATTTTCCACACCGACCACTGGATCGCCACCGCCGCCGCCATCGACCGCACCTCCAAAGACGGCCGCTACCCCTCCGATCACTATCCGGTCACGGCGACGGTGAGGTTGAAATAAGACCCTGTGGTCGGGCGCGTTATCCTCAACGCGCCGCTCAAGATCTACGTCAGCCCTGCGGCGGCGGCCGTAGGACAAGCCTCCCTACCCGCTCACCGCCGCCGCTCACTTTTCGTCATCATCGTCCGCACCCGGCGTGATCGCCCACTCGGGATACGGCACGCGGCTTCCCTTCATCGCGCGCCAGAGGATGCGGTTGAGCTGATCCTCCGGCGCCTTGTCTACTTCACGGAAATTCATCTTCGCCGAAGCCACCGCGTCGCGCCGTAAGATCGCATCTGCCACTTTCGCCGGTTCCGGATTCATCTGATCGAGCGGCACGCGGTTCGGCACTGCGACAAACGGCGTGAAATCCGGTTCCTCGCGGAAACAATCGAACATCGGCGTCGCGCTCCCGTCGAATTGGTTCATCGGCGGCAACCCGAGAATCTGCTCCATCGTGCGGATCACGCTCGTCGTGTTGTATTGCGTGCTCACCACCGCGCCGCGCTTCGCCCACGGGCTGATGCAATACGCCGTCGTGCGGTAGCCGCTGACGTGATCCCAGCCTGCCTGCGGATCGTCCTCGATCGCGAAGATCGCCATCTCTTTCCAGAAACGCGACCGACTAAGCCCCTCGACGATTCGGCCAAAAGCGAGGTCGTTGTCCGCCATGCATGCCGCCGGCGTCGGCGAACCCGCCTTCGTGCCGCTCGTGTGATCGTTGGGCAGACAGATGAACGTGAGCGCCGGAAATTCCCCGCGCACCTCAAACTCGCGCAGCTCGCGCAAAATAAAATCCGCCCGCACCTGATCGGGCACTTCCATGCCCCAGCCCACATAGCCCGTCGGCGAAAACGCCCGCAAACTCTCCACCATCGGGTAACTCGCAAACACGGCCTCCTGTTTCTCGCCTTTCCACGTGCGGTAGCAGCTCAGGAAATCCGGCACGCCTTTGCGTCCGTCGGCCCAGCGCACCGCCGGCGCCATGAACTCGCCGTAGTTGCGCACCTTCACGCCATGCTTCACCGCGCTGTCCCAGAGGAAGCCTGAGGGCGCGTAGGCCAGCGCATCGTCCTCATCGACCCCCATGCCGTCCGGATAGCTGCGCGGAAAGCCCGCGAAACTCTTCTCCATGTAGTCGGTCGCAAACGCCGTCGTGCTCCACTGGTGGCCATCCGCGCTGAGGATGCCCGCGCAGTAGGTGTTATCGAGCAGCACAAAATCGCGCACGAGCTTGTGCTGGTTGGGCGTGATTTCCTCGCCAAAAATACAGAGCGAAGGATCGCCGTTGCCGCCTTTCAGCGCGCCAAAGACCTGATCGTAGGTGCGGTTTTCTTTGATGATGTAGACGACGTGCTTGATGCGGCTGGGCTCGCCGCTGCGCTCCGGAATCGCCCGCATCGGCTGATCAGGCCGCGCCGGCAAACGCGATTGAACGAGCGCCTCGCGCCGGAGATTGCGCCACACCGTCTCGGAGAGCTTCGGCAAATCCTCCTGCGGTGGAATTACTACGAGCGAGAGCGAGCCGGAAAATTGCTTCGAATTGAAGCCCGTCGCACCCGCCGCCGCGACATTGCCCGCTGACGGCTTCTGCTTCACCTCCGGCAAACCTTTCAAATTCGCGGCGTAGATCGACTGACGCGCCGCATCGTAGATGAGCGCTGCCGGAAACCAGCCGACCGGGATGAGTCCTTCCATCTTCGATTCGCGGTCCGCTGGATCGAAACGCACCACAGCGACGGCGTTCTGCGTGCCGTTCGCCACGTAGAGGCACCGGCCCGACGGCTCGAACGCGAGCGCATTGGGCGACGCGCCAAACAGTTCACTCGGCTTCGCCTTCACCCAGATCGTCTCCACGACCGCGTCGCTGCGCGTGTCGATTACGCTGAGATTGTCCGCTGCCGCATTCGCGCACACGACGTAGCGCCCGTTCGGCGACACCGCCAACGCGCTCGCGTGCAACCCCGTCAGAATCTCTTTTGTCGCCTCGCCGCTACCCGCCGCGAGCGGCACGACGCTGACCGAGCCCTCGTTCGCAATGTGCGTGTCTGTCGTCGCACGCACCACGGTGCCCCGCCCCGCCGGGCCCGTGTGATCACCCGAACCAGGCCGCCGCCCGCCCCAATTGCTTACATAGGCTTTGCCGCCCACGAGCAGGACATCGTAGGGCGCCACGCCCACCGGAAACGTCCGCAGCACGCGCCCCGTCGCCGCATCGAGTTCGAGCAATTGGTTCGAAAGATTCGCGCAGACGTAGAGCCGCGCCCCATCGGCCGAAAGCGCGAGCCCACTCGGAATCTCCTCCTTGCGCCGCGGCGCATTGGCGGGCGGCAAAGGAAAACTATGCGACGGCCGCACCGCGCCGTCTTCTCCCACGGCGAAGACCTTGATGCTGCCATTGACGTTGCTGAGAAAAATCTTCCGCCCGTCCCGAGAGAAAATGAGCCCCGTGTAGCTGAGCTGCCCCTTCTTGTCGGGCTCGAGGATGTTCGGAGACACGACGCCCGGCGAAGGCTCCGCCTGCCCCTCACCCGGCAACGCCACCCGCTGCCGAATAGTGCCCGCCACCGGATCGACGACGACTAACTCACTCGTTTTTCCCGAAACGATGAGCGACCGCCCGTCCGGCGAAAGCGCGAGTCCCTGTGGTCGCAGTCCCGGTAGCTCCACGATCCGCCCGAGCGGTGTGATCACCTGATTCACCGGCGTGAGCGTGCGCTTCGCGTCCACCGTCCTTCCCACGCGCTCGGCCGTCGCGCCAAACCCGGGCGCGACCTCGGAGTGCACACACCCGGCGAGCCAGCTGCCAAGACCACCCAAGGCCGCCACACCAAGCACACGCGCACGAGAAAGGGGTTTAGTCATCACGCGAGAGTCCAGCCCCGGACCCGCCCGGTGCGCAAGCGCGCCGCACGCGATATCCGCGACGCCTATGATCCGGTAGCCGCACGCCTTAACGTGCGGCCGAACCACTGCGCGCTCACGCTCGCGGCTACAAACCTACCTCAAACATCAAAGATACTGCCGACGTCTGGGCTGCCACTTCCACCACCTTGGATTTCCAGCCCTCGCTTCTCGCTGAATTTTCCCTTCTCCAAGTCATCGATCATTGCCTGCGAATGTCGCATAGCCTCCGGAATCGCTGCCCCGCAGTAGCCACATTTTTTCCTGCGCCGATCATATAGCGCACGCCGACAACTCGGACAAACGAACAGCGATTTTGAGTCCATTGGGCCTCCGCTTAGAATCACCCCATCTTCCCCAGCCGCCCGGCCACGTCCGCCCGCAGATTCTCAATGTGCCGCAGCGTGAAATCCGCCACGCTCAGTGTGTCGTCCTGCACGAGCGGCGTGAGGTCCATCGCGAGCGAAATGGCGTTGGTTTTGTCGGTCGCGTGCGAGGCGAAGAAGGTCGCGTTGGCGAGACGGCGGCCCATCGCGGCGAGGTCGTAGCGTTTGCCGCCGGCGATCTGGGAGTCGAAGACGGCCACGAGCTTTTCGGCCAGTTCCGGGTTGGCGCTGGCATCCATCGGGACCTTGTCGGTATCAGCGAGCCAATCGAGGTCACGCCAGCCTTCGACGCCGAGCACGCGAGCGGGACGGCGGTCGCGCGGGAGCGCGCGAATCGCCTCGATGCAGCGGAGGAAACAACCGACGTGCGTGTCGTGTTTGTCGGCGGGCTGGTGGAGATAGACGACCGAGGGGCGGCAACCGCCGAAGATCGCGGCGAGGTCGGCGGCGACGGCCGCATTGCCCGATTTCTTCACGTCACCGCTCGGGTGAGAAAGTTGGAGCTGGAGGTTGTATTTACCGAGGCGAGCGGCCGTGCGCTGCTCCTCTTTTCGAATTTCCTGCATCTGCGCGTCAGTGACATGGCCGTATTTCCCCGTGCGCGCCGAGCCGGCGCCATTAGTCATGACGACGCCCGTGAAAAACCTGTCGGTGCGGCCATAGCACTCGGCGACGGCCGGGTAGGCGTTGATCTCGATGTCGTCCTGGTGAGCGATCACGCAAAGATGCGTCGTGCGGGCGAGCGCCGCCGCAGGCGTGAGACCGGCGGAGATTTCCGGGAGGAAGATATCGGATTCGGGACGGGAGAGTTTCATGGGACGGAGCATCACGAATGGACACGAATCGACACGAATAAACACCGAATTTCTAACCGCTCACCCGCTCCGCCGCGGCGACGATGTCCCGCATCGCCTCGGAGTTGTCCTCGATGCTCTTTACCAACGCGAACTGAGTGCGGGCGCGGTCGAGGTTGTGGCCGGGACGCTTGATCCGGAAATACACGTCGCCCTGCAGGTGATCGGTTAGAAAGCGGATGCCCGTCTCGAACGCGAGGAGCTTGCCGGCAAACCCAAGGTGCGCGCGCTCGACGGCGTTTAGCACGCCGCCCGCTGATTCGAGATAACCTTCAACGAGAGCACGGAAATACGGAAGAACGACGTGCATCTGCGTGGCATCGGGGTTGTCTTCTGCCGTCGAACTTGCCGCGGTGCGCACCATATCGCCGAAGTCGTAAAGCGAGAGGCCGGGCATCACGGTATCGAGGTCGATCACGGCGGCACATCGTCCGGTCGCGTCGTCGAGCATCACGTTATTGATCTTGGTGTCGTTGTGCGTGACGCGCTCAGTGAGTTCGCCGCGGGCAAGGAGATCGAGGAGCACATCGGTGTCGGCCGCGCGCGCCATGGCGAACCCGATCTCGTCCCGCACCATGGCAGCCCGACCCGCGATGTCTTCGGCAACCGCCCGGCGCAGCGTCTCGAAACGGCTGCGCGTGTGGTGGAAGTTTGGAATCGTGTCGTGCAACCGCCCACCCGGCAGATCGACGAGGAGTGCTTGGTATTCGCCGAAGGCCCGCGCCGCCTCGCGCGCCTGCGCCTCGGTCGTCACGCGCTCCACCGTGTGCGCGCCCTCGATGAAATCGTAGAGCCGCCACCAGTCACCGGCCGCGCTGCGGTGCACGATTTCCCCGGCACGCGTCGTCACCAATGCAAGTGCGCGGGGTTGCTTGGCGCGCACGTGGGCGGTCACGCGGGCGATGTTCTCCATGAGCGCCGGCACGTTCTTGAAGATGCGGTGGTTGATTTTCTGAAAGACGTAGCGGCGCTCGCCACCCGGCGCGGCGACGATGGCGATGTAGGTCTCGTTGATGTGGCCGTTGCCATAGGGCGCCGCAGACACGATCGGCCCGGCCAGCGGAAACGCGGCGGCAACAACGGCAAAATCAGGGGGAACAGCGGCAACACTCATGCGGAAAAGGGAGAGACGGACGTCGAAACGCCCGCGGCGATCAACTGTAAACCCGCACTTCGCACACGCGGGCGTGATCGAGACCGTTCGTCGCCGTCACGACGAGGCGCAGCGCCCCCACCATCGGCAGCGGCTCGGCCCAACGGTGCACGCGGCGACGCTGGTAGTTGCCCGCCTCCGTGTGAATCACGTGCCACGCGCCGCCGATCTCCGCTTCGAGGCGGTAGTCGCGCACCGTCTCCGGCTGCGGCCGGCCCCACTCCATGCGCGCCGTATAGCCGTCGGCCTGCGAGAGCGTGAGGAAACGGTGCAACCCCGTGTCGAAGATCAGCTGCACCTCGCGCACCGCCACGGGTTGCGGCCAACGCAACGCGAGCGTCGCCGGAAATCCCGCGGCCGGATCGCTCATCCAGCGGTGGAGCCCTGGCGCGGCGCGGTCCGGCGGTGCGCTGGTGTAGAGCGCGGTCGTTTTTCCCGTTTCGATTTCTTTGAGGACATTTTCCCACTGGTTCGCCGTCGCGGCAGGCAGCGTCGCCGCAGGGCCGTGCACCGCGCGCGTCTGCGCCGACAACACCTGCCCCGCCTCCGCACCCGGTTGCGCGCTCGAATCGCTCACCGCGGCGTGCGGAGCGAGATCGTCCGCGTCAGCCCGGGCGACGCCCACGAGATAGACGTCGTCACGCAACAGCCGCTGCTGGATCGCCTGCACCAACCCGGCGCGGCCGGCGATGTCCGCTGGCAATACGCCCGCCTGTAGCGCCAGCGCCGCCGCCGTGCCGACGCCCTGCCCAACCGCAGCGCAGGTCGCCATCACGCGGGTTGAGGCGAAGGCAAGGTGCGTCGCCGAGAGGTTTCGCCCGGCGAAAAAGAGGTTCTCCAACTTCCCGGCCACGCAGCTCCGTAGCGGAATATCGTAGAGCCAGGGCAGGTGGTTCTGTGTGCACGGCGCCTCGTTCGGCGCATCGACTCCCTCGGGTGGATGCGTGTCGATGGGCCAGCCGCCAAACGCGATCGCGTCGGGAAATGGGCGCGACTCCGTGAGGTCACTTTCGCTCAACACGTGTTGCCCGACAAAGCGTCGGCTCTCGCGCTTGCCCGGCACCATGCCGATCCAGTCGAGCGCCCAATGCGACACGTCGAGACCGGACTCGTTTTTGATGTGATTCCAAATGCCGAGCGTGATCGCGAGCAATTCGTCGCGGATGCGTTCGTTGTCCTTGAGCGTGTCGAGGCAGCCGCCCCACTCGATCCACCAGTAGCCGTATTCGAGCCCGAGGTCGGAGCCGCGCTTGCCGAAGGGCCGCAGCGCAAAGTCCGCGGGTGAAAATTTCCTCACCCATGGCGGAGCGACGTAGGGCATCAGCCGGTCGTGCTTCCGGGCCTGAAAGAGGATCGTCGAGCCCAGCGTTTTCGCGTCGCCCTGCTCCGGCGCGAGCGATTCGCCGAAGTCCGCCCGGCCCTCCCGTCCGCGCATGGCCGGCACGCCCGCCTCCGCGCCGAGCCGCCCGTCGCCCGTGCAATCAGCGAACATCGCCGCCGCGATCATAAACCGGTCCTCCGTCGAAGGCCGCTCGGCGACGACCTCCGTGATCCGGCGGCCATCCACGCGCGCGGCAACGACGGTGGTGTTGAGCAACACCGTCAGATTCGGCTCCGCGCGGCAGAGTTCATAGAGGATGAGATCGGCCACCGCCGCCGAGCGCTGGGGGTTGCGCACAGCGAGTTCGAGGCGGATCTCCTCGATGATCCCGCCTTCGCGCGGTTCGAGCATCAGCGGCAGCCCGGCGTGGAGGCCCGTTGCGCCTACGATGTGCATCCGGATTTCGCTTGAGGCATTGCCGCCGAGCACCGCGCGATCCTGCACGAGGATGACGTTGGTGCCGAGGCGCGCCGCGGCCAGCGCGCAGCACACGCCGGCCATGCCGCCGCCGGCGACCAGCAAATCGCATGTGATCCGTTTCTCGGTGATGATGCTCATGGAATCGGCGAATCAGAAATCAAACAGCTCGTCCGCGAGGCGCTTCACCTCACGGGCCTGCGCCGCGGGAAACGCCCGCACAAAGGGCCACGCGCGGCAGCTCGCGAGATCCCGGACGAGCGGCGCGACCGCCTGCACCAGACGCAGCACTTCGTCGGCTGAAACGTGGGCCAAGGTGTCGTGCCGGCTATGGTGCTGCCAGCGGCCACCGGAGAAATTGCTGCGATAAAAACAGAGCGACGGCACGCCACCGGCGTTAAAGGGAAACGTGTCGAAGAACGGCGTAACATCCCCCGATGCGCGCACATCGACCCCCGCACATGCCAGCCGGTCGATGGCGAATTTCCCGAGCGCCGCCGCGCCCGTGCGCCACAATTCGAGATGCCCGAGCGGCGAGGCGATGCTGTCAAAATTCACCACGAGCCCGTGCGCGCGCATTTCCGCCCGGTGCGCCTGCACATAGGCCGCGGCGCCGACCGAAAGCTGCTCTTCGCAACCGAACGAGATGAACCGGATGGTGCGGCGGTGCGGGCGTCCGGCGAGCTGCTGCGCGAGAGCGAGCAACGCGACCACGCCTGAGGCATTGTCATCGGCACCGGGGTTGCCACATTGGGTGTCGTGATGCGCCGTCAACACGAGTGCCGGTAGGCGCGGTTCGCGGCCGAGCAGCTCGCCGATCACGTTCTGCGATCGCGCCGCGACGAGCGAGACTTCGATCTGCACGCGCAGGCGGCGCACGCCCGCCAGCCGCCATTGCCACGCATCAGTATAGGGCACGGTCGCCATCGGCGGCATGCCATGCCGCCGCACCCAGGCGGGGTAAACGCCGTCGCTCTTCGCCCACGCGAAGGGCAGGCGCTCGTCCACATGGATCACCGCCGCCGGCTGCGCCGCGACGAGCAGGCGGTGTTGTTCCACCCGCGTCGGCAGCGGCCCGAAAATCACGGCAAATTTCCCGCGCAACGAACCGCGCTTCAAACGCGGCAAGTTCTCCGGCAACTCCAGCCACACGACGTCGCCTTCGATCGGTTTATCGCCCGCGGTGCCCGGTGCACCGACGAGGACCTCGGAGTCGACCGTCTGCCACTTCGTGCTGACGCGCGCGGCCACCCGGCTGCGGGCCCGGGCCAGGCTTATGCAGGGAAACTCTTCGGTGACGACCCGCGGTAGACCGAGCTCCGCGAATCGCCCGGCGATAAACTCCGCCGCCCGCCGCTCGGCGGCCGAACCTGCGCGGCGTTCGCCGAGGTCGTCGCAAAGCACGCGCCAGTCGCGCACCAGCGCGGACGGGTCAGAGACGGCGGTTCGGGCCATGGGCAGCGGGTTGGGCATTGCCGGAACCTTCGAGGAAGCGCGTGAGGTCGGCGATGACGAGCGGCACGGCGCGCTCGACCAGCGGAAACTCGTGGCCGCCTTCTAGGCGATGCACGCGGGCCGTCATCGCCCGCGCTTTTAGGGCGCCGATGAAATTCTCGTTCATCGTCCGTTCGAAGCCGTCGGTTGCGAGCACGAGCGTGAGTGCGGCCCCCTGGAGTTTCTCGACGTGGCGCAGGGGGTTGAGCGTCGCCCAGACTGAGTAATCGGTGCTGAAGCGCTTCACGGGCACTTGGTAGTTTTGCCCCTCGGGCAGCGTCTCCGGCCTCGGGAAATCGAGCAGGCCGATCACGCTGGCGACGAAGCCGAACTTACCCGGATGCGTCTCCGCGAAGCGCACCGCGCCGTAGCCGCCCATCGACCAGCCCGCGATGCCGCGCGCCGCCGGTTCCGTGGCAACCGGATATTCGCGCTCGGCCCACGCGATTACCTCCTCGAGGTAGGTCTCGTAGCGCGACTGCGGATCGCCCGGGACGTTGATATACCAGCCATCTTCACCTTGCGGGAGGACGATGAAACAGGGAGCTGCAAGCAAGGCGGTGCGCGCCACTTCCGATTCGATGAGCGAGCGGTGATGCCGGCCGCGGCCGTGGAGGAAATAGAGCACCGGCGCCTTGCCCATCGCGGGCAGCGTAGCCGGGGCGATCACCGCCACCGGCAGCGTTCGCCCGAGCGCGGCACTGCGCACTTCGCCATAGGTAATCCGCTCCGCGGCGACCGCGTGCGTCAGCCATCCCATCCCCAGCAAGAGCAACAAACGCATCATCACTTCACGTCACTCCATCGGTAGTCCAAGCGCAAGATCGCCGGCGGTTCGCCGCCTACACCGCGATAGGTAAACACGTGCAGCCGCGTGTCGGCGCCGGTGCCCGCAAATTCCGCCACGGCGTAGTAGCCGTCGGTCACGTTCTGGTTCTCCGCGTTGTCGAGGATCACGCAGGCGTCGGGCTCGAGGGTATTGAGATCAAAGCGGATCAGGCAGAGCTGCATCGGACCGGCCGAAGCACCTTTCGAGGAGGAGGGTGCCTTCGTCCAGTTCCGCCCGAGCAGATAGCCATGTCCGTCGCGCACAAAGAGCCGCGGCCGGCCTATGATGCCGTGGACAAACGGGGTTTTGCCCGTGAGGTCGATCTGCCGCTGAACGCGAAATTGTCCGTCGGTGCGATGCAGCCGCGCGGTGCGATCGTAGCCGCGCGTCGCCACGATGAAGCCGTCGCCGTGGCGCACGAAACCGCTCTCGTTGGCCTGAATACCGCCAAATTCCGCCGTGAGTTCCCGCAACGGGCTCCAGCTGCGTCCCGAATCGTCCGACCGCAGCACGTCGACGCCCCAGCGTCCGCCCTGCATGTAGCCGAACTTCATGGTCAACTGCCAGGTGGTCGACGCTTCGTGGATAAATTCCAGCGGGTAGCCGTAGCGCACCCCTCCCACGAGGTCGAAGGGCGTCGGCGCATCGAATGCCTTGCGCGCCGCGTTCCAGAGAAATACCTCGGCACCAGCGCGGTAGTGCTTCGCATCCCAGCCGACTTCCTGCACGTCGACGTAGATTGCGATCGTGCCGTCGGGTAGGCGCGTGATCTCGCCCATCTGGTAGAGTTTCGGAGGCGGGGCCGGCAGTCGTTGAATCAAGTCCGTCTTCCCGCTCGCGAGCGAGTGCCGCACAACTTCGAGCGCCGCTCCCGCGTCGGTCGCATGCGTTTTACCGGCCTTGTAGGCCAGCCACACTTCGTCGGGGCCGACGCGCAGACTCACGGGAAACGCCGTGTAGCGCGCCTCGGCCGGTTGCGTCGCCGCGGAGACGAGCACGGTCTCGGCCAGCTTTCTCGCCGGGCGCACCACCGGATCGGCCGCACGCAGCCCGCCCACAAACAATCCAACGGCGAGGACCAGCAGACCAAGGCGGGTTTTCATGGGGAGGCGCGAAGACTTTAACTGGTATACCATAAGTCAAACCCCGCGTGCAGAGGCTCGGCCCGGCCTGCGTGCGGCGAACAATTCCTTGCCGTGGTATACCAAAACCCGCACGTTCCGTCCCGCCGCCTGCTTCGCGCTCCATGACGCTTCTCCGCCCGCCCTCCCCCGGTCCGCATCTCATTGTCGCCCTCCTCACTCCCTTCACGGCCGATGGCGAGGTCGACACCGCGAGTCTCCGCCGGCTCGTCGCCTATCTGCAGGCCGGGGGCGTCGACGAGTTCTTCGTCGTCGGTTCCACCGGCGAGGCTCCGCTACTCGATGAGTCCGACCGCCTCACGATCATCGAGACGGTGCGCTCCGCCGCTCCCGCGGGCACGATCTACGCCGGCGTGAGCGGCACCGGCCATCGCCACGCCATCCGCAACAGCCACGCCGCCGCGCAGGCCGGCGCCGACGTGGCCGTCGTGATGAGCCCGTTCTTCGTCGCGCTCGACCAGCCGCAACTCATCGATTTTTGCACGGCGATCGCCGATGCCAGTCCGGTTCCGCTCGCGGTTTATCACCACCTGCGGATGCCCACGCCCTTCGCCGTGCCGACGGTCGCCCAGCTCGCCAACCACCCAAACATCGTCGCGCTAAAAGACACCAACGGCGGCGACCAAAACCGGTGCGCCGAAATCCTCGTCGCGACGGCCGGCACGCCGCTGAAGTTTTTCCAAGGTGTCGAAAAACTCGTCCTCCCTACCCTCGCCGCCGGTGGCCACGGTTGCGTCGTCGCCCAGGGCAATATCGCTCCGCACCTCTTTCGTGGCGTCCTCGATGCGTGGCAGGCCGGCGACGCCGCGCGCGCCGCCGAATATCAACGTCAGATCGACGCGTTGTGGGGCATCTTTCTCCGGCCAGAGGTGAAACAGTCGTTCGCTCATTTTCTGCATACGATGAAACTCCCGCTCCAACGCCGTGGCGTGATCGCGACGACGGCCGGTGCGCTGCCTCGCGCAGACATCGCCCCGGAGTTTGAGCAGATGATCGACGACTACCTGCAACAGCACCTCGACCCCACCCTGACGCTGCAGACCTCGTGAGACTGACGACGGCTATCATCGCAGTCTGCCTCGCCAGCCTTCCCATCTATGGCGGAGCGCCGGAGTGGACCGTCGAGACACCGCTGCCTCGCCCAGTTGCCGGGCACGCGGTCGCCCGCCATGCGGGTTCGATCATCGTCGCCGGCGGCAGCTATTGGGCGGCCAACGAAAAGCACATCGACGACACCATCTGGCGCAGCGATCCCACGCGCGGCGACGGCTGGCGCACGCTGGCGCACCTTCCGGGAGGTTTTGCGCACGGCGGCTGGGCCGGCGACGCCGATGCCCTCTGGCTCGCCGGCGGATTCGATCACCACGGCCCCTCGAGCGCGGTGCGGCGCCTTGATCTCGCCACCGGTCACGCGCAGACGATCGCAACCCTGTCGGCGCCGCGCGCCTATTGCGGCGCGGCCGTGCTCGCCGGTGCGCTCTGGATCGTGGGCGGCACGACTGACGCGGTGGACTTCTCCCGCGCCAGCGCGACTCTGTGGCGGGTAGACCTCGCCACCCACTCGCTCCGCGCGCTGGTCGACCCCGGCCCTGCGTCCATCAATCCACTGGTGCTCAGCCTCCACGATGAATTGCACGTCTTGCCCGGAGGCCAGTGGTCCTCGGCCCAACGCCGCCTCGAAGCGCCGACGGAAGTCTGGATCTTTTCTCTCCGCACCGAGCGCTGGACACGCCGCGCCCTCACTGTGCCCCTCCCTCGCGGCTTGGCGGGTGCCGCCCTCGACGCGGATCGCGCCCTGCTCGCCGGCGGTTTTTCACCCACCGATAGCAGCGGCGCGATCGAAGCCCGCACGTGGATCTACGACGCCCGCGACAGCCGCCTCGTGCCTCAACTCGCCCTACCCGCACCACGGATTGCGGCCGCTATGCTGGCCACCAGCCACGGCGAAACCCTCATCCTCGGCGGCGAAGACGCCCCGCGGAGCCGGGTCGCGACGGTATGGCGCTGGCGCGAGAAACCCGAAGGCCACCGATGAACAGGCCCCTTTCACGCTGCAGCGAACCGCGTTGGCGCGTCGTGGCGTTTCTCGCCTGCGCTGCCGCGCTCAACTACGCGGACCGCTCAGCGCTATCGTCAGTGCTTCCTGCGCTTCGGACAGAGTTCGAGCTCACTGACGTTCAACTCGGCTTGCTCGGTTCGCTCTTTCTCTGGGGTTACGCGCTCGGCTCCCCGATTGCCGGCGTCCTCGCCGACCGTTGGTCGCGTCGCGCCCTCGTCGTGTGGAGTCTTGCTCTGTGGAGCGGCGTGACCGCACTGATGGGCGCCGCCAACGGATTCCTCGCGCTCGTCCTTCTCCGCCTCGGACTTGGTCTCGCCGAATGTCTCTACCTTCCCGCTGCGACCGCCCTCATCGCCGATCATCACGGTCCGGAAACGCGCGGCCGGGCCATGAGCATCCACTCGCTCGGCCTGAACTTCGGCGTCGTCATCGGTGGTGCCTGTGCCGGCTACCTCGCCGAACATTTCGGCTGGCGCGCCGGTTTCTGGGTGCTCGGTATTGTCGGCATCGCGCTCGCGATGTCGGCGAGATATTTTGTGGCCGATGGCCCGGCCGCCGTCGCTTCTGCGGCAGCCGCCGCCCCGCGCGCGTCACTCGCAGAAGCCGCGCGCTACCTACTTGGCGTCCCGTCATATCACGTGCTGCTGGCCAAAGCCATGTTGGCCGGCGTGGGCATCTGGGTCTTCTTCAACTGGCTGCCACTCTTCTTCCGCGAAGCCTTCGATCTGTCGCTCGGCGCCGCGGGCTTTGCCGGGACCTTTATGCTGCAGATCTCCACGATGCTCGGCATCGCCGCCGGCGGCTGTATTTCCGACCGCGCCGCCGCCCGCGGCACGCAGCGCCGCATGCTCGTGCAGGGCCTTAGCTATCTCGCCGCCGCCCCGTTTCTCCTGCTATTCCTAGCGCGCCCCGGTTTCGCCGTCGTGGCCATTTCCGTCTCATTTTTTTCCTTCTTCCGCGGTCTTGGGCAAGCCAATGAAAACCCGACCCTCTGTGAAGTGATCCCGGTGCGCTACCGCTCGACCGCCATCGGAATCATGAACACGTGCGCGACCGCCGCCGGCGGCGTGGGCGTGCTGCTTGCGGGCATTCTCAAAAGCACCTTCGGCCTCAACGCGATTTTTGCCGGCATTTCGCTGCTCTTCGTGATCGCTGGAGTCTCATTAGTTTACGCCTACCGTCACTGGATCACGCGCGACATCGAACGCGCCGACTCCACGGTAAACGCACCAAGAGATCCGTAAGCAAGCGAAGGAGCACACCGGAGCGTCGCTGTGTGCTGCGCCGGTCAATTCGACTCTGGTTAGAACGTCCCCTTAACGCCCATCGTCCAGAGCGCACCGTAGTAGGTGTAGCCACTCGGACGAGTGTAGGCGGGGGCGTTGGGTGAGTAGATGATGAGCGGACGCGGTTCGTTGGCGAGGTTGCGCACCGAGGCGTAGAGAGAGAGCCGCCGGTGGAACCGATACTCGATATTCGCGTCCTGCACCATGCGGGTGTCCTGCGCACTAAAGGTGCCGGCGGGCGTGGTCGCGCTAACGGCGTTGAGCGAGGCTCGCTGGCGGGCGATGCGGGAGACGTTGTAACGGACGAGAAATTTTGCGCCGGCATAACTCGCGCCCCAGTTGAGAATTCTCGGCGAGTAGCCCGAAAATTCGTCGGCACCGGCGCCACCGATGCGAAGGTGCGTGGCATTCACCCAGAGCTGCACTCCGCGAGTCCACTTCGGCAGGGCAGCGAACGGCTTGAGCGACTGGCGCCAACTCCACTCGAGTCCGTCGACTTTGACGGAGTCATTGGAGTTCGTCGTGGTGACGACATCGTAGTCGAGGTAGTCATCGGAGAGGCCCATCTCGGTGAGGAGGGCGAGGGTGGCATCCGTGCGCGTGTTGACGAAAAAGCCGGTGATGTTCTTGCGAAACAGACTCGCCGAGACGGTCGCGCCTTTGACGCTGTAGGTTTCCACGCTGAAATCGTAGTTGTCGGCCGTCCAGGGCTTGAGCGCGGCGTTGTTGGTGGTGATGGTGCGCGCGGCTTCGGCTAAGGAGGGATCGGTGACGACGCGCGACGGGATGATGGAAGCGAGATCGGGGCGGCCGATGGTGCGTGCGTAGGCGGCGCGGGCGACGAGGCTTTCGGAGAACGAGTAGCTCGCGTTCATGCTGGGATAGAGATCGCCGTAGTGCTTTTTATCCAAGGCACCGCGCTCTTTGTATTGGAGCTTCGCGATGGTAAGCGCGTCGGTGGAGACGCGAATGAGTTGGCTGGCGGCGTTGCGGATGAGATTGCCCTGCGCGTCCTGTTGGTAGGTGGCGCGAATGTCGTTGGAGGCGCCGGCGCCCTTGTCATCGGTGCGCTCGTAGCGGGCACCGGCGACGATCCAGAGGCGGTTGTCGAGGAACTTGAGATCCGTGCGAAGGAAGCCGGCGGAAATGGATTCCTCCAGCTCCTGCGAACCATTGACGCGCGAGATGTAGTAGGCGGATTCGTTAAGCACGAAGTAGGACGGCTGGGCCTTGTAGAGACCGTAGATCTTGCGTGGGTCGATCCACTGGACGCGGTCGCTATTGCGGAAGGTGCGCTGCGCCGAATAGGAATAATTCATCAAATCGTAACTGCTGACGAGGCGCTCGGGAGTGGTCGTCGCGAAGGTTGGGCGGAAACTCCATGTGCGCGTCTCGGCGCGGATGTCGCGTTCATTGCGCGATAAATCAATGCCGCCCATGACGCGCATCGAGAACGGCAGCGGGAGCTCACGGCTCGCGTTGAGTTTCAACGTTGTGAGGTCATTCGTCATCAACGGCTCGGCTGGCGAGGTGACCGTGTTCAATGTGTAGAGCGCGCCGTTGGTGATATCGACCGGCCTGCCGGCACGAGTCCCGGTCACAGTAGGGGGAACGCCGAAGCGCTGGTCGCCGAAGCCATCAGCCCGCAGGACGAGTCCGGTGAGCGTGGCGGTGGCGGTGCCGAAGAAATCGTGGCCGTCCTCGGCACTGAGCGTCTGGCGACGGGAGTGCGAACGCGCAAAGGTGGCCTCGGTCTTCCAACCGCGAAAATCACCGCGGTGCCCGACGGAGGCGCCCCACGTCGTCTTGAGTTGGTCGCGGTAAGTGTTGGACAGGGTGGTCGTGCCCACGCCAGTAGCGGCGCCTTGCGTGAAGTTTTCGCCGCCGGTGGCGCCGGCGCCGTAGGCTTGGGTATAGGTGCCGATGCGCGTGTGCACATCATCGGTCGTGATTTGGAAGCTCGCAAACAGCGTGTGGCCGGGGAGCGGTTTCCAATCGGCGCGGGTCGAGAAGACGTCGCGCTCACGCACGGCGATCTGGGCCGCGACGGCGCTTTGCGTCTGGATGTTCGCGACGCGGTTCCACGTCGGCGCGAGGTTGTCCTTGTCCTCCCAGCGGGCGTTGTGGCCGGCGCTGAAGGAGAAAGCCAAGGTCTGGTTGATCGGCCGGATGTAGGAGACGTCGAAGCCGGGTTTGAAGTGCGGGCCACCCGTGGATTTATCCGCGCTGCCGCTCATGAACAGCTCACGGCCGAGCATCGAGAGCGGCTCGATCGTGGTCAGGAGGCCAAAGACGCTGTAGGTGAGCTGCGGATCGCGGCGGGAAAAGCCGCTCTTGCTGACGACGTTGATCATGCCGCCGACGGCGTTGGCCGGCATGTCGGGGGTGGGAACTTTGGTCACTTCGATCCGATCGATGTTGGCGACATTCGAGGCGGTGAAACTGCCGCCACGGCCGGTAGGGCCGTCGGTGGAAAGTTCGATTCCGTCGACCGTCAGGAGCGTGCCGCCCGCCGGCATACCGCGAATGGTGGCGGCGCTGGGAATCGCGGGCGTCATGGCGACTTGAATGCCGGGGACAAACTTCAGAAACTCGCCGGGATTGCCGTCGCCGAGATCGCCGAACTCTTCGAACGCGACCACGTTCTTGATATTGGGCGCGGTGCGTTGCTCTTGGAGCGCGGCGGACTGGGCGCTGAGTTCGCGTTCGGCGACCGTGAAGGCATCGAGCTTCAAGACCTCCTCCTTCTTGACGCCGGGCGCTGCGGGGGCGCTGGCGGAGAGTTCGAAGTCGCGGGAGACGACTTGGCCGGGAGTGAGGCGAACCAGCGCGGTGTCGCGGGCAAAGTTGAGATAAGAGACGCGCAGCGTGACTTCGCCGGCCGAGACGTTTGCGAGACGGTATTGGCCGTCGACGTCGGTGTAGGCCTCAAGCGAGGTGCCCTCGACTAAGACGCGGACATTGCCGACGAAGGTGCCCGCGGCGGGGTTGGAAACACGACCGGTGATCACACCAGTAGCGGGCGCTTGGGCATGCAGCATCGCACCCATTGCGAGGGAGATGGCGGCGGAGACAGGGGTGCGCCATCCCAAGAACAAGGCGGCGGAAGCGGCGTGCAGCGATTTCATGATGTGACGGGCAAGCTGAATTCGAGACTGGTGGTGAGGCGGGCGGGGCGAATGGCGGAGGCGAGCCGACAAGCGACGCGCAAGGCGGAGCAACTTATTTAGGTATACCAAACATTTCGTGCGCCGGCTCTGTCAACGCTCCTTTGGCGGTGGTGACCTCATTGTCACACGGGCAAGGCGGTGGAAGTCCAGCGAGTCGATAATGGCATACCAAAGAACACCGCCCGGCCATTCCGGGCTTCTCACCGGTGGGCCTGACGTGTTGGATGCCGGGCCATGCCGAAACGCCGCCGAGTGTTTGAACCCAAGATCGACCGCACGCCGCCCAATCTGCAGAAGCTGGTGCGGCTGATTTTTTCCGAGGCGTTTCTACCCGGTGACCGTTTGGTCGAGCGCGATCTCGCGGCGAAGCTGGAACTCAGCCGCATACCGGTGCGCGAGGACCTGCAGAAACTCGTCTCCAAAGGAATACTCCTGAAGGACCAGGTAAACCGCGGGCTCCGGCTGCGCGACTATGGCCCGGCTGAGGTCACGCATTTACACGAATATCGCGAGGCCATCGAACTCGCGGCGGCCCGCGCGGCGTGCCACAACCGCACAGCCACCGATCTCGTGCAGCTCGATCTGATCTGCGACGAGATGGAGCGGGAAGCTCCCAACGCCCCCTCCTCTCGTTGGCTGGAACTCGACTGGCAGTTTCACCAGACGATGGTGGAGACGAGCGGGAACGAGAGATTCATCAACGATTTCGACCTGCTGATGATCGAGTGTAACTACGTGTTCTACCGCTTGCCGGAAACGCGCATTGCCGCGACCAGTCGCGATAATCCGCTGCTCGCAACGCTCGTGCACGGGATCGTCGATGCGCATCGCCAAATCGTGCGGCTCCTCGATAAGCGCGATACGAACGGAATCGTCGAGGCCATGCGCCTCCACCTCGCGGGTCTCAGCAATCGCGTGCACCGCGACTTGGTGAAGGACCAGCTGGCGAAGGCTCCAGCGACCGCGAAAATTTGAGTCCGCGATTGCCTCGGGAAGTTTAGGCGACGTCAGTTTTACCTGGCCCCGGTCGCTGCTTACAAACCGCGATCGCCTACCAGAGACGTGCCGGGTAGCGTCCGGCTTCCACCAGCGCAAGCAGCGCGGCTTGCACGCGGGGCTTGTCCTCGCGATAGGTGACACCGAACCAAGAGCTCTCCGTCGGCAGCATTCGCACTGTGGCCTCGCCCCGGCCGATCATCGTGGAGACTGAACCCGGGAGATAAAATTCGGCTTTCGGCTCAGTGCCACGCGCCGCGAGAAACTCGCGGAACTGCACGTCGAGGCCGGCGAAGAGATTCGGTGTAAAGCCCCAGCAGTTCATCGAGACGATGGTTTCGCCGGCGTAGCGCCGGCCGGGGCCGACTTCCGCGGCGGTGATACCATGAGTTTCAACGATGCTCGTCAGGTATCCCGTCTCATCGGTGGCGCACAGGCCGCGCGACACGGCGCCATGTTCGGAGAGGGTGTTCGCCATGCGAAAGCCCACGATCGCGAAGGCGCTCGCCGTTTCTGCCTTGGCCGGAGCAGCCATCAGGAATGCGGCGAGCCGGGCGAAGGAATCGGCACCGTAGAAATCGTCGGCATTGATGACGGCAAAGTTCTCTTTAACCGCGTCGCGGGCGCACCATACCGCGTGGCCCGTGCCCCAGGGTTTCTCGCGACCAATAGGCGGAGCGTATCCGGCAGGCAGGGCATCGAGGGATTGAAACACGTAGTCGACGGAGATTTTGCCCGCGTAGCGCGCACCAATTTGGCTACGGAAGAGCTCTTCGAAATCGCGGCGGATCACGAAGACCACGCGGCTGAAGCCGGCGCGCAGCGCATCGAAGACCGCGTAATCGAGCACGGTCTCGCCGGAGGGACCGACGGGATCGATTTGCTTCAGGCCGCCGTAGCGGGAGCCCATACCGGCGGCGAGGACGAGGAGGGTGGGAGACGACATCGGAAGGAAAAACTGTGGAATACGGCAGGGCGGTTCAGGCGCCCCAGAGTTTCTTCTGCAGGTCCGCGAAGCGGCCGACGATCGAGCTCTGGAGCGGATGCTTCCAGCCGCTCACGCGCTGGCTGCCGCCGACCCACACTTCGCGGATGGCGCGGGGGTTTGAGGCAAACACGACGGCGCCGAGCAGACCTTCGGGCGACGCGCCGACGATGGACGGATCGTAGAGGTTGACGGTAAAGAAATCTGCGGGGCGGCCGACCTCGAGCGAGCCACCGGGTGCGCCGAGGCTGCGGGCGCCGGTGACAGTGGCAGCCTGGAAAAACAGCGCGGCAAGATCGGCGGGCATTGCGGCGGGACGCTGCCGGTCGGCGCGAAGCTGAAATTCCAGGAGGCGGGCGTCGTCCAGCAGGTTGATCTGCAGTTGGCGATCGGTGCCGAGGGCCAGCGCGGCTCCGGCAGCGAGAAATTTCGCGGTGGGAAAAACGCCTTCGCCGCTCGCGATTTCGGATGCGGGGCTGGCGCAGACCGTCACGCGTGCGGCACCGAGGGCCCGGATATCATCGTCAGAGAGATGTGTGCCGTGTATCGCCGTGAAGCGTTTGTCGAGGAGGCCGTGATCCGTGAGGAGCGCGGCAGGGGAGCGACCGTATTCGGCGAGGCAAGCGTCGCGCTCGCCGGCCGTTTCGCCGAGGGCGAGGTGAAGGCGGAAACGTTTCGTGTGCGCGTAGGCGGCGAGCGCCTTGAGTGCATCGAGTGGCACGGCGCCGAGGCTGTGCGGGGCGAGGCCAAGCCACACATCGTCACCGGGAAGATTTTTTTCGACGTAGGTCTGGAGCAGATCGGTGGCGCGCGTGAAGGCCTCAACTGAGGCGGACAGCGTGCGCGGCGATGCGGAGCCGACGGGTTGGCCGAAGCCACTGCGAAACGCGGCGCCGTGCAGAAGGGCGACGCGAATGCCGACATCGCGGGCGGCGCGGAGCACGGCGTGAGTGAGGGCACCGGGTTCGGCGAGCGGCGTGGCGTCGGCCGAGTGATGCAGGAAATGACACTCACCAACCGTGGTGATACCGGCGAGGAGCATTTCCATGAACGCCTGCTTCGCGGCGTCGTAGAGATCTTCATCGGTGAGGCGCGCGAGGGCGCGTTCGGTGAGCTCGCGGGTGTTCCCCAACACATCGGCGGCGGCGCGGGCTTTAAGTTCGATCCGACCGCGGAGCACGCGGTGCCAGGCGTGCGAGTGGGTGTTGACGAGACCGGGGAGCGCGGCCTGGCCGGGTAGCCGTTTCGCCATCTCGAGATCGGCGGGCTCGCGAGAGAAACGCGAAATGCGACCGGCAGCGTCGGCGAAAAACGCGAGTCCCGTCTCGAATTTTTCACCGGTGAAAACGCAGTCCGGGAGCCAGCCGAGTTCCCGCGGCGGAGCGGGCGGCTTCGGTGGTGGAGGTGGTTGAGGGGCGGGGGCAGGTGCGGCCGGGCGGGACTGATTTTGGGACTGGCCGGGAGCGCGACCGGGGCCGCGGCGGGGATCGGAGTTCGACTGCTGCGGGCCGCGGGGACGGGCGGGATCGGGGCCGCGATTCGGACCGGGGCCACGCGAAGGGCCCGGTCCGCGCGTGGGGCCGGGTTGACGTTGAGGCGAGGACGCGGCGGGGCCGCGACCATCGCGGGAGTTCATCGGGTTTTGCAAGGGGACCAGCACACGCGTGGATGCGGCGCGGTCAATGCCGCGGGTGAGTTCATGCCGCGGCCGCGAGGCGACGCAGCGAGTGCGGCTCGGCGGCGATCGCGACGACGCGCTCATGCAGGCGTGCGTCGATGTTACGACCGCAGATGGGCACAATCACGGTGCGCGCGGAGATTTTTCCGGCGAGCACAGCGGCAAGCGCCGTGGCCCCGGCGCCCTCGGCCGTCACACCAGCGCGACGCGTGAGCGTGGCAATGGCGGTGGCGATTTCGGCCTCGGTCACCGTCACGACATCGTCGACGAACGGCGCGGCGAGAGCGAAGGTGAGTGCGCCGACGCGCGAGACCGCCAAGCCGTCGGCGAGAGTGGGGGCGAGTGCGGCGGGCGCGGGGCCGCCGTGGAGGTAGGCGGCGACGAAACCAGCGGCGTGGGCCGGCTCGACGGCGATGACGCGCACGTCGGGGCGGAGGGCTTTCACGACGGTGACGACACCAGCGAGGAGGCCACCGCCACCGACGGGAACGACGAGCGTATCGAGGTGCGGCGTCTGTTCGAGGATCTCGAGCGCGAGTGTGCCCTAGCCGGCGATGACGTTGAGATCGTCGAACGGATGGATGGGCGTGGCGCCGGAGGCCACGGCGAGTGCAACGGCGTGCGATTGCGCGGCCTCAAAGGTTTCACCGTGGAGCACCACGTCGGCGCCAAGGCCGCGGCAGCGCGTGATCTTCACAGCAGGCGCGGTGGCGGGCATGACGACAGTGACTCGGACGCCGAGTTGCGCGCCGTGGTAAGCGAGGCCGAGGGCGTGGTTGCCGGCCGAGGCGGCGACAACACCGCGGGAGCGCTGCTCGGCGTTGAGACAGAGGAGGGCATGGCGCGCGCCGCGCTCTTTGAAGGAACCCGTGCGCTGGAGGTCGTCGCGTTTCAACCAGAGTTCCATGCCGGCAATTTCCGAGAGTGCCGGTGCAATGAGGCACGGCGTGAGTCGAAGCCCGGTCGCGAGGCGACGGCGGGCGGCTTCTACGTCAGCGAGGCTGAGGGCCGGAGCGGTGGTGGTGTTCATGGGCGGAAAAACAAAAAGCCCTGAGCGGTGATGCTCAGGGCTTCGGAAAGGGAGTGGTTGTTAAACTCGTTTTATACCGCCACGCGCCGCCGCCCTGATTCGGGAAGAATCATAATAATGACGGCGATAATGACGGAGCGAAGGCTCATGCGAGGGGCGGGAAGAGAACGGGCCGGAGGCGTTTTGTCGAGGGGCGAGTCGGGGTATGACCTTTTTCGGCGAGACACGGGGCCGCGTAAGGCGCAGCGTCGCCGGCATGTCGTTCCTGCCTCGCATCCGTCTCCTCGCCACCGGCGGCACGATCGCGGGCGCGCAAACCGGCGGGGAGCGCGGCTACAAGGCGGCGGCATTTTCCGTCGAGGCGCTCGTGGCGGCCGTGCCGCAGCTCGCGTCGCTCGCGCAGATCGAGGTCGAGCAGGTTGCAGCGATCGGTTCGCAGGATATGAACGAAGCCGTGTGGCTAAAACTCGCGGCCCGCACGGAGGCGGCGCTCGCCGAGCCCGAGATCGCGGGCGTCGTGATCACGCACGGCACCGACACAATGGAGGAGACGGCATTTTTTCTGAATCTCGTCGTGCTCTCTGAGAAACCCGTGGTGCTCGTGGGCGCGATGCGTCCGGCCACCGCGATCAGTGCGGACGGGCCGATGAATCTCTACAACGCCGTTGCCGTCGCCGCCCAGCCCGCGGCGCGCAAGCGCGGCGTGTTGGTGGTGGCCAACGACGAGATCCATTTCGCCCGGGAGATCGCAAAGACCAACACCACGCAGGTCGGGACGTTTGCCAGCGGGCACCGCGGACTCGCGGGGCTCGTCAACGCGGGAAGGCTGCACCTCTACGCGCCACCGGTCCGGCGGCACACGGCACAGAGCGATTTTGCCCTCGCAGGGCTCGTGGCGTTGCCGCGCGTGGACATTGTTTATTCCCACGCCGGCATGGGACGGGAGTTGATCGACGCGGCGGTGCACGCCGGGGCGCGCGGACTCGTGATCGCCGGCGTGGGTGACGGGAACCTCGGGGCCGTGGCGCTTGCGGCGGCGACGGATGCGGCCAAGGCAGGCGTGGCCATCGTGCGCAGCTCGCGCACGGGCGGCGGCGTGGTCGAGCGCAACATCGAGATCGATGACGATGCCCTCGACTTCATCGCGGCGGACGAGTTGAACCCGCAGAAAGCCCGCGTGCTCCTCATGCTCGGCCTCACACGGACGAGCGACCCGCGCGCACTGCAGGAGATGTTTTTCGCGTATTGAGCGCGGAACGATTTTTCCCATGCACAGCGGGACGTTTCAGCTTCCGGTCTTTTTCGATCTCGCCGCGACGTTTGCGTTTGCGCTCACGGGGGCGCTTGCGGCGATCCGGCGCGGCTACGACATCGTAGGCGTGTTCTTCCTCGCGCTGGTATCGAGCATTGGCGGCGGACTCATCCGCGACGGCGTGTTCATCCCGGGCGGCGGGGCGACGCCGCTGCTCACCGATCCGCGCTACATCGAGCTGATCATCGTAGCGACCATCGTCGGCGCACTCTTCGGCGGGCACGTGAAAAAATTTCACCGGCTAATCGCGGTGATCGACGCTCTGGGGCTCGGGGCATACGCGGCATTTGGCACGCAGAAGGCCCTCGTCTCCGGGCTCGCAGTGCCGGCGGCGGTGCTCGTGGGCGTGATCAACGCGGCTGGCGGCGGCCTGCTGCGCGACATTATCACGCGCCAAGAGCCACTGGTGTTTAAGCCCGGACAATTTTACGTGCTCACCGCATTGGCGGGCGCTGTGGTGTTTGTATTTCTCACCGTGACGCTGGAGTTCGAGGCCACCTTGGCGGCGCTAGCCGCGATCATCGCAACCTTTGTGTTTCGAGTGCTCACGATCGTCTTCAATTGGCGCACCACGCCGCTGGGAGAAGCAGGAGAAGGCGATGTAAAGCCGTAATGCAGCCTACTCGATCACACTCGCGGCAGATCAACCGCATCGGAGCTTAGTATTTTACGGCCAACTCGGACTCGTTGTAAGTGAGCGTAAACGTGAAGCGGGAAATCGCTTTCAACCGGAGATAAATCGGTTGTCCTTTGGCGCGGCCAATGATCACATCACCCTCCTTGTAAGGCGCCTGATTGATGATGAGGTGATCGCGGTTATTTATCTGAATGACGCCAGCGACCTTGAGAGCAGAAGCGGCCTGTTGCAGCAATTGCATCTCAGGATTTACGGGGGCTGGTGGCGGGCCGGACACAACACCTGGAGCGCCTGGACTGGTAGCGCCCCCCGCAATTGCTCCTACGGATCCACGGAATGGATTGAAACGCGAATCAACAGCCGGCGGTGTTTCGTTGCGATGGAGAAAAAGGGCCTCGATTCGAGCGCGCACTTGCTGGAAACGCGGCGACAATGGAGGCGGAGCAACTGACTTGGCCAAAAGCGCAGCAGAGTTTTTGGCGCCCTCTTTTTTCTCGGCAGGAGCAATCGCCGCAGGAGCGGCTACCGCCGGGGCCAACGGCGCAGCCTGAACAGTCTGAATCTGCGCAGGTTCGGCCTCAGCGGAAGTTGGACGCTGCGCTGCGACCACACCAGTGATGGCGGCATATACGAGAAAAGCGACGAGGGAGCGGGTCGCGTTCATTTCTTTCCGAGAAGCTCGAGACTAAGATCCAGGGCGATGCCGTCAGGCCGACGGGCGACATTGAACGAGGTGATGTTCACGAGCCGAGGACCGGTTTCGAGCGCGAAGAGAAACGCCCAGACCTGTTCATATGAACCCGTGACTTTCAACGTGTAGGGCACGCGACGATAGAGGCTGCTCGGGTCGGTCGTAGGCGAACTCAGCGGATGAAGTTCGGGGATGCGGGCCTTCGACTGCTCCTCAAACTTGTAGAAATAGAAGTGGTTTTCGGCGAGGTTGCTCTCAATCACGAGGTTATCCTCGATGCGCCGGGCGGCCTCGCGCACCGCGGCGAGTTCTTCCCGCTGGCTCGTGCCGCCGACGAGCAGGGTAAACACCCCCTCGCCTTCTTTAGCTCGATCCTGGCGCACCACTTCGAGCTCTTGGTTCTGGCCGGCCAAAAACCACGCGCTGACGCCGCTGAGCAACGCCACTACGCTGCAGACCACCGCCAGGGGATAGCGCCGGAAGAGAGCGAGCAGGAATTCGAGCTGGGAATTCATGGACGCGCGGCTTTCAGGCGGAGGGTCAGTTCGTAGTTCAGCGCTTCCTCCGTGTTGGTGCTGCTGCCGCGATCCAGACTGGTGAGCACGATCTCGCGAAAGATCGGGCCGATCTTTTCGTCTTTCACCAACTGCTTCGCGTAATTGCCGAGCAGTTGGGTGGCACGTTGCGAATTCTCGCGGACGTTGCCGCGCACAATGATCCCGCTTTCCGTCCACTCGATCGTGTCGATCATGATTTGCTCGGGACGGGTGCGGCCGAGGTCGGCGAGAAAGCCGGACACAAACAGCGTTGGCTTCACCAGCGCGTAGGCTTGGTCGATTTTGGCCGACTCCACCGCGTATTCGCGCTGCATGTGTTTGATGTCGGCCACTTCGGCACGGTTGTCCGCGATCTTCTGCTCCCAATCTCGGATATGAACGCGGTGGAGGAAATTGAGGTAGCCTAACCAACCGGCATAGAGCAGGGCCGCGAGTGCGACGGCGCTGAACGAGGCGTTGATCAGAAAACGCGTGCCGACGACGTTATCCTCGGGCAACTCGGCCACGAGGCGCAGGTCCACATGCCAGTGCGACGTCAGTCCGAGCGGATCACGTTCTTTGCTCATGGACAGGAGAGGGCGCAAGCTGGGCCACGAGGCTCAGCGCTTGAAACCAGGAACGGTTGGGCGTCGCCACGCCTTCGGGAAAACGCAGGCCGACCGTGTTGACCCACGCGGCGAGATCGGGCGCAAAAAATGGCAGGTCGACCGCGGCGCAGAGCGCTTCTTCGAGCCAGCCCAGATTGCCCGGAAGATGTGCGCAGTAGAGCGCTCCGATGGGCTGTCCGGTTTGCATTTCGAAATAGTCGATCGCGGGGCGCAAATGCCGCGTGAGCATGCGCACCAGTCGCCGGCTGTGTGATCGTAGTTCTTCGCTGGGAGCGAGGAGCGCATCACGCGCCGCGCCGATGCCCGGCGCGGAAATTTCCTTCATGGTGGCTTCCATGATCGAAAGGAGGCCATGCGGCAGGGTGGCTGGGGTATGGACACCGTCTTTCGCCAAAAAATAAACGCGGGTCTGGCCGAGGCCGATTTCGCAGACCGCCACCGCATTGCCGTAAGCGGTATCTCGCAGGTGCCGTGTGAGCGCACCTAGCAAGCCCAATGTGCCAATCTCGATCCGGCGCGGGCGGATACGAAGCTTGCGCAGACGATTCTGTAGGTCGCGGATGTTAGCCGTCGGCAGGCCGAGCAAAAGTCCCGTGCGCGGCGGTGATGAGGCGGTGATCGGCTCGCCGTCGACAGGATTGAGGGCACTGACAAACCAATCCTTCACGGACGGGAGTTTGGCGGATTCCGCTAGTAGAGTGGGTAAAAAATTTGGTTCCGCAAAGCGTCGTGTGTTGACGTTCTCACGCTGAAGCACGCGGTCGACCGGATGAAAACCGCAGTAACCGGTGAGGTAGCCAGGACCACGATCGGGAAACTGATCGCGCAACCAGCGGGAAATTGCGTCGTCATCGACCGCGCCGGCGAGCTCCGCAAACGCATCCACCACCACCGGCCGTTCATCCAAACGCGCCAACCGGGCAAGTTGCACCCCGTGGTCGTTCTGGTTGAAGAGAACTCCACTACGGTTGTTTCGAGTGAACAGGGAAAGGGCCGCCATGCGGGAAATGACAAATACGGCCACCACTAGGGCGTGACGCCGCGGAAAGTGTCAACCCACCGGGCGGGCGGAAAACACGGCCTCGCGCACGCGGCACGTAGGTTCATTGCAACAGCGCTTTGTTGCGGATCACGATGCGCGCTGAGACGTTGGGATACACTGCAAGTGTGCCCGTGGAGGACACTCCAACTTGGGAGGTGTAGGAGAACTGAGCGGATTTGATGGAAGAAATACTGGTCGTGGTAGTGCCGGACTCTGAAAAATAGTTGAAATCGAAAGCAGTGAGTTTCGTCAGCAGGGTCGTCGTGGTGACCACCCCCACCGCGGGAGTGTAAGTCCGCACGAGCGTACCGGTCGCATTTGCTCCCGTTGTGTAGGTATAGTTTACGACATCGGCGGTGCCCGCCGCGGATTGAACGCGAAAGATAAATTGGGTGTCGCTGGCGGTCACAATCGCCGTGGCTGAACCCACATCCTTGCCCCAAGTCTCCATTGTCCGCCGATTCCGCACATCCTGCTCCTGCATGTTGACCAGACGCGTCAGGTTACGACCCATGTAAACGTAGGCCGAGAACACCGCCGCTACCACGATGAGGGAAAGCGTGGCGGCAATGATTACCTCGGTGAACGTGAAGCCAGCGTCGCGCCGCCGCCTAGGAGCGCGAGTAGGTGATATAGAGACCATTTTTTCCCACATACGTGGTGCCGGAACGCGAATAGGAGCGCCCGGTGCCGCTCTGCCACGCAACCGTAAAAGTGATCTTCAACAATTCTGTCCGCACGACCGAGACTGTGCGCTTCAACGTAAAACCCGTGGCGACGCTTTGAAAACTGGTGTCCACCGGCTGGACGACCCCCGCCACCGCCGTCGAATACCCACTCACCTGCGCCCATTCGTTCAAGTGCACCCTTTCGATTTCAAACCGGATGATTTGCGATGCGATGGTTTGCTTGCGCGCGAGGTCAAGCATCTGCCAGCCCGCGGTGATGGCGTGCATCATACCCACCAACACCGCAGCCAACACCACGGCCCCCATCATCACTTCCACCAAAGTCAGTCCGGCATCGGGCCGTTTTTTTGGGGGGCGGGTGTTCACTCGGATGTTCGGCGCTGCAAGAATTGAAGCCCCACGATTTCCCATCGCCAAGGAGGGTCAAGGGACCATGCCAAACTCCTAGTGCGTAATTACCGCATACGTGTAATTGCTTAGCTCGATTCGGTCTTCGTCTGCCCGCGCCTGATCGCCGCCTGCGCGCCCGCAATGACCCACGGGCTTTCCCGTTTTTGGGACGCTCGTTTCCCAATCCGACGCAGATTGCAGGGAGGTTCATTTCTCAATTATCACACAAGATCATGTCTGTGATTTGTTTGCTACCTCGCGTTGGCAGTGGCACGCGCACTGCGAAGAGGGTGCCTCAACCCATTATCCTTCCATGAAAATCTCCCTCACCACTTTCAGCCTCGTCGCCGCCTGAGACCGCCTTTCCCCCACCGCCCTCCTTGACACCACAAACCCGCCTCCCGTCACTTCCCGCCATGTCCGACGATTCGCCCCCCCGCATCCTCATCGCCGACGATCAGGCGGACGTTTTGGAAGCCCTCCGCCTCCTCCTAAAAAGCGAGGGCTACGCGACCGAGGCCGTAAAATCTCCCGCCGCCGTCATCAAGGCCGTCGAGGCCCGCGACTACGCAATGGTGCTGATGGACCTCAACTACGCGCGCGACACCACCAGCGGGCTCGAGGGCCTCGAGTTGCTCCAGAAACTTCAGACCATCGACGCCACGCTCCCCGTCGTGGTCATGACCGCGTGGGCCAGCGTCGAAGTCGCCGTTGAGGCCATGCGCCGCGGTGCGCGCGATTTCGTGACGAAGCCTTGGGATAACCCTCGCCTCCTCGCCATCGTCCGCAACCAGATCGATCTCGGCAGCGCCGTCCGCGCCTACCGCCGCCTCGAACAGGAAAACCAACTCCTCCGCGGCACCGCCGGCGGCAAATCCGGCCCAACCCTCATCGCGCAATCCGCCGCGATGCGCCCCGTCCTCGACATCATCGCCCGCGTCGGTCCCTCCGACGCCAACGTCCTCATCACGGGCGAGAACGGCACCGGCAAAGGCCTCGTCGCCCAAGCGCTCCACGCCGTATCCGCCCGCGCCGCGAAAGCCTTCATCTCCGTCAACATGGGCGGCCTCCCCGAAGGCGTCTTCGAGAGCGAACTCTTCGGCCACGTCCGCGGCGCGTTCACCGACGCCAAGGCCGACCGCGCCGGCCGCTTCGAACTCGCCGACGGCGGCTCCCTCTTCCTCGACGAGATCGGCAACATCCCGCTCTCCCAGCAGGCGAAAATTCTCCGCACCATCGAAACTGGCGAGTTCGAACGCGTCGGCTCCTCGCGCACCTTCCGCGCCAACGTCCGCCTCGTCTCCGCGACCAACTCCGACCTCCAAGCCGAAGTCGCCGCCGGCAAGTTTCGCCAGGATCTGCTCTTCCGTCTCAACACGATCCAGCTTCACCTTCCGCCGCTCCGCGAACGCCGCGAGGACATCGAGCTCCTCGCGCAGCATTTCTTGAAGGCCCACGTCGACCGCTACCGGAAACCCATCACCGGTTTCGACGCCTCCGCCCTCGACGCACTCAAGGCCTACAACTGGCCCGGCAACGTCCGCGAACTCGACCACTCCGTCGAACGCGGAGTCCTCATGGCCCCCGGCAAAGTCGTCCGCGCCGCCGATCTCGGCCTCAACGCCGCGCAAGCCGCCCCGCGCCTTGAAGAAATGAGCATCGAGGAAGTCGAAGCCTTCCTCATCAAAAAGACCCTCGCCCGCTGCGACGGCAATGCCCGCAAAGCAGCAGAAGAACTCGGCCTCAGCCGCAGCGCATTTTACCGACGCCTGGAGAAATACGGCCTCTAGTTTCGGCCCTATGTCACACGTCTCCTGCTTTTCTCCGGGAGCCCTCCTCGTGAGAGCAGGGACGCGAGAGCAGCATACTCGCCGAAGCCCGGCTTTTTGACCTCTGCGATCTCCACGTTAGAAAACTAAGCCGAGGACCATGTCCCAGCCCAAGCGCCGCATACCCCACGACCAGCTCGTCTTCCTCTACGCGCTGCTCACCGGCCTGCCCGCGGTCCTCGTATCGGCCTGGTTTCTCTGGCTCGACGACCCCACGCCCACGCCGAAAGTCCAGTGGACGCTCTCTCTCCTCATCGTCGGCTGCTGGCTAGGTTTCGCCGCCGCCCTCCGCGGCCGCGTCGTGCGCCCACTCCACACGATGGCCAACCTCCTCTCCGCCCTGCGCGAAGGCGATTTTGCCGTCCGCGCCCGTGGCGCCCGTCGCGACGAACCCCTCGGCGACGTCATGTGGGAAATCAACATCCTCAGCCGCACCCTGCAGGAACAACGCCTCAACGCCCTCGAGGCCACCGCCCTCCTCCGCACCGTGATGGAGGAAATCAACATCGCGATCTTCGCCTTCGACGCTGACCGCAAGCTCCGCCTCGCCAACCAGGCCGCCCAGCTCCTCCTCGACAAACCCGCTGAGCGCATCCTCGGCCGCGACGCCGCCGAGCTTGGTCTCCTCGACTGCCTCGAGGGCGAATCCGGCCGCATTTTGCACGCCACGTTTCCCGGCGCCACCGGCCGCTGGGGCATGCGCCGCAGTCAATTTCGCGAGGGCGGACGCCCCCATCACCTCGTTGTCATCGCCGACCTTAGCCGCACGCTACGCGATGAAGAACTCCAAGCCTGGCAACGCCTCGTGCGCGTCCTTGGCCACGAGCTCAACAACTCCCTCGCCCCCATCAAGTCCATCGCAGGCAGCCTCAGCTCGCTCCTGCGCAACCCGAAGCGCGCCGCCGACTGGGAAGACGATATGCGCGGCGGGCTGGATATTATCGCCAGCCGCGCCGAGAGCCTCGCGCGCTTCATGCAAGCCTACGCGCGCCTCGCCCGCCTCCCGCAGCCGAGCCGCGTGCCGTGCGAAATCACCGACCTCGTTCACCGCGTCGTCGCGCTCGAACGCCGCCTGCCCGTGCGCGTCCTCGGCGGCCCAAATCTCACCCTCTCCTGCGACGCCGCACAGATCGAACAGGTCCTCATCAACCTCGTAAAAAACGCCGTCGAAGCCGCCCTCGAGCAGCGCGCCGAAGGCCAAGCCGAAGCCACCGTTCGTATTTCATGGCGCAAACCCGCCAGCTCTACGAACTCCTCCGCTCCCGCGGAAATCCTCATCGAAGACGACGGCCCCGGCATCGCGCAGACGACGAATCTCTTCGTCCCCTTTTTCACCACAAAGCCCGAAGGCAGCGGCATCGGCCTCGTCCTCTGCCGCCAGATCGCCGAAAATCACGGCGGCTCCCTCGCTCTCGCCAACCGCCCCGCCGGCGAGTCCGGCTGTATCGCTACCCTTCGCCTCCCGGCCTGACGCCCGCTGCGTCCGCCCCGTCCCACTTCCGGGAAACCTCCGTCCCGCCAGCGCAGCCCCGGCGGACGACCGGTTTTCTCGGTAAAATTTCTTCCCGCTTCACTTCAATCACTTAACCACTGTGCCCACCCGTCGGCACGACCGTTGCAAAGACCAGCGCATCCATGGACATCGCGCGCCCCGACCAATCCAAAATTAAGCGGAAAAAACGCATCCTCTTCGGCGTCATCGCCGCCGTCGTGCTCGTCGGAATCACGATCTTGCTCGCGCGCCTGAAGCCCGCCGCCCCCACCGTCGACCGCAATCTCGTCTACCTCGACACCGTCAAACGCGGCCAGATGCTCCGCAACGTCCGCGGCCTCGGCACCCTCGTCCCCGAGGAAATCCGTTGGATCGCCGCCCGCACCCAGGGCCGCGTTGACAACATCATCCTCCGCCCCGGCGCCGTCGTCACCCCCGACAGCGTCATCCTCATGCTGACCAATCCCGACGTCGAGCAAGCCGCCGCCAACGCCGACTCCCAGCTCCGCGCCGCCGAAGCCGAGCTCGCCAATCTCAGGGTCACCCTTGAGTCCGCCGTGCTCCAAGCCGAGTCCGTCGCCGCCTCTGCCAATGCCGACTACCAGACCTCCAAGCTCCGCGCCGAGGTCAACGACCAGCTCTTCAAAGACGGCCTCGTTTCCTCCCTCGACCGCCAGCTCTCCAAAGTCACCGCCGAGCAGGCCGCCACCCGTCACGCCATTGAGCAAAAGCGCTTCGCCTTCGCCCAAGCTTCCATCGCCCCCCAACTCGCCGTCAAACAGGCCGAGGTCGATCGCCTCCGCGCCCAAGCCCGCCTGCGCCGCGACGAACTCGAAGCCCTCGCCGTCCGCTCCTCGATGAACGGCGTCCTCCAACTCCTTCCCGTCGAGGTCGGCGCCCAGGTTCAACCCGGCACCAACCTCGCCCGCGTCGCCGATCCCACCCGCCTCAAGGCCGAAGTGCGCGTCGCCGAGACCCAAGCCAAGGACATCCTCATTGGCCAACCCGCCTCCATCGACACCCGCAACGGCCTCGTCGCCGGCCAGGTTGCCCGCATCGATCCGTCCGTGCAGAACGGCACCGTCACCGTCGATGTCCGCCTCACTGGCGAGCTCCCCAAGGGCGCCCGCCCCGACCTCTCCGTCGACGGCACCATCGAGCTCGAGCGCCTCACTGATGTCCTCTTCGTCGGTCGTCCCGCCTTCGGGGGCGAAAGGAGTGACGTCGGCATCTTCAAACTCGATGCCGATGGCAGCTACGCCGTCCGCACCCGCGTGAAACTCGGCCGCAGCTCCGTCAACACCATCGAGATCGTCTCCGGCCTCGCCCCCGGTGACCGCGTCATCCTCTCCGACATGTCCCAGTGGGACGCCAATGATCGCATCAAACTCAACTGAGTTCAGCACCGCAACGCGCCTGATCCGCTCTCGGTTTTTTTGAAACTTTTCCGCTCCCCGCGTGGTTCTTTCGTCATGATCGCCCTCACCATCGTCCTCGCTCTCATGATCGCCTTCGTGGCCCACGACACCACCGATTCTCAACGCTAACCCTTCACCCGTCTCCACCCATCTCCTCACTCCCCCTCCCGCCCATGTCCTCTCCCGCTTCCCTCATCAAACTCGAAGGCGTCACCAAAGTTTTCCTCACCGACGAAGTCGAAACTCACGCCCTCTCCGGCATCCACCTCGACATCCGCCAGGGCGAATACGTCGCCATCGCCGGCCCCTCTGGCTGCGGCAAGTCCACCCTCCTTTCCATCCTCGGCCTCCTCGACTCTCCCACCGACGGCACCTACGTCCTCAACGGCCGCCCCGTCCAGAGCCTCTCGCTCCCCGAACGCGCCCGCATCCGCAACCGCGAGATCGGTTTCATTTTCCAATCCTTCAACCTCATCGGCGATCTCACCGTCTACGAAAACGTCGAGCTTCCCCTCACCTACCGCGGCATGCCCGCCGCCGAGCGCAAAGCCGCCGTCACCTCCGCCCTCGAAAAAGTCGGCATGGGCCACCGCGCCAAGCACCTCCCGTCTCAGCTCTCCGGCGGTCAGCAACAACGCGTCGCCGTCGCCCGCGCCCTCGCCGGCTCGCCCGCCGTCCTCCTCGCCGACGAGCCCACCGGCAACCTCGACTCGAAAAACGGCGACTCCGTCATGCAGCTCCTCGCCGACCTCCACAAGGGCGGCGCCACGATCGTGATGGTCACGCACGACACCCGCTTCGCCCGCCATGCCGAACGCACCATCCACATCTTCGACGGCCGCGTCGTCCAAGAGCAGGTCGAGCAGCACTGAGCGGCGCGAAGCGCCGCGGTCTAAGCGATAAGCTCTAAGCTTCGAACCACGGAAACGCCACCGCGCCGATGCGTTCAACTTAAAGCTTAGAGCTTACCGCTTACAGTTTCCCCAAATGCTCTCCGACCTCCGCTTCGCCTTTCGCCAACTCGCGAAGTCCCCGGGCTTCACCTTCGTCGCAATCCTCGCACTCGCGCTCGGCGTCGCCACCGCGACGTCGATGTTCACGTTCTACAACGCCTTGCTTCTCCGCCCCATCCCGTTCGTCACCGACGAATCCACGCTCCTCTACCTCCGCACCTACAACGTCCGCCAACCCGCCGACGACTTCGATAGCTCTGTCCCCGACTTCCGCGACATCCGCCGCGAGTCCCAAACTCTCTCCGGCGCCCTTACGGTCTGGAACCGCACCTATATCCTCGGCGGCTCCGAACGCCCGGAACGCGCCCTCGGCAACTGGATCACCGCCGACGCGTTTCAAACCCTCGGCGTCCGTCCCGCTCTGGGACGCCTCTTCCGCCCCGACGAAAGCCGCCCCGGCTCCCCTCCAGTCGTCATCCTCGGCCACGCTCTCTGGAAACGCTCCTACGGCGGCAACCCCGACCTCCTCGGCCAGACCATCACGCTCAACAACGAGTCCGTCACCGTCGTTGGTATCATGCCCGAGGGCTTCGCGTTTCCCGAAACCACCCAGCTCTGGCAGCCCTTCCCCGACAATGAAATGGCACGCGACGAAGAGCGCGGCTCCCACGGATTCCCCATCTACGCCCGGATGAAGCCCGGCGTCACGCTCTCCAGCGTGCAGGCCGAACTCGATACCCTCGGCGCCCGCCACGAGGCCGCCTACCCGAAGACCAATACCGGGATGCGCTTCCGCGCCCTGCTCATGCGCGACGAGGCCATGCGGGAGGAGAAACTCGCACTCCAGCTTATGCTCGGCGCCGTCTTCGCCGTCCTCCTCATCGCCTGCGGCAACGTCGCCAATCTCCTCCTCGCCCGCTCCTCGGCCCGCTCCCGCGAGCTCGCCGTGCGCGCCGCCCTCGGTGCCGGCCGTGGCCGCCTGGTGCGCCAGCTGCTCACCGAAAGTCTCCTCCTCGGCGTCGCTGGCGGTCTCGCCGGCTTCGTGCTCACTTTCTGGCAGATCGACTTCGTCCTCAGTCTCATCCCCGTCGAGATTCCGTTCTGGATTCGCTTCGACCTCGATTGGCGCGTCCTCGCCTTCGCCCTCGCCGCCACCATCGGCTCTAGCCTCCTCTTCGGCGCCTTCCCCGCCATCCAGCTCTCCCGTCCCGACCTCGCGCAGGAACTCAAGGACGGCGCCCGCGGCGGCACCGCCTCCGGCCACGGCCGCCGTTTCCGCGCCTATCTCATCGTCTTCCAACTCGCCCTCACCCTCGTCCTCCTCGTCGCCGCCGGCTTGATGACCCGCAGCTTCCTCCACCTGCAAAACATCGATCCCGGCTTCGATCCCACCGGCATTTTCACGTTCCGCACTGGCATTCCTCCCACCATCGAGAAGGACGAAAAGATCGCGCAGAAATTCTTCGAGACCGCGATCGACCGCCTCCGCGAGATCCCGGGCGTCGAAGACGCCGGTTTCATCAGCTATCTCCCGCTCACCAATTCCTCGAACTACAACTCCTTCGCCATCGCCGGCCGCCCCGAGCCCACGCCCGGCCAATTGCCCTCGGCCATCTACCGCGCCGCCTCGCCCGGAGTGTTCTCCGCGCTCCGCATTCCCCTTCGCCGCGGCCGCTTCTTCGACGAACGCGACCGCGCGGACCGCGAGCCAGTCGCCGTCGTGAGCGAAGCCTTCGTCGCAAAATTCTTCCCCCACGAAGATCCCCTCGGTCGCCGTCTCGTCTACGGCCACGAGCTGGAAGAAAAACTCCGCAAGACCGTCACGATCGTCGGCGTCGTCGGTGACATCGCCCAGCGCCCCACCGCCCGCGAGATCGATCCCGCCGTCTGGCTCCCACTCGCGCAGAAGCCCGACAACTTCATGAGTGCCGTCCTCCGCGTGAAGGGCGAACCCGCCTCCTATCTCGCGCCTGCGCAGGATGCCCTCGTTGCCGCCCGTGCCGGCATCCCGCTCTACCTGCCCGGCCCGCTCGCCAAAGTCGCTAGCGACAACATGTGGCCCCAGCGCTTTTTCGGCTTTCTGTTCATCATGTTCGCCGTCGTCGCTCTCTTTCTCGCCGCCCTCGGCATCTACGGCGTGATGGCCTACAACGTCGCCCAACGCACCCAGGAGATCGGCGTTCGCATGGCCCTCGGCGCCGAGCCGCGCAACGTCGTGACCATGATCATCGGCCAGGGCTTCCGCCTCGTCCTCGCCGGCCTCGCGCTCGGCCTAGTCGCCGCGTGGTTCAGCGCCCAACTCCTCGCCAGCCTCCTCCACGGCGTCGAGCCACACGACCCGCCCACCTTCGCCTTCGTCCCACTACTCCTCGCCCTCGTCGCTCTCCTCGCCTGCTACCTTCCGAGCCGCCGCGCCACGCGCATCGATCCGCTCCACGCCCTCCGCGGTGAGTAATTTTTTCGCCCGGCGAAAATCCAAAATCGGAAATCGAATATGCGCACCGCCTTCCGCTCCCTCGCCCGCACACCCAGTTTCACAGTCATCGCCGCCCTTACGATCGCCCTTGGCATCGGCGCATCCACCGCGATTTTTTCGGTCGTCCACGCCCTCCTCGTCTCGCCGCTCCGCTACGGCGATGCCCGCCAACTCGTCCAGCTCCGCTCCCAACACCCCGAGCAGGGACAGTCCTCGCTCGCCCCTGCCACCTTCGGCGATGTCGTAGCCTCTTCCCAATCCTTCGAGGCCGCCGCCGCGCAGACTTACTTCTACTACAACCTCACGAAGATCGGCACCGCCGCCCGCGTGACCGGCGTCCAAGCCACCGCCGACTACTTCAAGCTCTGGCAGGTTCAACCGCTCCTCGGTCGCACATGGCGCGCCGACGAAGCCCTCTCGTCATCCGCTCCCGTCGTCGTCCTCTCCGAGCAAACGTGGCGCAAACACTACGCCGCCAACCCCGCGCTGATCGGCCAGACGATCATGATCGACGATGCCGCCGTCACCGTCATCGGCGTCATGCCTGCCTCGTTCCAAGATCCCTGGGGCAACGGCGCGCTCTGGCGCCCCATCGCCACCGACAGCGACACCGCCCGCGACCGCACCTCGCGTTTCTGGAGTCCCTTCGCCCGCCTCAAACCCGGCGTCACCCTCGCCCAAGCCAACGCCGAACTCGCCACCCTCGCCGTGCGTCTTCGCGAAACCCACGGCGAACACTACCGCGGCTGGACCCTCGTCGCCGGCGACCTTCATCAAGCCGTCGTCGGTGACTACCAGACCGGCCTCCTCGTCATCCTCGGCGCCGTCGGCTGCGTCATGCTCATCACCTGCGCCAACGTCGCCGGTCTCAACATCGTCCGCGCCACCGCCCGTCGCAAAGAACTCGCCATCCGCACCGCCCTCGGCGCCTCGCGCGGCCAGCTCCTCCGCGACCTCCTCGCCGAGAGCCTGCTCCTCGCCCTCCTCGGCGGCGTCGGCGGCGTGCTCCTCGGTAGCTGGGGCATCGACGCCCTCCTCGCGACCGTGCCCGAGGGCGGCTGGATTCCGCGCGCGGACGAGATCGCGCTCAATGCTCCCGTCCTCCTCGCCGCCCTCGTCCTCTCCCTCGTAACCGGCGTCGTCTTCGGTCTCGCCCCGGGCTTCACCGCTGCCCGCGTCGATGCCAACGACGCCCTCAAGGAAAACGCCCGCGCCTCCGCCCACCGCGGCGCCCGCCGTCTCCGCTCCGCCCTCGTCATCGCCGAGATCGCCCTCGCGTTCATCCTCCTGGCCTGTGCCGGCCTCCTTGGCCGAAGCTGGATCGCGATCCTCCAACAACGCTCCGGCATCGATGCCACCCGCGTGCTCTCCCTCGGCGTCTCCCTCTCCGAACAACGCTACACCACCCCGGAGAAACGCCTCGATTTCTACCGCCGCGCTCTCGCCGAGGTCGCCGCCGTTCCCGGTGTCGCCGCCGCCGGGTTCACGCACACGTCGCCGTTTCGCTGGGGCATCCCACTCACCCTTGTCCCCGTCGGCCGCGACGGCGCGACTGCCGAAGTCAACGTTCCCCCCACGTTCTATGATTCCGTCAGCACTGATTTCTTCGTCGCCGCCGGTATCCCGCTCCGCGCCGGCCGCCTCTTCTCCGCCGCCGACCGCACCGGCGCAAAACCCGTCATGATCCTGAGCGAGAC